>NZ_PJKB01000002.1:0-300000 GCF_002884975.1 Akkermansia muciniphila | reverse complement strand
CCATCTCCAATCCGGACCTGACACGTCTGGACCCCGCCACCCTGCGCGTGGACATCCCCCTGGCCAGCGGAGGCTCCATGTCCGGCACCTTTTCCCACAAGAGGGTGGAGAAAAACCCGTCCACTGGAGGCAACATCCTGGCCTATTTCTTCAAACTCCCGCCCGCACAGCATGATGCCGCCCACGGCATGATCGGCTCCAACTGCACCGCCCGCCTGTACTACGTCCCCAACACGCCGGTCATCCTCCTGGACAAGATGGCCCTGGCTTCCTGTCCCGCGGCCAAAATCAGCGCTTCCTGGCAGGAACTTCTGGAAGCGGTCCATCCGGAATATGAACTCATCCTGGAAGGGGAAAGCCAACTGATCGCCCGTAAAAAATGAAACTGGTTTGTGAGGCTGTCTGTTTCGGCTACGCGAAAGGAAGCCTGATTTTTGACAATTATTCCCACACCTTCCGTTCCGGCATTACCATCCTGAAGGGATATTCCGGCTGCGGGAAAACCACGCTGCTCAAAATACTGGCCGGTTATCTCCGCATCCGTTCAGGGCACATCATCACCCCGCACGGCGTCCCCCTCTCCAACACAAAATACCGCAGGAAGGAAGTCAGCTACATGTTCCAGGGAATCAACCTGCTGCCCCTGGCCAGCGTGGAACGCAATCTCCAGCTATGCGCGGAAATGGCCATGCTCCCTAAAAAGGAATGGAAGGACCGGGCCTCCCGGCTGATCGGACAGCTTGGCCTGGACAGCCTGCGCCACAAGAAGGCGGGAACGCTCTCCGGAGGGCAGGCCCAGCGCGCCGCCCTGGCCAGAACCCTGATGAAAGACTCCTCCATCCTCCTGCTGGATGAACCCACTTCAGGACTTGACGATACCAACACGGGCATCATCAAGGACCTCATCGCCACCCAAACGGCTGATAAAATCTGCATTGTCAGCACGCACGATTCCCGGCTTCTGGATATAGCCCATGAAATCATTGATTTTAACGCTCCTGTATCTCTTTAAGGATACGCTGCACCGCTGGAAGGAACGGCCGGCCAGTCCGCTCTCCCGCGTTCTGGTTTCTTTTTTCCTTTCCCTGTGCGCCCTGTCCTTCCTGGCCAACTACGTGCTTTCCACCAAGCTGCTCCAGGATGAAATACGGCAAAGCGGGGGTGACCTCATCATCGCCTACGATGTGAACCCCGACGGCAAGCCTCCCCTGGAAACCCTCATCCAGCAGCGCCTCCCCCTGCTCCATCCCTGCAATGTGCTGGCCTTGAAACAGGTCGCCTCCGCCACGATGGGAAAAAGCAATTACCAGATTGTGGAATACGACATCGCCGCGTATGCGCAACTGAAGGACCTGCCCATTGACCGCCATCCCCGGCTCCTGCTTTTCGGGCTCAAGCAGGAGCTGGAACAGGAGGGGCCACGCACCATTGAGATGAACCAGTTCTCTTTTCCCATCCATGCCTGCCACCTGCCGGAACACCATGTTCTGGGAAAGGTCTTTCCGCAGGGGCTGATTATCGTTCCGGCGGGAACGTTTTCCTCACAGGGGCTCCGCGCCGGGAGCGGAACCACCATTTACATCATCCAGGCCACGGAAATGACCTCAGCCCTGATTTCCGGCATTGAAACCACCCTGGGCAACCTGGTGCGCCTGGACCAGCGCTTCACTTCCATACGCAGCACCGCCCCCATCCTGCGCAGGCTGGATATCCTGATGGGCAACCAGGCGGAATGCCGCGCCGCCTTTTCCATCGGCATCGCCGTGATTGTGGGGATTCTGCTCACGGCCCTGGCCTCCATGGAATTCCAGCAGAACGAATACGTGTACACCCTGATGAAAAGCTTCGGCGTGCGCCCGGTATTCCTGGTCCTCAACTTCATTATGGAGAACATCTTCCTGGTGGGCGGCGCCTTCATCGCAGCCGTCTTCTGCTTCATGAAAACGCAGAAAATCGTGCTGGGGGAATTCTTCAAGCTTCAGAACACCTCCCTCTCCCTCCAGGACATCATGCCGGACCTTACCCTCCTGGGCATTTCCCTTTTCATCTGCGTGCTGGTTTCCTCCATCCCCATTATCATTTCCGCCAACCGGCAGATCGGCAAGGTGCTCAAATAGCAAAAAACCGTGGACGGGGAGGTTTCCTGTTGACGACCGTAAGGAATCTGCTAGCATTTGTCATAATCATTCTTCTATGGAACCCAAATCTTTTCCCATTCTCCGCGCTTCCGTTTTTTCCATGCTCATCGGTGCAGGGCTCTCCTCCTGCGGCGGCAGCAGCAGCGGCAACGGACAGACAGGAGAATCCCTGGTCGGCAAAGTCTACAACGTCATTATTCAAACGGGCAATTTGCCTGACGCGGCCCAGACGGCGCTGGCTGAAACCGGCGTAGGCGGCTTTGTGATGAATCCCTCCTCCGTGATGACGGGCACGCTGACAAGCTCTACCGGCAACATCAGCAATGGCGGCTATACGTCCTATTTTTACCAGAAAACGGGTGAAGACACGGCATCCCTGAAAATTTACTATACGGTAAAAAAACGCACGGACCTTTTGGGTAACGGAGGCCTCGTCCAGAACTCCTACAATATTCACCTGACCTGGAACGAGCTGAAATACGGCAACAAGGGCACGCACGCGGAAGGAGACTGCATCATCAATATTCCCCAGGCGGCCGCGGAATTCGTCGCTGCTCCCAACCCCTTTGCCAACAATGCAGCCGTAGCGCCCTCCACGATTACGATTACTGACGCCAATTCCGTCACTGCAAACTAGGAAGATACTCCTTCCAAATAGCTTAACACTGAAAGGAGCTGTTCCGTATCATCCGGAACAGCTCCTTTTTTAACAGGTCCGGGACTCCGCGGCCTCTGCATCCTTCCGGCAGAAATATTTCCTACCGGGGTCCGCGCCGGGCATAAAAAACGGGAGCATCGCAAGATACTCCCGTTACGGCCAGCCTGCGTTTACAGACGGGATATTGATTATTTACTCAGTTGGCATACGTCACAACCCCGGAAGCTCCGCTCACGGCAGCCATATTGCCATCTGCAGCGCCCCAATTGTACATGGAACCGTTCCAGGGGCCAACCGTTCCCTGGCCCTTTCCGCCCGTCGGGAGCTTGATTTCAGTCATCGTCAGGTTGTTCTTGTAATTGTAAATGGTATTCGGAATGACTTCCTTCCAGATCAGCGTAAGGCTCTGGATGGTTTTATTTTCAGCGTTATACCCGTAAACCTGGTACTGGCTGGTCAGGTTTGCGGCGGTGCCGTCATCTCCGGTCCCGGAATCTTCCCGCCATCCGTTATCATAAATAGTGCAGAAAAAGTTGTTGGAAAAGTCATTCACCTTGAAAACCAGGTCACGCGTTCCCGTCAGGGAAAAAGCCATATCAAGATCGGAAGGCAGCGTCACCATGGTTTCGGAATTGCCTCCACCTCCACAGCCGGACAACGCCAGGGAGAGAGCAGCGCCAAGAACAGAAACACTGGAAAAGAGAAGATGTTTGGTGTCCATAAAAAGAAGTATTGGGCAGAGTTTAACAGTGCCATAGCTACCGTCAACAAAAATCCTCCCAAAAGATTCCTCCCCTAAACCCCGGACGCCCAGGCATGGAATCCGGCCCGGGCAGGCGCAGCTTTCTACCTGGCTTTTTCCAGACGCCGCTTGAGCACGCGCCCCGTAATGAAGAGGGGAACAACCCCCATCAGGAACAGCAGCAGGGAGTCCTTCCAGGGGGTAGGCACCGTGCCTTCATCCGCGCTGTAGCCGGGATCGTCCGGAGCCTTTCCGGTGTTGCCCCACGGCAGGGGCTGGCGGCGCGCCAGGAAAATTTCCGGGCGGTCCAGCGTATCACGGCTGACGCGCTGGATTTCCGCGGATTCATCCAGCATCACAATGCGGTCATTGACGTAAAAGGATTTGACGGAGGGCTTACCCTTCCCCTGCTGTTCCAGCCCGGCAATCACCTGCCTGTAGCTTTTCTCATAGCCGTTCACCGCCGCTCTCCGGACCTGGCGCACCGCAGCCTTGGCCTGCTCCGGATCATCCGCGCCAATGGCGGCAATGTGGAGGAGCGCCATCTTGAGCAGCTTGAACTCCTCAAATTCCCGGTTATTGAGATGGGGCTGCGCCTTGAGCTCGTCCACCTTCTCCTGGATGGTTTCACGTTCCCGTTCCCAGACGTTTTTGGAGGCCTGGTCCACCACCATCATTTCAAAGGAGTAGCGCAGGGGGCAGAATTCCGCTACCAGGGGAACGCGGCCCGGCTTGAGGCGCCCGTGTTCATCCGTACGGTGGGCGGACCACGGGATGAACTGGTTCATTTCATCAAAGCGCACAATGGCCCCGGCCATCAGAATCTGGGGAATCAGCAGCAGCGGCACCATGTTGAGCGCCGCCCGCTCCGTCTTGGCGAAGACGGAGACCAGCAGGGACAGGCTCACGCCAATAAAGGCCGTCAGAGTCATGGTTCCCAGGTAGATCAGGAACATTTCATGGATTTCCAGAATGGCGTTTCCCACCCACAGGAAAAGGGCGGACTGCACGGCGGAAAGCCCCGTAAGCACCAGCGCCTTGGCAAGCACATACCCGGTCACGAATACCTTGGCGTTTCCCTCGCGCTTGAGCAGGGCGCGGTCCTTGAGCACTTCGCTGGCCGCCCCCGTGAGGCCGAAGAACATGGCCACGATGATCGCCAGGAACAGGTAGGAAGGGATGTGAAGGGCGGTGGCAAAGGTGTATTCCGGACTGGAGGAGGCGCGCAAAGTCAGGGAAATCAGCAGGGCCAGCACCGGGCCTTCCAGCAGCATGGTGTACAGCCCCATGCGGCTCCTCACCCGGCCCAGGAAGGTGCGCACGGCCCAGATGCGGAACAGGCGCCAGAGCTGCATCACGCTGCGCCTGGGGGAAGGAGGGAATTCCAGCGTGCCTTCATACAGGGTCCTGGGTGCGCCCCCCTCATGGTGGTGGCCCATCACGTTGCGGAACCGGTAGCCCTCAAAGCGTTCCTGCCACAGCCGCGGATGCTGCCGCCTGCGGCGGTCATGCCAGGAAAGGGGGGCCTCCAGCACTTCAAACACGTAGTCCGCGCCGCCGGCCGTCCGCGCCTCCTCGGAAACGTCAATGGCCATGTCCACGGCCGCCTTCCGGAAATACCGCATCATGCCCGGCACGTCTCCCCAGTAGGCCATCTGGCCGCCGTGGTCCAGCACCAGCACCTTCTGGAACTGGTTCAGGATGGCCGTGCTGGGCCGGTGCATGGTGGCGATCACCATCTTGTCACGGCTCATGTTCAGCATGGTCTGCATGACCAGCTTGGCATCGGAGGTGGAAAGGCCGCTAATGGGCTCATCCAGCAGGAAGACATCCGCTATCCCCGCCAGGTCCAGCCCCAGGTTCAGGCGCGTGCGCTCCCCGTCGGAAATGGTGCGCGCATTCATTTCACCCACGCGGCGGGAGGCAATGTGCGTCAGCCCCAGGAATTTCAGGATGGCGTTCACGCGCCTGGCGCGCTCCGACCGGGTCAGGCGCGGACGGCGAATGATGGTGGCCTGGGCGATGTGCTCGGAAACGCTCATGGCCGCGTCCAGAATGTCCTCCCGCGGAATAAAGGCGATGTAGGGCCGGATCAGGTCCGGAGCGCTGTACAGAAGCTGGTTGTTGTAACGGATGCAGCCGCGCGTGGGCGGCAGGTGCCCGGCCAGCATGGACAGCAGGGTACTTTTCCCGGACCCGCTGGGCCCCAGGATGCACACCATCTCCCCGCGCTTCACGGTCAGGTCAATGTTGTCCAGCACGCGCCCGGAGCGCATGAACTCCTTGGTCACGCCCTCCACGCTGAGGGTTCTGATGGCGTGGTACTCTTCATCCAGCACCCCGGCGGAAAAACGGCAGCGCAGCGCGTGGTACGCATTCAGGTGAACCACGTCCCCGTCACGCAGGGATACCCTTCCCCTCACCGGCCTCCCGTTAAGCAGCAGCGGCATGGAGGCCTCCACCACCTCCAGCCAGCCGGAATTGGTGGCGCTGGAAAAGGAAACCTCCAGCACCACGCCGGAGGCCAGTCCCGGCGTCAGCAGCATATCCCCCTTGCGCGCCTTTTCCGGCAGGTTGGTCACGCGCAGCTTGCGGGTGCCGGGGTCCAGGCGGAAACGCCGCCCGATGTCCGACATGGAATTCTGCACCTCTCCCATGGAGAAAGGCCCCTCTCCGTCCAGCGTAAAGGAGGAGTAATAGGCCATGCGCACGTTTTCACCGGGGTACAGGCGCCTCCCGTCCACCATGAATTCCACTTCCGGCCTCAGCACCTCCACCTCGCATGCCAGCCCCATGTTCACGCGCACCTCGCTGGCCCGTGAGCGGACCCGGCTGATTTGCAACGCTCCGTTGTCCAGGGAAATGTAGCACACTTCCTGCTTGCCGGAGCGCTTGCAGTCCAGGAAGAACGCGAAGTCCTCAAAGCTCAGGGGGCCGGACGGCAGCAGCACCACCTGTCCGTTGGTCAGGGGCATCACCCCGCCGGGAGCCAGATGGCGCCCGCGCACCACAATCGGCTTGGAGCCGTCATTCACCACCAGCACCAGGCGGGAGCACCGGATCAGGCGGAAGGAGATGCCCTTGTCCTGCTCCGGCAGGGAAACCTCCGCGCCAATGCCCGCGGAAAAACCGACGCTGTATGCCGGCTCCTGGGCCTCCACGTCCGGCGTCATCAGAAGCTGCCTCAGCAGGTTCGCCGTACCCGGCAGTTCCAGGCCGTACGTCACCTGGTCAAACAGCTCCCCGATCATCCGGGGATCTCCCGTATTGATGAGCAGGGAAAGCACCTCCAGCGCAATCGCCATGCGCTCCGTTTCATCCCTGCCGGAGGCGGCGGAAGCCAGCACGTCCGCCACCGTCAGATTGGCCCGCATGGACCGTTCAAAACGGTTGGAAAGCCAGCGGTGCTCCACTTCCGGAAAGGTATAGCGCAGAATGTCCAGCGCGGCGTCCGCGTCACGGGCGCTCAAGTGGCGGCGCCCGCTCAGAATGGTGGCAAACAGGTCCACCAGCGTCCCGGCGTGAACCTTCATGGAACCGTCGTCCCGGCGCAGCCACGGCACATAGGCGCCCAGTGTCCTGACCAGGTTCAGCCTCCAGTGAATCAGCTTGGAAGGTATGTCAAAAAACCATCGGATCATGCCAGGGAACGCGTTGCAGGAAACAGTAGTACAAGGATTCCGGGCCCACCTCAAGCGCAACCGGAATTTCACGGAGAAATGACAATATTTTCTACACCTTTATCTTGCAATAGGTCTGGAGGAAGTATAGTTCTGTCCAATGTTCATGCTTTCCATGAGAAAGCGAGCCAAATACATAACACTATCACAACATGGATATCTTAGTTTCTACTCTTTGTGACTTCGCCGCCGACTATCAGGGCAAGCTTTGCATCCAGGGCGGTTTTGACTCCCTGGTCGCCCGTCAGTTCCCGGTCGTCCACCCCGTCTGCGCCGTCGCCCTCCGCATCTGCCTTACCCCTGAAGACGAAGGCACCCACGAACTGGGCCTGAGCATCGTTGACGCCGACGGCACGCCGCTGGACAAGGAACGCATGCCCATCAAGATCAACTTCCCGGTACCCGCTTTCCCGGAAGGCGCTTCCTTCTTTACCCGCAACCTGATCATGAACTTCCAGGGCCTGCGTTTTGAAAAGCCGGGCAACTATTCCATCGACCTCACGGTTGACGGCGAACTGGCCTCCCGCGTGCCTTTCCGCGTGGTGCAGGTGCAGGAAGAAGCTCCCCAGGCCTAAGCCAATTCCTTTTCATCAAACCGCCTTCCGGAACCCGGCAGGCGGTTTTTTATTGGGGTGATAAGGTGGAAAAAGCAGTTGCCAAAAAACGGTTTCCAGTTCACCGCGCCGCGAACATCTCCTTCACTCCTCTCTCCTGATGGCCGCGCTGCCGGAAACACGGGGTTGATCCACCTTCCCTCCAGGTTCCACGCCGTATATTCCGTCCCTCTTTTTTACGTTCCGCAACGCCCTTTTTCATTGCGGTCCCCCGGGGGATTGACCATGATACGAACTGCTCCGACCAACCATGCAAACCCCACGCTTCCAGTACGACAGGATTATCATCACGGGCGCCTCGTCCGGCTTCGGGGAGGCCTTTGCCGGAACGCTGGCCCCTCATGCGGGGGAACTGGTGCTCATCGCCCGCAGGGAAGACGCCCTGCGCCGGCTTGCCTCTGCACTGGAAGAACGCCATCCCGGCCTGCGCGCCTCCGTAGTGCCGTGCGACCTGGCGGATGAAGCTTCCCTGGACAGTCTCGTTTCCCGTCTGGACGGCCTGCCGCCCGGCAGAACCCTGCTGGTCAATAACGCGGGAGCCGGGGACTACGGAGAGTTTGCGGACGGGCGCTGGGAAAAAATACGCGCCCTGCTCCGCCTGAACGTGGAGAGCCTTACCCGCTTGTGCCATGCCCTGATTCCCGGCATGAAACGGAACGGCGGGGACATCATCAACATCAGCTCCCTGGGAGCCCTGCTCCCTATCCCGGATTTTGCCGTTTATGCGGCCACCAAGGCTTACGTGTCCAGCCTGTCGGAAGCGTTGCGCCTGGAACTTCGCGAACACGGCATCCGCGTGCTGGCCGTCTGCCCCGGCCCGGTTTCCACGGGGTTCGGAAAGGCCGCGCGCCGTCCCGGCTTTACCGGAAACATGATGCCGGGCCGGAACGCCTTTGACACATCCGTTGAAACCGTCGTGAAAGACACTCTCCGCGCCCTGTCCCGCGGGCGCGCCCGCGTATTCCCCGGTATGAAAATACGGCTGGCAGCCCTGCTGCTGAACATTGCCCCGCTGGGTCTGATACGCTTTTTCATGGGCAGGCGCCCCCGGAAAATCCAGCCTGCCCCCAACGATTCACCTTCTTCAGCATCATGAAAGCACACCGCCGCGGAATACCCCGCCTCACCTGGTTCAAGCTTGCAGTCTGCATCTGCCTGGCTGCCATGGCGGCCTCCCTGTTCACGCCGTATCCGGCCCAGATCATCCGCGCCCTGAACGGAGAACCGGAACGGGAAACGGGCTCTGACACCTACCCGCCGCATGAATCGCGCCCTGCGGAACAACCGGGCCAGGAGGAACCCGCCCCCTCCGTTCCGGCCGCCCCCGCCAGAGATCTGGAAGATTCACGGCTGGCCACCCCCTGGGAGCCGGAACGCACCATCGCCCTGCCTCCGGTGCAGTACCCCCCCTTCCCGCCCGTTCTCCCTACCAGGCCCGCGGAAGGAGCCATGACGAACATCTACGAACTGGCGCGCGGCTTGAACCTCAAAACACAGGTCAATTTCCAGCCCGGAACCCTGGCCTCCAAAGACAGGGAGACCAAAAGCAATTACCAGATGACCCTCACCCTGAACGTCAAACAGCCCAAGGCCCTGACAAGGAAAGAGGACATCCTGAAGATCAATCCCAAGCTGGAGGCCATGCTTCCCGGTCTCCCGGCCCTGTTCAAGCAGGCGCGCGTCTCTCCCTATTACGGGCAAATTTACGTTCGCAAGCAGACGGAAATCCGCAAAAACCTGGCCTCCCTGCTCAAGCTCCTGGACCGCCATAATTATTACGATACGGAAACGATTCTGGAAACCGCCCATCCGGACACGGGCAGAAAGCTTCTCTGGCTCCAGAGTGAAATGGATGTAGTTTCAGACGGCTCGGACGGGGACCGCCTGTCCGCCATGCCGGATAAAATCCTGAAGAGCTCTTTCTACCAGCCCAGCACCTCCTACCGCTGGAAGAAGCGCACGGACAAGCCCAACCCCCTCCTGAAGCCCTGGCAGCAGAGGCTGGCCGCCTACAAGAAGACGCTGGAAAAAGCTCCCGCGGCGGAAAAGCCGGCCCTGCGCCGCAAGATAGACCATGCGGAACGGGTCATTGAAGAATTGAAACGGTACAGCTTCCTGATCTCGGAATACGATCCGTTCATCGTGGTGCCGCTGGGCGTAGTCAACCAATCCTCCTCCTTCTCCCCTCAGTTCGGGGATTATGCCGTCGTCATCGTGGGGGACAAACTGTACCCGGCCCTGGTGGGAGACGCCGGACCGCGCTACAAGACGGGGGAAGGCTCCCTGCGCCTGAGCCAGGCAATCAATCCCAAGGCAGGCCCGTACAGCCGCCCCGTCTCCGACCTGGTGGTCAGTTACCTGATCTTCCCCGGCTCCGCGGAACCGGAAGCCGGCCCTCCCGACTACGCCAGGCTTACGGCCAAATGCCAGGAGCTGCTCAATGACATCGGCGGCACGGGAACAGGCTTCAAGCTCCACCAGTGGGAAGACCTGCTCGCCCCCAAGCCTCCGCCTGCTCCCCCCGCGCCCAAACCCGGAACGGGCAATGCTGCGGAAACGCCCGCGAAGAATCAGGAGAAGACGGATGCCCCGGCGGACAAGCCCGCGGAAAATCCAGTTCCGGCCCCTTCTGCGGAAACAGTTCCCGCCGCAGCTCCTTCCAAAACCGCCCCGTAGCCTACAGGGCTTCCTTCCAGGAAAAGAGGAAGGCCTTCCACATCCGGGAATAAACGGCGCCGCGCGTGATCTTCACCTTTCCGGCCCCCGGCTGCTGCGGGCGCTGGAGCAGTTCCAGCGTATCCAGTCCAAGCCATGCGGGAAGCACGGTGGAAAAACGCAGCCGTCCGTTCCGCAGGGATTCCGCATAAAACACGCCTTCCTTCAGCCAGCGTTCCGCGCGGTCCAGCCATGGGCCCGCATCAGCGGCCGGCAGGTAGCTCCTTCCGCGGGAAAGGTCCTCCTCCCGGTCACGGAGGATGTTCACCAGCTGAAGCCCCATGCCGTAATGCCTGCCCCAGCGCAGGAGCTGGTCCTCCGGCTGCGTGCTGAAACCGGCGCCCAGCACCAGCAGGCCCAGCCTGGTCCAGAACTCTCCCACGCACCCCGCCACCATGTAGGCATAATGTTCAAGCTGTTCCGGACATGAGACGGAAGAGTTCCCTTCAAAATATTCCAGATCCCACGCCTGCCCCTCCACGATGGTGCACAGCACCTGCCGCACCAGCATCTGTTCACGCGGGGAGAGGGCCTCCAGCAGCGCCAGGCATTCCGGAAAACGGGCCAGCAGCTCCGCCTCCCCCCGGTGCGCCTGCACGGTGGAAAGAACGCCCAGCCGGCCAAAGCAGGTGGAGGCGGTCTCCCGGGAGGCGTCCCCGGCCACCGTCTCACCCATCATCTTCAGCAGGGCCAGGCGCTCTCCGGAATCCATGTCCACGGTATCCGCCACCGTATCCGTGGCGCGCGCCAGCAGATAGCCCACAGCCACGCCGGGGCGCATTTCCCGGGGCAGGAAGCGCATGCTCAGGTAAAAGGACCGGGAAACGGCGGACAAAAGCTGATGGAGGCCTTTCATGATTTTTGAATTCCCAGCCTGTGCATCTTATAATGGAGCACCCGGGGAGAGACGCCCAGTTCCCGCGCCGCCGCAGACATGTTGCCCGGCGAGCGTTTCAGCGCGGCGACGATCAGCTCCCGCTCAAAGGAGTCCACCATGGTAGGCAAATCCGCATGGTCCTCCCCGTCACGGGCATGCGGCGCTTCATTGCTGGGCATTTGCAGGGAGGCGGGCAGGTTGTAGCCGTAAATGCAGTCCTCCTGCGCCGTGATGACGGCCCGCTCCATGCAGTTTTCCAGCTCCCGCACGTTGCCGGGCCAGTGGTAGGCCATAAGCATGTTAATGGCGGGGGTGGACAGCCGCTTGATGTCCTTACCGTATTTCAGGTTGAACTTGGAAAGGAAATGCTCCGCCAGCAGCATGATGTCCCCCTTGCGCTTGGCGAGGTCCGGCATGACGATGGGAAAGATGTTCAGGCGGTAGTACAGGTCCTCCCGGAATTTGTTCTCCGCCATTAATTCTTCCAGATTGCGGCTGGTGGCGGCAATGAAACGCACGTCCGAATGAAGCTCCCGGTTGCTCCCCACGCGGGAAAACGTTTTTTCCTGGAGGAAGCGCAGCAGTTTCACCTGCATCTGAAGGCTCAAGTCCCCGATTTCATCCAGAAACAGGGTTCCTCCGTCCGCCGCCTCCGCCCGTCCGATGCGGCGGGCGGTCGCTCCGGTGAAAGAGCCCTTTTCATGGCCGAACAGCTCGCTCTCCAGCAGATTCTCCGGCATGGCCGCACAGTTCAGCGTAACCAGGGGCTTGTCCTTCCTGCCGCTCAGGTTCACCACGGCGCGGGCCACCAGTTCCTTCCCCGTTCCGGAACTTCCCCGGATCAGCACCGTCGCGTCGCTGGGCGCCACCTGGCGGATCTGTTCATACACCTGGAGCATGGGGCGGCAGTTGCCGATCAGCTCTCCCGGATTGGTGGTTAAAAGCTGGCGGAGTTTCTCATTTTCCGCCATCAGGGCAGCCCGTTCCTCACGCGCCTGAAGGCTGGCCGCCAGCGCGTCCCCCACAATGTTGCCCACAATTTCCAGCAGCTTCTGGTCCCGCTCCAGATCCGTGTTCCGGTCCACGGGACGGTCAATGCTCAGGGTGCCGATCACCTGCTGCAAATGGATAATGGGCACGCAGATGAACGCCACCTTTTCCCCGCTCTTGCGCGTACGGGTGCGGTTCAGGAATCTGGAATCCCGTGAAATGTCTTCAATCACATGGGGAAGGCCCGTTTCAGCCACATGGCCCGTAATCCCCTCCCCCACGCGGTAATGGCCGCGTTTCATTTCCTGCTCGTCCAGCCCGTGGGACGCTTCAATCATCAAATCGTTTCCACGGCGGATGGTGAAGGTGCCGCGCAGCATTTTCATGCGGCGGTAAAGAACGTCCAGGATATGCTGCAGCAAGGCCGTGCCGTTGCGTTCATTAACGATGGCGGAGCTGATTTCCTGCAGCACGACCATTTCCAAATCAGGGGACTTGTTTATTCCATTCATGCAGTCAGGGGCTGGGCGAATATTAACCGTACGGCCTTGCCAGACCAACTACTTTTTCCTGCACCGGCATGCCGGCGCATGGAAGGAGGACAAGGAAAATGTGGATAACATTTTAGCAATTAATGATGATGTTGTTATGAATGAAGTTGAAAAGAAGGTTACAAAATTGTAATGCACGGGCCTTCCACCGCGCTGTTTCACATGTCCCCGCCTCCGCCGGACTCCCTTTTCATCATTTCCGTAATAACTTGGAACAGCGCGTTGCGGTACAGCACGCCGTCCAGCTTTCCGGTATTTTTCCAGACCACGGGAAAGGCCCCCAGATGGGTCTGTTCAAACAACTTGAGGGCGTCCGTCAAATGAGTGGACGCATCCAGCACCGGAGCCCCCGGGCGGACCAGCTCCCCGGCGGTGGGAGGCGGCCCTTTCCCTTTTTCCTCCATCTTCCTGCGGACAGCCAGGAAATCATCCGGATAAATGGCTCCTTCATATGTTCCGTCCTTCTTCACCACAAAGATCAGGTCTCCCGGATTACGCAGCATCAGGGCGGAAACATCGTCCAGGACAGCGTCCGGAGCCACCTGCGGCACCACATGGCGCGCCAGGTCATGCACGTCCACCTGGGCCATGGGCAGGCTGACCACGGAAGCCGGGCTGCCGGACAGGCTGGCGGCGTACATGGACCGCGCGCGGATCAGCCGCCCCGTGCCGTAGGCGCTCACCACGCCAATCAGCAGGGGATAAATCATTTCCCCGCTCATGGAAAACTCCACCACCATCACCAGGGCGGTCAGGGGGGCCTGGGCCGCCACGGCAAAAAAGGCGGCCATTCCCACCATGGCATACGCCACGGTATGGTTCCCCTCCATGCCAAAGGCCGTCAGAACGGTACTGAAAATAAACCCTACCATGCTCCCCACATATAAGGTAGGCGTCATGGCGCCCCCTACTGTTCCGCAGCCAAACACCACCGCCACGGCGGACACCTTCACCAGAAGCAGAATGAACGCCTGCTGCGTGCTGTAATCCTCATTCACCAGCCCGGTAATCAGGTCCTGCCCGTTACCCACCACCTCCGGATAAAAAACCGCGAACACGCCTACCACCAGTCCGGCGCCCATCAGGCGCAGCGGCAGGAAGGCAGGGCGCCCGTTCAGGTACTTGGTGGCCACATCCAGCAGGCTCACCCATCCCCTGGCCGCTATAGCGGCCACCACCCCCAGCCCAATGCACCAGAGGGACTCTGAAAATACGGCAAAGCTTTCAAACGATGAACTGTACAGCGGGGAGGGGTCCCCCAGCATGTGAAGCATCACGAACCCGGTGCAGGAGGCAATCAGGAGTGGCGCCAGAATGTCCATGCTCACGGTGCCGATGATAATTTCACTCACAAACAGGCAGCCGGCAAAGGGGGCATGGAACGCCGTCGTGAACCCCGCGGCCGCGCCGCAGCCCACCAGCAGCCTGAGCCGCGGGATGGATACATGCAGCCGCTGCCCCACGGCGGACGCGATCAGGGCGGAGGACTGGATAATGGGCCCTTCCTTGCCTATGGCCGCTCCGGATGCGATGCTCCACGCCGCGGAAAACACCCTCAGGGCGGAAGCCCGGAATTTGATCAGCCCGTTCCCGATGGACATGGCCTCCATATATTCCGTAGCCTGCCCCGGCATTCTTCTTTTCAGGAACAGCAGGATGCAGCCGGCCACCAGGCCGCCCACCACCGGAACAAACATGCGCCATTCCGGCTCCACCTGGGAAAAGGTGCCCACGCGGGAGTCCGACCAGATGCCCGTGAGAATCCACTGGATAACCTCCACCGTCCATTCAAAAAACAGGGACATGCTGGCGCCAACGATTCCTACGATGACGGCCCAAACATAGGTAACCTGCCTCTCCCCCACCTTCCAGTGATGGAACAGCCTTAAAACCCACCCGTACCAGACGGAATCGGACGGCTTTTGAGGCTCGGGAGACGGAGAATTCATGGGCAAAGCAGCAATATTATTCCATTGTGACAAAAAAATGCCTCCGGATGTTCGATGCCGCAGAAAATACCTGCCTTCCCCCTCATTCCGTCCGCGAAAACTGTGGGGGAAAATCTCTGGTCCTCCCAAAGAGCTTGCACCGCGCCTGAAACCTGCTACACCGGAAGTTCCCCACCCCGTCCCCCCATGTCCAACTGCACACAGCGACCCGCACGCCGGGTATCTCCGCGCCTCCGGGCGCTCACGCTCCTGCTGGTTGCCTGCGTTATCCTGGGCAGCCAGATGCATGGCGGCAGGCATGCGGCCTCCGGCTGGCCCACGGAACGGGAAGTCCTCTCCGGTGATTCCATCTTCGGGCAGCCGGGAGAGGCCGGGTCCCTGGTCACCATCCCTCTGCCCTATCCCCTGCGGCCCTCCTGGTCCCCGGATACGGAACTCACTTCCATCACCTGCCACCGTCTGATAGCCGTTCCGCTCACCAGGATTTTCCAGCGGACGCTGGAACATTACGGCCTGGAGCGCATCCGGGAACTGCGGCTGGATATTTACGGCGGCTGCTTCAACAACCGCCCCATCCGCGGAGGAAGCCGTCCGTCCCTGCACGCATGGGGCATAGCCGTGGACCTGGATCCGGAGCGCAACACCCTGTACATGAGCGCCCCGGAAGCCGCTTTTTCAGGACCGGAATATGACGCCTTCTGGTCCATCGTGGAGAAGGAGGGGGCTTTTTCCCTGGGCAGGGAGCGCAATTACGACTGGATGCACTTCCAGTTCGCCCGTCCGTGACCGGCCTGCGCCGGAGCGCACGGTGCTTCAGAATGTATATTTCAGGTTGATCCCGTAATAAAAATCATTCCCCAGACCGCTCTGTTTCACCACCGTCAGCGCCTGGCTGTAATTGGTGAAGAGCTCCACAGTCAGCCGGGAGGTGGCGCGGAAAGTGAAGCTCAGGTTGTAATCCAGGGCATTGGACCCGTGATGCACCACCGGCCCCACGTACCCTCCGTTGTAACCGTACCGCACCACGGCGTCCACCCGTACACAATCCGCTATCTCCTCATGCATTCCCGCAAATACGGCGTAATAACCGCGGAATGTATGGTTGTTATACTGCCAGTACAGGTCCGTACCGCCAAACCAGCGGCTGGAAAAATGATAGGTGCTCTTCAGGCCGGGCCGCGGAATTCCCTTGTCCCCCGGAAAAACGAAGCTGTGCTCATACCACGGCATGATCGTCCAGTTCCCGATTTCCTTAATGTAATCCAGCCTGTACTTCAATTCCGCATGGTTCTGGTGGTCCGTGGAAACGCCGTACCATATTTTCCCCACCCACTCCTTGTACTGTATTTCAGGAACAAACGAACAGAGGGAGCCGTCCCACAGGTCAATGCCTTCGCACTCATACTTGCTGGCCCACCCCGTCTGGAAACGCAGATAAACCCGGTCATCCGTGGGACCGGCCAGGGAAAGGGGGTGCGGGCACGCCGTCTTCAGGTAATAGGACTGATCCCGGCAGCCCCCGTCAGAGCCCCGGGCGCCGGAGCATGACAGCACGCCTGTGCAGGCCGCCAGCAATAATTGCGTTACGGTTTTCGTGTTCATATGATTACATGGTTGGATAGGCGTTTCATGAAGCAGCGCATCCTTTTACGCGTCCTTCATTCCGTTATTCACGGCAAGGCGGCCATGCGCCCGCACCCGGATAAAATGCCTTCCAGGGTGGGACCAATATTGGAAAAACAACATTCAGTTCCGAGTGCCAAAAAAACAAATTTCCGCGGAAAGATTGTGTCAGCAACCTCCACGGCTGTTATTCCGTACATGAAGCCGCTCATTCCCACCCCTGCCTTATCCGCCTGACGGATCAACGCGCCTTTTCCGGGCTCCGCGCCAATCCGGCTTCCATCATCCAAAAAGGCGCCGGGGGCCGTTACCGGGCCCCCGGCGCCTGAATGAGCGGAATCAATCCGCCAGAGTTCCTTCCACCGCGCCTGCGCCATATCTTCACAACCGCGGAGAAGGAACCGGGCGCGGATTACATTTCAGCCATCATCTTTTCCACGTACTGGAAGAAGATGCTGCCATCCTCTCCGCTGATGCCGTAGTCCTTTGTATCCTCAATATTCGCATTCTTGATGCGGGTGACGATATAAACTCTGGAAAAAATAATTCCCCATTGTCCATACTTGCTGGAATCAAACCAGACATGATGATTATAGGGGGACTGGAAATAGATGGTCCCCCCGTCGTCCGGATCGGAAATGTCCCCGCAGTATTTGACCACAATGCGGTCGATGCCCTTGTAGCACCATTCCCGTCCGCATTTCGGATCTTTGGAGAGCCTGGTGGACATGGTGAGGGTGGCATTCGTAATATTGAAGGACAATCTATCCTCATCGTGATACATGATCCCTTTTTGAGGCAGGGTCACCTCATTCTTGATGGAAACTCCGTCATAAATAAGGCGGCCCCCTTTCCATTCCGTTTCCGGCGGCGCTATTTCCCCTTTCAGGAAGCAGGTCCCTGAGAGAGAAACCATGATGGCACAGATAATTTTATTCATCTTTGTTTATTGGTTTGTTGTTTCAATAATTCCTTTTTAAGGAATTCCTTCATTTCCTGAACGGATTTTTCAGGAGGGGTCTTCGCATCGTCCCGGTACTGCCGCCAGTCGATATGCAGCTTGGCCATAAGGCGCAGTTCCCTGAGCGAGAAAGGAACGGTGCCCGGAGCATGCGGCATGAAGTCCCGGGACCGGTTGCCAATGTAATAAATCTGGCTCTGGTCCCAGGAGCGCTTCATGGTTTCATCAAAGGAGGCCTGCACGCGCTCGTCAGTAACTCTGGCTTCCCACTGGAGGATATCCGCCAGGCAGCCGTTTTCCGCCCGTTTTTCCGTGGCTTGGCGCCACAGGGCCAGGATGTAACGGTTCTGGAGGCTGCACGCCGCCGGCGTCAGGTATTTTCTGGTATATTGCAGCTCATACAGGGGCTTGCACACGGCTTTTTCCTTTTCTCCCAGGGTGGACGCGCCCACCCTCTCGGGAGTGGGGATGATGCCCGCCAGCTGACCGTCTACGTAATAGGGCAGTTCCTCCGGAAGGCGGACTTCCCACGGGATTTTTTCATTCACGAACACGCCGTTTAAAATGGTATTGAAAGAACCGTTCCTGCAAACATGGAACAGGTAGATGCCTCCTTTCCTGCACATGAACCTCTTGTAAACTCCGGACCCGGCAAATCTGGAAACGCGGGTGCGGGCTTCCACTGGAAGCGCCTGCCACTGCTCCATGGCGGCGGCAAGGGCGTTCCCGTTTTTGGTTTTCTCTCCTATTTCAATGTCCCCACGGTTGTTAAACTGGAGCACCATGGAGGAAGTGGAGGGGTGCCTCCTGGCTTCCACGATGTAATCCCGCCTGGATTCATTCTGAAGATATCCGTTGGGATTATAAAAATACAGGGCTATTTCATGAACCCCTTCCGGCACTTCCACAATGACCCAAATACCGGGACCGTCCACAAAGGAGGGATACACTTCCCCGTGGTCGTCCCACTCCGCCTCCGTCCGTATGGAATCCGTAGGATCAAAAAGGACGTTGCGGTTGCCCTCCACCTTGATGCTTTCCACCCACCAGCGCAGGGCGTCCCCCTTGTTGCGGTTGAGTCCCATCAATCCCTGGATCCAGTAAGAAGATAAAGCCCCCTGGTATCCGGGCATGTCCGGAACGGAAGAAAGAGTTCGGTAAGACACGGTCTTTGCCTCAAACTCGGAATTGCCCATGGGGGCATTCGTGGCGCACAGCGTGGCGCGCGTCACACCGTACTTTCCGCACCAGTCTCCCTTCGTGGACCAGTCCTCCCCGCGGAACACGATGCTCTTTCCCGCATGCGCATCCGCTCCAAGCTTTTCCAGCCTCTTCAGGACTGCGGCAGAATCCTCCATCCGGGACGGGGACGGGAACGCTATCTCATCATCCTGCTGCTTCATGTCCAGCCGGTAAGACAGGGAACCCTTTTTCAGGCCTATAAATCCGCGCCCATATGTCCCGGCCCAGGCGCTTCCGTCCCCCAGCACCACGAAAGAAGACACATCCACGTTTTCCAGCCCCTTCCTGATTCTCTGGCGCACGTTCATCGTTCCGGCATCCAGCACGTCCACTCCCGCCGTCCGGTAGCCAATGAATATATCCGTTCCATTCCGGAGGACGGAAGAGACAAAGTCCTCTGAGAGCATTTTGGCATTCCCCTCTCCCGGTACGGCGGTCTTCCGGGCCGACGCTCCATAAATGCCGGTGTTTTTCCGCGCGTAGTCCCTCCCCCTCATATAACGCCAGGAGCTGATGCCGTTGCTGTACGCCAGGCCGGAGCACGTTCCCACCAGCACCTGGTCTTTTTCCGTACAGGCCAGAACGTTGCAGGCGTTGGAAGGCAGGCCCTCCCCATATGGCTGGTACGGCTGCCGGGCAAACTGCTTGACGTCCCAGTACCACGGCGCCTGCACGTTCTTCCACTGCATGTATCCTGACTTGCGCGCCGAATACGAGATGCCCCCGCAGGCATAGGCCAGCCATAGATTCCCTTTGGAATCAAAAGCGGCGGAAGCCGCCTGGTCCTCCACCAGGCCCGTGGACCGGTCCAGCGCCTTCCATGAATCATTTCCGGGATCATAGATGGATACGCCGCCGGACGTGGCAACCGCCACCTCCCCGGAAACGGGAGAGACGGCCAGAGCGTAAACATGCTCTCCATTCAGGGCATTGCCGCGGTCATACATCTTCCATTCCCTTCCGTTGAAGACGGCCACGCCGCTGTCGTCCGTGCCCGCCCAGATGCGGCCCTGCCCGTCCTCCGCAACGCAGGTGAAATTCTTCCCTTTGGGAAAGCCGGAATAATAATCCATATTGAGCCAGGACTTCTCATAAGCCCCGTCCCCTACCTGGAGACGGTAAATGCTTTCCTTTTCCCCCACGGCCCAGATAGCGCCGTCACCGGCCACCAGGGTGCCGCGTATGAACCGCACCGGGCAGTCGGGCAGTTGGTCCGGTACACGGATGGAAACCACTTCCGCCTCAATGCGCGTTCCCATCACAATCAGCAGCATAACAACACCGCTGCATAAATTTCTGAATATGACATTCATTGTCTTTTTATGCTATTTCCCATATAATTGATATGTCATTCAAAAGTCAATCAAAATACAATTTATTTTAACATTGGATTTCAACAACTTACAATATTCTTCCTTTCATGATCAACAGGCGCTCTGCCGATGAGGTTAATAAAGTCCTGAAAGAACGAAAAGGGCCCCCGCTTACGCGGAGGCCCCCAGCTTACCCCAAACAACAGAAAAACAAGGAGCGGTTCCTTCAGGAATGCATGGACAGGGCGTGACGGTATTCCACCGGGAAGACCTTGACGAACCTGCCGCGCTCCTCCGGCCAGTTGTTCAGCAGGTCGCAGGCCCGGCGGCTCTTTGTGGCCATGTAGTGTTCATAAATGAGCTGGAGCAGTTCCGCCTCATCGGCTGAATGGGGCAGGACCGTTTCCAGGTCCACGCTGCCCAGGTTGCATTTCCGGTCAAAGTCGTTGTCCGCGTCGTACACGTAGGCCAGGCCTCCGGTCATTCCCGCGGCGAAGTTGACGCCCACCTTGCCGAGCACCGCCACACGGCCTCCGGTCATGTATTCGCAGCCGTGGTCGCCGATGCCCTCCACCACCATCGTGGCTCCGCTGTTGCGGATGGCGAAGCGTTCCCCGGCCTGCCCGTGCAGGAAGATTTTTCCGGACGTGGCCCCGTAGCCGATGACATTGCCCGCAATGACGTTATCCGACGGAGCATAGGAGATGGTTTCCGGAGGCCGCACGACGAGCTTGCCGCCGGAGAGCCCCTTGCCTACAAAGTCATTCGCCTCTCCCGTCAGTTCAAACGTGATTCCGGGAGCCAGAAAGGCGCCGAAGCTCTGCCCGGCGCATCCGGTGAAATGCACCGTCAGGGTGTCATCCGCCAGGCCGCGCGGACCGAATTTCATGACCAGTTCCCCGGAGAGTTCCGTGCCCACCGTCCGGTCCACGTTGCGGATTTCCCGGAAGAGTTCGCAAGAGGCACCCTTTTCCAGCAGGGGCCGCAGGTCCGGCAGCAAATGGCGGCGGTCGTAGTTGTCCAGCGGTTCCTTTTCAAAGGAGGGGTCAAACCGCCGCCCGTCTCCTTCCGCCGCATGCAGAATGGAGGAGAAGTCCAGGCGCTGCGCCTTGTAGAAGTCAATGGCCCTGTTCATGGAGAGCAGGTCCGTGCGGCCTACCGCCTCATCCAGGGAACGGAGTCCCAGGGAAGCCAGGATTTCACGCGTTTCCTGCGCTACGAAGCGGAGGTAGTTGATGACGTATTCCGGCTTTCCGCTGAATTTGGCCCTCAGGGCCGGGTCCTGCGTGGCAACACCCACCGGGCACGTGTTTTCATGGCACTTGCGGAGCATCGCGCAGCCCAGGGAAACCAGAACGGCGGTGCCGAAGCCGAATTCCTCCGCCCCCAGCAGGGCCGCCATCACCACGTCCCGTCCAGTGCGGAGCTGTCCGTCCACCTGAAGCCTGACGCGGGAACGGAGCTTGTTGAGCACTAAGGTTTGCTGCGTTTCCGCCAGCCCCAGTTCCCACGGCAGCCCGGCGTGCTTCACGCTGGTGAGGGGGGAAGCCCCCGTGCCGCCGTCATGCCCGCTGACCACCACCACGTCCGCATGGGCCTTCACTACCCCGGCGGCCACGGCGCCAATACCCACTTC
This sequence comes from Akkermansia muciniphila, assembly GCF_002884975.1. Taxonomy (NCBI): domain Bacteria; kingdom Pseudomonadati; phylum Verrucomicrobiota; class Verrucomicrobiia; order Verrucomicrobiales; family Akkermansiaceae; genus Akkermansia; species Akkermansia muciniphila. The sequence goes on along the minus strand of NZ_PJKB01000002.1, from coordinate 278,311 downwards.
CGAGACGAGCTTGACGGAGACGCGGGCTTCCGGGTTGGAGTTCCGGAGGTCGTAAATCAACTGGGCCAGGTCCTCAATGGAGTAGATATCATGATGCGGAGGCGGGGAGATGAGGCTGACGTTCGGCATGGAGTGGCGCAGCCGCGCAATGTACGGGTCCACCTTATGGGCCGGAAGCTGGCCGCCCTCTCCGGGCTTGGCGCCCTGGGCCATCTTGATCTGCAGTTCGGACGCGTGCCGCAGGTAGTTGATGGTCACGCCGAAGCGGCCGCTGGCTACCTGCTTGACCGCGCTGGAACGGATTTCTCCCCGGGCGTTAGGCTCGTAGCGCGCCTCATCCTCGCCCCCTTCCCCGGAATTGCTTTTCGCGCCGATTTTGTTCATCGCAATGGCGATGGCCTCATGCGCTTCCGGACTGAGGGAGCCCAGGGACATGGCCCCGGAGACGAAGCGGTGCAGGATGGAGTCCGCGCTTTCCACTTCCTCCAGCGGAACAGCGTCCGCGGGATTGAACTCAAACAGCCCGCGCAGGGTGCAGAGGTGCGCAGCCTGGTGGTTGCTGTATTCCGCGAATTCGCGGTACTTTTCCACGTTGTTTTCCCGCACGGCGGTGCGGAAGGCCTGGAGGGTCTGCGGATTCCAGAGATGGTTCTCCCCTCCCTTTTTATACTTGTACTGCCCGCCCGCATCCAGGGCTTCCTGTTGTGCGGTGGCGCCCGCGGCGCGCTGGCCGCATTCCATGGCTATTTCCTCCAGCCCGATGCCGCCTATGCGGCTGACGGTGCCGGGAAAGTATTCCTCAATCAATTCCCTGTTCAGCCCCACAGCCTCGAACAACTGGGAGGAACGGTAGCTGCGCAGGGTGGAGATGCCCATTTTGGACATGATTTTAAGCAGTCCCTTGTCAATGGCGTTGATGTAGTTGCTGGCCGCCTTCACTACGTCCAGCGGGCAGTCCTGGGGCGCGGCCAGGGAGGTGACCGTAGCCAGGGCCAAGTACGGGTTCACCGCCGTAGCGCCGAAACCCAGCAGCAGGGCAAAGTGCATGGTTTCCCGCGCTTCCCCCGTTTCCAGAATCAACCCGGCTTCCGATCTCAGCCCCGCATCCGCCAGCGCACGGTGCACCACGGAACAGGCCAGCAGGCTGGGGATGGGCAGATAACCGGGGCTGACGCTGCGGTCCGTCAACACCAGGATGCGCACGCCGGATTTGACCAGCCCCACGGCGGATTCCGCCAGGCTGGCGAGCGTTTCCCGCAGGTCTTTCCCGTTCCCGCCTTCCGGGAACTGCATGGAAAGCCTGGCGGACGGGAACCCCGCCTCCCGGATGCCGCAGAGGCGGTTGAGTTCTTCATCCGTAATGACGGGGCGCGCCATCTTGATCAGCCGGGCGTGTTCCGGCGTTTCTTCCAGAATGTTGGGATGGTTGCCTATGTACGTGGTGAGGCTCATGACCAGCTCTTCCCGGATGGGGTCAATGGGCGGGTTGGTCACCTGCGCGAACAATTGCTTGAAGTAGTTGAACAGGAGCGGGGCCTTCCCGGAGAGGACGGCCAGGGGAGCGTCGTTCCCCATGGAGCCGATGGGTTCCGCGCCTTTCATCATCATGGGCCGGATGATCAGGTCGATGTCCTCTTGCGTGAACCCGAACCGCCGCTGGCGCGCGGTGAGGTCCGGCATTTCCGCGGAAGCGGAGACGGAATCAAACAGGGAGCGGACGGAAATCTTGTTTTTCTCCACCCAGCGGCGGTATGGCATGCGCCGGGCCATTTCATTCTTGGTTTCCGTATCGGACACCAACCGGTGGTTCACCAAGTCGCAGTAGATCATTTCCCCTGGACGCAGGCGGCCGCGGCGCGCGACTTTTTCCGCGGGTATGTCCACCACGCCCGTTTCCGAGGCCAGAATGAATATGTCGTCCGTGGTCAGCGTGTAGCGGGCCGGGCGCAGTCCGTTGCGGTCCAGCATGGCCCCGGCGTTGACCCCGTCGGAAAAGACCACGGCAGTGGGACCGTCCCAGGGTTCCATCATGGCGGAGTGGTATTCAAAGAATCCGCGCACGTCCGGCCCCAGATGGTAGTTGGCGCCCCAGGCCTGCGGCATGAGCATGAGCATGGCGTGGCGCAGGTCGCGGCCGCCGGCCACCAGCAGCTCCACCATGTTGTCCAGGCAGGCGGAGTCGCTCTGGCCGGGGGGAACCAGCGGCAGCAGCTTCTGCATGTCGTCCCCCAGCAGGGGGGAGGCCAGATGCGGTTCCCGCACCTTCAGGTGGTTCAGGTTCCCGCGCAGGGTGTTGATTTCCCCGTTGTGGGCCAGGTAGCGGAAGGGATGGGCCAGGCTCCAGGTGGGAAAGGTGTTGGTGCTGTAGCGCTGGTGCACCAGGGCCAGGGGGGATTTAAAGTGCCCGCTGGCCAGGTCTTCATAAAATCCTTCAATCTGCGTACCCAGGAACAGTCCCTTGTATACAATGCTGCGGCTGGAACAGCTGCATACGTAGCAGCCTTCTACGCGCCGTTCCATGTCACGGCGCATCACGAAGAGCTTGCGCTCCAATTCCGCCTGGTCCGTGAAGCCGCTGCCGTCAATGAATAATTGACGGATCAGGGGGCAGGAGCGCCGGGCGTTGGCGCCGATGCTGTCCGGGTTCACGGGAACCTGTCTCCAGGCAATCACCGCGCCTCCATTTTCCGTGACGGCGGCTTCCAGTTCCTTTTCATGGCCGCTGCCGCCGAATATCATGGCGACTCCGTATTTCCCCCGCGCGGGAAGCTGGTTGGGAAGAGCCAGGCGGAAGAATTCATCCGGCAGGGCCAGCATGATGCCCGCGCCGTCCCCGGTTTCAGGATCGCTCCCCACCGCGCCGCGGTGCATGAGCCTTTTGAGAACGGTGATCCCCATTTCAATGATCTTGTGGCTCGGTTCATTTTTCAGGTCCGCCACCAGACCCACGCCGCAGGCGTCCCTCTCCTGTTCAAAGTCATACAATCCCTGCGGCGCGGGGATGCCTGTCTCGAATTGATCACTATTCATCAGTTTGCTGTTTCTTGTTTGGGTTAAGCTGCCTTCATTATAGCAAAAAGCGTGCCAACTTTTCTTCCAGGTCACACCGGAATGCCGGGACGGCCCCTGACAGCCCGGTTTTACAGGCTTTTTCCCGCGGCATCCTTCCGCCGCCCGTGGGCAGGGAAACGTACGGCAAGCTTCGGGATATCTCGTTTTTTTACATTTCCGTAAACACACTTTCCGCCTGTTTTTACATTTCCGTAATGCATTTCCAACTTCCATCCGGCAGTTCTCGCGGGGAACTTTCTTCCGAAATACACCAAAAGGCATTGATTCCCATTCCTTTAATCTTCATTTACACCATCCGCCCCCAGCGAGCCAAAAAAGTTGGCACGCTTCTTGCTAAGTAAAAGATGTAACAGTTAACCATGATGAGTGACTCTACCAGAACACAAGCCATCAGCGCCATCGCCTCCCTGCCCGTGAGCGGAGTGAGCGAGAGCGCCCCTGTCAGCATTGATTATTACGGCGCCGACGTTTTCAGCACGGAGGTGATGAAGCAGTACCTGCCCAAGGATACGGCCAAGACCCTTCTGGCCACCATTCAGGACGGCCTGCCGCTGAACGCGGACATCGCCGCGGACGTGGCCCATGCCATGAAACAGTGGGCCCTGGAACGGGGAGCCACCCATTACACACACTGGTTCCAGCCCATGACAGGCTCCACGGCGGAGAAGCATGATTCCTTCCTGGACCCCAGGGGCATGGAGGCTATCATGAGCTTTTCCGGCAAGAACCTGATTGTGAGCGAGCCGGACGCGTCCAGCTTCCCTTCCGGAGGCCTGCGCTGCACGTTTGAGGCCCGCGGCTATACCGCATGGGACCCCACCAGCCCCGCGTTCATCAAGCGCCACGGCAACGGAGCCACCCTGTGCATCCCCACCGCCTATTGTTCCTACACGGGTGACGCCCTGGACAAGAAGACACCCCTGCTCCGTTCCCGGCAGGCGCTGAGCAACGCCGCCAGAAGGCTGATGAAGTGCTTCAACCTGCCGGATTCCCGCGTGACCATCACGCTGGGGGCGGAACAGGAGTATTTCCTGATCGACAAGAATTTCTACCTGAACCGCCCGGACCTGGTCCAGACGGGGCGCACCCTGTTCGGCGCGCCGCCCGCCAAGCACCAGCAGCTGGAGGACCACTACTTCGGCTCCATCAAGCCCCGCATCCTGAATTTCATGAATGATGTGGAAACGGAACTCTGGCGGCTGGGCATTCCGGCCAAGACGCGCCACAATGAGGTGGCCCCGGCCCAGTTTGAGCTGGCCCCCCTGTTTGAGGACGTGAACCTGGCGATTGACCACAACATGCTGGTGATGGAAATCCTGCGCCAGCAGGCCAGCAGGCACGGCCTGGTGTGCCTGCTCCATGAAAAGCCCTTCGTGGGCGTCAACGGCTCCGGCAAGCATAATAACTGGTCCATCTCCTACGGGAACAAGAACCTGCTGGATCCCGGCACGGACCCGCAGCAGAACGCCATTTTCCTGACGGTGCTGACCGCCATTATTGAGGCCGTGGACAAGCACAGCGACCTGCTCCGGACTTCCGTAGCCAGCGCCGGGAACGACCACCGCCTGGGGGCGAACGAGGCGCCCCCCGCCATTATCTCCATTTTCCTGGGCGACCAGCTTAATGAGGTGATTGAGAATATCATCAATGGGGAAGCCGGATGCGGCAGACGGAACGACACGCTCAAGATCGGCGTGGATACGCTGCCCATCCTGCCCAGGGACGCCACGGACCGCAACCGCACCAGCCCGTTCGCCTTCACCGGGAACAAGTTCGAGTTCCGCGCGCCCGGTTCCGCCCAGTCCTGCGCCGGGCCCATGATCACCCTGAACACCATCGTGGCGGAGGCCTTCGATTCCCTGGCGGAAGAACTTTCCTCCTTCGCGCCGGAGACCTTCCTGGTCCAGCTTCAGGAAACGCTCAAGCGCCGGATTTCCGGACACAAGAGGATTATTTTCAACGGAGACAATTATTCCGAGGAATGGGTGAAGGAGGCGGAACGCCGCGGGCTGCCCAACCTGAAGAATACGATGAGCGCCCTCCATACCCTGGTCAATGAAAAGAACGTGGCCCTGTTTGAGAAGTACGGCGTGTTTTCCAGAAGGGAGCTGGAATCCCGGTTTGAGATTTTCCTGGAAGAATACCACAGGCGCATCCGCATTGAAGGGCGCCTGTCCTGGGAAATGGCCGCCACCATCATCCTCCCTGCCCTGCGCAATGAGTACAAGCAAACCGTTTCCGCGCTTTCCAGGGCGCTGGACGCCAAGCAGGACTCCGGCACTTCCGCCCTGCGGAAGCTGGCGGACAAGCTGGGCAATGCCCTGGATTCCATCGTGTCCGACCTGGATACGCTGGAAACGGCGCTCACGAGCTGCCATGAGGACATCCTTGCCGGGATGTCCCGATTGAGAACCAGCGTCGACGCAGCAGAAGCCCTGGTGAACGACCGGTCCTGGCCTCTCCCCAAGTACCGGGAAATGCTGTTCATCTATTAGGGTGCAGACGCCGCTCCGGAGCCGCGCCGCCCACCTGCGGGAAAGCCTCTTCCCGCGGCAGGCCCGGCAGGGCTCCGGAGCCTTGGCGCGCCCTGGTCCGGCCTGGATTTTCCCCGCCGTTTTCCGCCCCAACCCAACCCTTGAAAAATCCGCGTCATTGGCCGTAAAAAGACTTTCCTCAGGAGCCCTGCGGGCACTTAATTCCCCCGGCGGAAATCCACGGCCCGAACCCGCAAGATTCTTCCATCGCCATTATGCCTAAAGACACCTCCATCAAAAAAATTCTCGTGATCGGCTCCGGCCCGATCGTCATCGGCCAGGGTTGTGAATTCGACTACTCCGGCACCCAGGCCTGCAAAGCCCTCCGGGAAGAGGGTTATGAAGTGGTGCTGGTCAATTCCAATCCCGCCACGATCATGACGGATCCGGAGACCGCCCCGCGCACCTACATTGAACCGATCACTCCGGAGTTTGTAGAGAAGATCATCATCCGGGAGAAGCCGGACGCCCTCCTTCCCACCCTGGGCGGACAGACGGCCCTGAACTGCGCCATGGAGCTGTTCCGCAGCGGCGTGCTGGAACGGGAGAATGTGTGCATGATAGGCGCCAACGCGGACGCCATTGACCGCGGGGAGGACCGCAGCCTGTTCAAGGAGGCCATGATCCGCATCGGCCTGGACGTGCCGTGCTCCGGCATCGCCCACACCATGGAGGAGGCCCGGCAGGTTGCACGGGACATCGGCACCTTCCCCCTCATCATACGCCCCGCCTTCACGCTGGGCGGCATGGGCGGCGGCGTGGCGTACAACAAGACGGAGTTTGAGGAAATCTGCGCCCGCGGGCTGGACCTCTCCCCCGTATCGGAAATCCTGATTGAAGAATCCCTGATCGGCTGGAAGGAGTTTGAAATGGAAGTCATGCGTGACCGCGCGGACAATTGCGTGGTAATCTGCTCCATTGAAAATATTGACCCCATGGGCGTGCATACCGGGGATTCCATCACCGTGGCCCCCATCCAGACCCTGACGGACCGGGAATACCAGGTGATGCGGGACGCCTCCTTCGCCGTCATCCGGGAGATCGGCGTGGAAACGGGCGGCTCCAACATCCAGTTCGCCATTAATCCGGCCAACGGACGCATGATCGTCATTGAGATGAATCCCCGCGTTTCCCGTTCCTCCGCCCTGGCCTCCAAGGCCACGGGCTTCCCCATTGCCAAGCTGGCCGCCAAGCTGGCCGTGGGCTACACGCTGGACGAATTGCGCAACGACATCACGCGGGAAACTCCCGCCTGCTTCGAACCCGCCATTGACTACGTGGTCACGAAGGTTCCGCGCTTTACGTTTGAAAAGTTCAAACAGGCGGACGAGCACCTGACCACCTCCATGAAATCCGTGGGGGAAGCCATGGCCATCGGCCGCACGTTCAAGGAATCCCTGCAAAAGGCCCTGCGCTCCCTGGAAACGGGACGCTGGGGGTGGGGTTTTGACGCCAAGGCTCCCCGCAACGCGACGGCGGAGGAGATTGCCCGGAAGCTGGGCGTTCCCACCGCGGAACGCATTTTCTGGATACAGACGGCGTTCAGCAACGGCTTCACCCTGGAGGAGGTCCACCAGATCACCCAGATAGACCCCTGGTTCCTGGCCCAGATGCAGGACCTGGCGAAGGCGGGGGACCGCCTGGACACACTGGACCTGCGGGAAGCCAAGAAACTGGGCTTTTCAGACAGGCAGATCGCGCTGGCCCGCGGAACCACGGAAGAACATGTCCAGAAGGAACGCGTGGAACAGGGCATCATTCCCGGCTACCGCCTGGTGGACACCTGCGCGGCGGAGTTTGAGGCGTACACGCCCTATTTCTACTCCACTTATGGGGATGAAAACGAGGCGCGCGACACAGGCCGCAAGAAAATCCTCATCCTGGGCGGGGGACCGAACCGCATCGGCCAGGGCATTGAGTTCGACTACTGCTGCGTGCACGCCTCCATGGCCCTGCGGGAGCTGGGGTATGAAACCATCATCGTCAATTCCAATCCGGAAACCGTCTCCACGGACTACGATTCCTCAGACAAGCTTTTCTTTGAACCCCTGACACTGGAAGACGTGCTCCATATCTGCGCGCAGGAAAAACCGGACGGCGTCATCGTCCAGTTCGGCGGCCAGACGCCGCTGAATCTCGCCAACGCCCTGGAAGCCCACGGCGTGCCCATCATCGGCACCAGCCCGAAGGCTATTGACCTGGCGGAAGACCGCGAGCATTTCTCCGCCCTGCTGAAAGAGCTGGGGCTGAAGCAGGCGGACGCCGGAACCGCCACCAACGTGGAGGACGCCGCCGCCATCGCCGCGCGCATCGGTTATCCGGTGCTTCTGCGCCCCTCCTTTGTGCTGGGCGGGCGCGGCATGATCATTGTGTATGAAGAGAAGGAATTGCGCCGGTACATGACGGAGGCCGTGGAAGCTTCCGAGGAACGTCCCGTGCTGATCGACCGCTTCCTGGAAAACGCCGTGGAAATTGACGTGGACGTCATCGCGGACCGGGAACGTGCCGTCATCGGCGCCATCATGCAGCACGTGGAACCGGCGGGCATCCACTCCGGGGACTCCGCCAGCATGATTCCGGCCATGGGCATATCCATGAAAATGCACAAGGAAATCACGCGGGCTTCCAAGGAACTGGCGCGCCGCCTGAACGTCTGCGGGCTGATGAACATCCAGTTTGCCGTGAAGGAGGAACAGCTTTACGTGATTGAGGTCAATCCGCGCGCCTCCCGCACGGTGCCCTTCGTCTCCAAGGCCATCGGCAAGCCCCTCGCCAAGCTGGCCGCCCAGATCATGGCGGGAAAGACGCTGGAGGAACTGGGCTTTACCCGGGAAATCACGCCGGAATACCACTGCGTGAAGGAGGCCGTCTTCCCATGGGGCCGCTTCCCGGGCATCGACGTGGTGCTGGGACCGGAAATGAAGTCCACCGGGGAAGTCATGGGGATTGACCCGGACCCGGACATCGCCTTTGCCAAGTCCCAGATCAGCGCCTTCAACCCGCTGCCCGCGGAGGGCAAGGTGTTCATCTCCGTGAATGACCGGGACAAGGAGCGGGTGCTCCACATGGCCCGCCAGCTGGCGGACATGGGTTTCATCCTGTGCGCCACACGCGGCACGATGATCCACCTGCTCCAGCACGACATTGAATGCGAACGCGCCTACAAGGTGAACGAGGAGCGGCGCCCGAACATTGTGGACCACATCAAGAACGGGGAGATCAATTTCATCATCAACACTCCCGGCTCCCATGACGCCCGTGCGGACGACATTATCATCCGCTCCTCCGCCATCGCCACCAAAACGTCCTACTGCACGAACCTGGCCTCCGCCCAGGCCTGCGTGAACGCCATCGAGGCGCTGAAAAACCGGGACCTCCAGGTTCGCACCATTCAGGAATACCACGCTGAAACCCTTTAACCCCGCACCATACAGAATACCCATATCATGAGAGCCATTCTCGCACTGGAAGACGGCAGCGTCTTCATCGGTTCACACTTCGGAGCCACGGGCACGGAAGTGGGGGAAGCCTGCTTCAACACCTCCATGACCGGCTACCAGGAAGTCCTGACGGACCCGTCCTACAGCGGCCAGATCGTCACGATGACCTATCCCCTGATCGGCAATTACGGCATCAACCCGGAAGATTACGAGTCCGGCAAGGCGCAGGTCAGCGGCTTTGTGGTGGCGGAGCTGGCGAAGGTCCATTCCAACTGGCGCGCCACGGAGGCCCTGGGCCCCTGGCTGGAAAAGCAGGGCATCATCGGCATTGAGGGGGTGGACACCCGCAAGATTGCCAAGCACTTGCGCTCCGCCGGAGCCATGCGCGCCTGCCTCACCACGGAACTGACGCCGGAGGAAGCCGTGGAAGCCGCCAGAAAGGCCCCTTCCATGGAAGGGTGCAACATCGTGGACAAGATCGGCTCCCACCCCATGACGCCGGAGGAAGTGGACGCCCTGGTGACGGACCGGGAACTGCCCCCCGTGGAGTATGACCTTGTAGCCTTCGACTTCGGCATCAAGTACAACATCCTGCGCCAGTTGAGGGAAAACGGCTTCCGCGTGACCGTAGTCCCGGCACACACTACGGCGGAGGAGGTGCTCGCCATGAAACCGGACGGCGTTTTTCTTTCCAACGGCCCCGGGGACCCCGCTACGCTGACGGACATCCACCGGGAGGTGGGCGCCCTGATCGGTAAAGTGCCCATGTTCGGCATCTGCCTGGGACACCAGATCATTTCCCACGCGCTGGGGGCGAAGACCTTCAAGCTCAAGTTCGGCCACCGCGGGGCCAACCATCCGGTGAAGGACCTCCGCACGGGCAAAATCAGCATCACGTCCCAGAACCACGGATTCGCCGTGGACCCGGCAACCGTGCCTGACGACGTGGAGATCACGCTGATGAACCTGAATGACGGCACCGTGGAAGGCATCGCCCACAAGACGCTCCCCGTCTTCAGCGTGCAGTACCATCCGGAAGCCGCTCCAGGCCCAAGGGATCCCCAGTACCTGTTCCGCGACTTCAAGCGAATGATTGCATCCTGCAAACGATAAGCATCCCGCCGGCACGCCCTTCCCCCTTCAAGGACCACAGCATTTTCCTCGTCATCATGGGAACAATGCATTATTTTCAATAAAGGGCATGAATCATGCCTCCCTAACCAACAAACACCTGAAGTATACATTACATGAGCAAAATCGCATTGATCTCCGGCATTACGGGGCAGGACGGCTCTTTTCTCGCAGAGTTCCTGATCGACAAAGGTTATGAAGTTCACGGCATCCTGCGCCGCTCCTCTTCCTTCAACACAGGCCGCATTGAACATCTTTATCTGGACGAATGGGTCCGGGACATGAAGAAAAACCGGCTGATCAACCTCCACTACGGAGACATGACGGATTCCAGCTCCCTGATTCGCATTATCCAGACCGTGCAGCCGGATGAAATTTACAACCTGGCCGCCCAGAGCCATGTGAAGGTCAGCTTTGACGTGCCGGAATACACGGCGGAAACGGACGCCGTGGGCACCCTCCGCATGCTGGAAGCCGTCCGCATCCTGGGCATGGAAAAGAAATGCCGCATTTACCAGGCCTCCACCTCTGAACTTTTCGGGCTGGTGCAGGAAGTCCCCCAGAAGGAAACCACTCCGTTCTACCCGCGCTCCCCCTATGGCGTAGCCAAGCAGTACGGGTTCTGGATCACCAAGAATTACCGGGAATCCTACGGCATGTTTGCCGTCAACGGCATCCTGTTCAACCATGAGAGCGAACGCCGCGGGGAAAACTTCGTCACCCGCAAGATTACGCTGGCGGCGGCCCGCATCGCCCAGGGCATGCAGGACAAGCTTTACCTGGGCAACCTGAACGCCCTGCGCGACTGGGGCTATGCCAGGGATTACGTGGAGTGCATGTGGCTGATCCTCCAGCATGACAAGCCGGAAGACTTCGTGATCGCCACCGGGGAGATGCACACTGTCCGGGAATTCTGCACGCTGGCCTTCCGCGAAGCCGGGATCGAACTGGAATGGGAAGGCGAAGGCGTGGAAGAACGCGGCCGCGACAAAAAGACGGGCAACATCCTGGTGGAAGTGGACCCCAGGTATTTCCGCCCTTCCGAGGTGGAACAGCTGCTGGGAGACCCCACCAAGGCCAGAACCCTCCTTGGCTGGAACCCTACCTCCACTCCGTTTGAGGAGCTCGTGCGCATCATGGTGAAGCATGACATGGAGTACGTCAAAAATCCCGTCAATTGCTGAGATGGAAAAAAACAGCGCCATCTTTGTGGCCGGCCACCGCGGCCTGGTAGGTTCCGCCATCTGGAAAGCCCTGGAAAAGAAGGGGTATTCCAACCTGATCGGCCGGACGCACCGGGAACTGGATTTGGAAGATCCGGCGGCCGTCCGGGAATTCTTTGACCGGGAAAAGCCGGAATACGTCTTTCTGGCGGCGGCGTTCGTGGGCGGCATCATCGCCAACTCACGCTACCGTGCGGATTTCATCTTCCGCAACCTCCAGATCCAGCAGAACGTCATCGGGGAAAGTTTCCGGCACGGCGTATCCAAGCTCCTTTTCCTGGGGAGCACCTGCATCTATCCGCGAGAGGCACCCCAGCCCATGAAGGAGAGCGCCCTGCTCACCTCCCCGCTGGAATACACCAACGAGCCCTACGCCATCGCCAAGATCGCAGGCCTGAAAATGTGCGAGAGCTTCAACCTCCAGTACGGCACCAACTACATTGCCGTGATGCCTACGAACCTGTACGGCCCCAATGACAATTTCCACCTGGAGAACAGCCACGTGCTGCCCGCCATGGTGCGCAAGATTCATCTGGCCAAATGCCTGATGGAGGGAAACTGGGAGGCCGTGCGGAAAGACATGGCCGCCCGCCCCGTGGAACAGGTGGACGGAACGGCTCCGGAAGAAGCCATCCTGTCCGTGCTGGGCAGATATGGCATCACCCCCGGTTCCGTGGAACTGTGGGGAACGGGCACGCCCCTGCGTGAATTCCTGTGGAGCGAGGACATGGCGGACGCCTGCGTCCACGTAATGGAACAGGTGGATTTCAGCCAGTTGAAAGGGGAAGACCGGGAGGTGCGGAACTGCCATATCAACATCGGCACCGGAAAGGAAATCTCCATCGGCGGACTGGCTCGCCTGATTGCCTCCAAAGAAGGATACCGGGGAGAACTGGTGTTCAACGCGGACAAGCCGGACGGCGCCATGCGCAAGCTGACGGATGTTTCCAAGCTGCACTCCCTGGGCTGGACCCACCGGGTGGAACTGGAGGAAGGCGTGGAACGCATCTACCAGTGGTACCTGGACCAGGCGGAAGCCGCCGGACATTAACTTACCCGCCTCCGGCAAGCCCGCACCGTCCATGAGCCACCTTCCAGACAGTCATGATACGGCTCCAGTCAAACCCAGCCTGTGGGCGCTGAGCCCCCTGCTGGTTTTCTTCCTGCTTTACCTGGTTATCTCCGTAGCCGTACAGGATTTTTACGCTGTCCCGGTGACGGTGGCCTTTACGGCTGCGGCTGTCTGGGCAGTACTCATCACCCGCGGGAAAAGCATGGCGGAGCGGGTGGACCTGTTCTCCTCCGGCGTGGCCAACAGGAATATCCTGATGATGATCTGGATTTTCGTGCTGGCGGGCGCATTCGCCCAGTCCGCAAGGGATATGGGCGCCATTGACGCCACTGTGCAGCTTACCCTGCGCCTTCTGCCGGACAACCTGCTGCTCGCCAGCGTCTTCATCGCCTCATGCTTCATTTCCCTTTCCGTAGGCACTTCCGTGGGCACCATCGTGGCGCTGGCTCCGGTAGCCGTGGGATTGGCCGAAGCTACGCAGGCCAGCACAGGGATGATGACGGCCATTGTGGTGGGAGGCGCGTTTTTCGGAGACAATCTTTCCTTTATTTCAGACACCACGATTGCAGCCACCCGAACGCAGGGCTGTGCCATGCGGGACAAGTTCCGGGCCAACGTGAAGGTGGTTTTCCCCGCTGCCCTGCTGGCCCTGGCCTGTTATGTGCTGCTGGGCTGGCACGTGCAGTCTCCCCCCATGGGAGACGCCCCCATTGAATGGATGAAGGTTTTCCCCTACCTGCTTGTGCTGGTGACGGCCTTGGCCGGCATCCATGTAATGGCCGTCCTGACGCTGGGGCTGCTCGCCACGGGACTTGTCGGAGTCGGCATGGGGTATTTTTCCTTCATGGCCTGGTTCCGCGCCATGGGCGCCGGCATGACCGGCATGGGGGAACTGATCATCGTCACCCTGCTGGCGGGCGGCGTGCTGGCCCTGATCCGCCATAACGGCGGCATCGCCTACATCATTGGAAAAATCACGTCCCACATCCGGGGGCGGCGCGGGGCTGAATTCAGCATCGCGGCCCTTGTCTCCATGGCCAATCTCTGCACGGCCAACAACACGATCGCCATCATCACGGTAGGCCCCATCGCCAAGGAGATCAGTGACAAATTCCACATTCCGCCCAGGCGCAGCGCCAGCATTCTGGATACGTTCTCCTGCCTGGTCCAGGGCATCATCCCCTACGGAGCCCAGATGCTGATGGCGGCGGGCATTGCCCAGGTTTCCCCCCTCATGATCATGGAATACCTGTACTATCCTCTGATTCTGGGAGTTTGCTCCATTGCCGCCATCGCTCTGGCTCCCGGAAGGACAAGACGGCACAGGAAAAGCTGACGGACGCCCGGCCAACGTGGCTTAGCCACCGGGTTTCCGCTCCTTTTTGTTACCGACATGTTATCCTTGTTATCCGCATGTTACTCAACATATGGAGCTCCTGTGTTATCATATATGCATGAGCCTTCATATCGAACCCACAGAAGAAGCAGTAGACACGCTGCGCAAGGAAAGGCGGAAAAATTACATTGCCGCACTGGCGACATCCTTTCTCTCCGTCATTCTTGCCGGAGCCATTCTCTATTCCCTGACCATCATCATCGCTTCCCCGGAAGAGCCCAAGGTGGTAGGCTACATCACGCCTGACGATGCCCCCCCGGCGGATACGCCCCCTCCGCCGGAAGTGCAGAGGGAAACTTCCTCTTCCTCCCATGCGGAAACGCCCGTCAAGGTAGTGGTGGCCGCGGCCGCCGCCCCGGTCAGCCTCCCCAAAATTGACATTGATCCCCCGGACGAACCCGTCATGCTGGAGGAAGGGACCGCGCTTGGCATGGGAGACGGATTCGGCCCCGACCTGGGAGATTCCACTTCTGCATTCGGCACGTCCCAGCCTTCCGGCAGTACGCTGGTGGGGACCTTTTACGACGCCAAGCAGACGCCCGGAGGGCGTCCCACCAATATGAACATGGAGCAGTACCGCGCCTTTCTTTCCCGCTTTGTCAACAAAGGCTGGAATGAATCGGAGCTGAACCGCTTTTACAAGGCGCCCCAGCAGCTGTACGCCGCCCAGTTCTACATCCCCAGAACCCCCGCTAAAGACGCGCCCAAGGCCTACGGATGCGACGACAAGGTCAAACCCAGCCAGTGGCTTGCCATTTACCGCGGCAAGGTTCGCGCGCCCAAGTCCGGAACGTTCCGCTTTGTGGGCCTGGGAGACGACTATCTGGCAGTGCGGTTCAATAACCAGAACGTATTCGATTACGGCTGGGAATCCGCCTCCCTGGGAAAAATGACGGCGAACAACGCGCAATGGCTGGATGCCATGGAAGGCAAACCCGGCAACGATGCGCAGAAAAAGGAACTCAAGGACATCGGCATCAACGTTCCGCCCGTCACGTTCTACAAGTACGGCACTTCCGGACACTGGAACAACACCATGCGCGGCGTAGCCGCCGGCAAGCCGTTCACGGTGGAGCAAGGCAAGGTATACCCCATTGAAATCCTGGTTAGCGAAGGTCCCGGCGGGGAATTTGGCATGACTCTTCTTCTGGAAG
This sequence comes from Akkermansia muciniphila, assembly GCF_002884975.1. NCBI lineage: Bacteria > Pseudomonadati > Verrucomicrobiota > Verrucomicrobiia > Verrucomicrobiales > Akkermansiaceae > Akkermansia > Akkermansia muciniphila. The sequence goes on along the minus strand of NZ_PJKB01000002.1, from coordinate 263,289 downwards.
AAGTGGGCGTGCCGCCCATGAGCAAGGACCCGAAGACGGGAGCTCCCATTCTCCCCCTGTTCCGGACCAATTACGGCGTACCAAAGCCGGACAAAAACAAGGAATACGTGCCGTTTGATGAAATCGGCATCGTCTGGGAATCCATCAAATAACCGGAAACGCACGATTATCCCTTCTCCATGCCCGCAGGCCTCCTGCGGGCATTTTGCTTGTGTGCCTGTAAAAGATGGCCTACGTTCCTTTTATTACCATGCAGCCTTTCCGCTTTCACTCCCTATACCAGCCCCGCATCTGGGGCGGCCAGTACATGAGAACCTTGCTGGGCCGGGAATTGCCCGACCGGGAAACGGCCTACGGGGAAGCCTGGGAAATCAGCGACCGTCCGGAAGCCATGAGCATGGTGCGGGAAGGAGAATGGGAAGGAATGCCCCTGCACCGGCTGTGGGAGGAACGGAGGGAGGAAATTTTCGGCCCCGGCTATGAACGTTTTCCGAGCTTTCCCCTGCTCTGCAAAATTCTGGATGCCCGTGAAAACCTTTCCGTCCAGGTGCATCCCCCGGAACGCACGGCAGCCGCCCTGAACGGAGAAGTTAAAAACGAAGTCTGGTACGTGCTGAACGCAGAACCGGACGCGCTGATTTACAGAGGTATGGAAGAAGACGCCACACCCGGAGACATCCGCCGCGCGGCGGAAACGGGCCGGATGGAAGCATTGATACGTTCCACCCATTTGAAGGAAGGCGAACACCTCTACATTCCCGCGGGCCTGGTCCACGCCATCGGCGCCGGACACCTCATTGCGGAAATCCAGCAGAACAGCGACACTACCTACCGTCTCTACGACTGGAACCGGACGGACGCTTCAGGAAAAGGGAGGGAACTGCATATGGACCAGGCTCTGGATTCCATCGCGGAATTCCGGGAACTCAGCCGTCGCCCCGGCTACCTGACCGAAATGCCGCATTTCACCATGGAGGAATACCGGCTGGACAGAGGGGCCCGGTTCACCCAGCCGGACGCTTCCCGCTTTGCCATTTTTACGGTTCTCCGCGGCTCCGTAACATGGGGCGGAAAAACGGCCCGGCAGGGGGAATTCATCCTTTCCCCGGTAGGCGCGGACGCCGTAACCGCCGCGGAGCCGGAGACCGTTTTGCTTTTAACAACGGTTTGAACAGGCCAATATGACAAAAAGCGTGAAGAATTCAGCACAAAGCTAAAGCTTTCACACTTTTTCGTTGCAAAGAAGCGAAGTGAATCTTAGCTTGAACTAAACTTTTCCCGCATCAGCGCCGCAAATCCCCACCCCCGGACAGCCGTATGAGCAATATTTCCACCATCGCCACTTATCTTGGCCGCGTTTCCGGACAGCTCCAGCCCATGCTGGAAAAAGTCCGGGGCATTGACCGCCGCACCTTCCTGATGGAAGCCGCCGCCCTGCTGGCCCTGACCAGTTGTTCGGAACCCTCCGGCAAAGCCGGAATGGCGCCCATGATCTCCTTCAAACCCTCCGGCGTTCCCCTGGTGAAGCGCTCCCCGCGGCAGCTGCTGGCGGAATGCAATGTGCACCCGATGTTCATGCCCAGCTCTTCCCCGCTGCGCCGGCGCTCCTCCCGGATGAAGCCGCGCTTCATCACCATGCACAATACGGAAAACCCGTCCGCAGACGCCATGCAGCATGCACGCGCCCTGAATAACGGCGCACTGCACTGCAACTGGCATTACACGGTGGACCCGTATGTAGCCATGCAGCACATCCCTCTGAATGAAACGGGCCGCCATGCGGACCGCGGCGGCCCCGGGGACCTGTACTCCATCGGCATTGAAATGTGTGAAAAACGCGGCCAGAGCATCGTGAAGACTTTTGACCGCGCTGCCAAGTTGGCCGCCTATAACATGTATGCCTACGATATTCCCCTGCGGAACGTCGTACCGCATTACTACTGGACCGGAAAGCGCTGCCCGCACCTGCTGCTGGACAACGGCAAGCCCGGCTTCAAATGGTCCTGGTTCATTTCCCGCGTGGATTATTACTTCCGCTGCATCAGCTGAACACAATTCCCGCCGCCCCACCGGCTCCGGGATTAAAGCGGATTGAAGGCTCCTTTCCGCAGGATGCCCTCCTTCTTTTTTCCGCCATGCGAACATGGCCGGTGAAGTATTTTGTGCTGATGCCCACCCCTTGCACCGCCCCAGCCGGGAAGCCGCCCCCGTTCCGGAGCTAGCGCAAAATCATCAAATCTGCAGCATGGCGCAGCCGGGAATTTTTTCCAGGCACGCCGGGCCCTGCCCCGCAACCTGACTGCCGCAAAATAAGCCGCATGCCTTTTCCCATATAAAAAACACCGGGTTTGCTTACAGGCAGACCCGGTGTTTTTTACGGGAAAGTGAAGGGAGCAAAAAAGAACTCCGCAGCTGCCAGGTCCACGCACAAACCTTGGCAACTGCGGAGCTGCGCTTACACACACTTATTCATCCAACAAAAATCACTCAGCGGGTCTTCCATCAGGAGTGGTGGAAGGCCGTGCCTTCTTCCGCCGTCATCGGGGAAGTGACCGGGTGCTTCTCGAAGAAGGCAAGCATGCGCTTGAAGTCTTCAAGGAACAGGTCTGCAAGGTCCTTGGAGAAGCCCTGGCGGACCATGACGCGCATCACCACCGTATCCTGGCAATTTGCCGGGAGGGTGAAGGCGGGCACCTGCCAGCCGCGGGTTCTCAGTTTGTCCGAGAGGTCGAAGAGGGTATAGTTCGTCTTGGCTCCGTCCTTGATGAAGAAACAGACGGCGGGAATGCCCTTTTCCGGATCGCCCGTGCAAATGAATTCGTACGGCCCCAGCTTGGAAACCTCATCTGAAATGTACTTGGCCACTTCATAGGCCTGGGTATGGATGTTGGTATACCCTTCCTTGCCCAGACGGATGAAGTCATAATACTGGCAGATGATCTGTCCGGCCGGCCGTGAGAAGTTGATGGCGAAGTTGGGGATTTCACCTCCAAGATAGTTGACGTTGAAGATCAACCCTTCAGGCAGGTCGGCAATGTCTCTCCATACCACCCAGCCCACTCCGAGCGGAGCAAGACCGTATTTGTGGCCGGAAGCGCTGATGGATTTGACGCGGGGAATACGGAAGTCAAAGACGATGTCCGGAGCGCAGAACGGGGCCAGGAAGCCGCCGCTGGCGCCGTCCACGTGGATGTCCACACTGATACCGGTCCTGTCTTCGTAATCGTCCAGGGCCTTGGCAATTTCCGCAGGCAGTTCATAAGCGCCCGTATAGGTCACGCCGAAGGTGGGAACCACCACGATGGTGTTTTCATCAATCTGTTCCAGCATGCTGTCCACATCCATCTTCCATTTTCCGGGTGACATGGGGATTTCACGCATTTCAATGTCCCAGTAGCGGCAGAACTTGTGCCAGCAGATCTGGACGGGCCCGCATACCAGGTTGGGCTTGTCAGTGGGTTTTCCGGCAGCCTTCTGGCGGGCTCTCCAGCGCCACAGGGCAGCCATGCCGCCAAGCATGCATGCTTCACTGGAACCGATGGTGGAACAGCCGATGGGCTTTTCATCCTGGCTGGCGTTCCAAAGATTGGCAATGATCGCAGCGCAGCGCATTTCAATGGCGGCTGTCTGGGGATATTCATCCTTGTCGATCATATTTTTGTTAATGCTGAGATTCATCAGCATCCTGACCTGCTTTTCATCCCATGTCTGGCAGAAGGTTGCAAGGTTCTGGCGGGCGTTGCCGTCCAGCATTAATTCATCGGACACCAGCTGGAAGGCGTCTTCTGCGCGCATGGCGTAATCCGGGAACTGGTCCTTGGGCAGGAGGTTGTCTGCTTCCGGAGAGCCGAAAATGGAATTTTCTGCCCGGGCTGTATCGGGTTTTTGATTTGGATCAAACATGACGGTATCTATTGTTTCATCGTTTCCGGGCCAGCCGTGAAAGACCGCCCGCATGAAGGATAGAAGCCTTCACGAACAAAAGTGTTCATATTTCTATTGTCATTCACCCCTGCATAACTTTTCTACAAAAATACAGGAACAAGCTTTATTTTATTATCCACCCATTACTAAAAATCATTAAATTACAAAATTTGTTATATTTCCTGACCTACACTCACAAAAGACCTTATGTATGACACAGGCCATATTTTCACAGATAAGGGAGCCGGACGTTTTCAGGTTCAATGGCCAAGCGGAATTATATGTTAGAACAGCCTTCTGATGCAGCATGACATCCGTTGAGAAAAAACGCCCTTTAGGGACTCTCATAGTTTCCAGACACCAGTGCCGGTGCGCGCAACAGCCCCCACCCGGGCGCCCGGGCAAAAGACGGCTCAGGTCTGGGACCTAACAAAGAACCTTACCGCATACTAATGAAACCAAAATTTGCAGTATCCGCCATCCTTCTCCTGATGACAGCCTCCCTGGCGCAGACGGGAACAGCCCAGCAGGCTGAAGACCTCTATCAGGGCACCGTTGACACGCGCCAGGAGACGCAGGACAGCATTACTTACACCTTGAAGGAGGACCTGAGCTTTTCCGGATTCCGGACGGAAGACACCGTCTTCGCAGGGAGCGTCTTCTTCAACCAACTGGCGGACCACACCCAGCCCGCCAGCGAGTCCGTCATGACATTTACCGGCACGGGAATGTCCATGAGCTTTGACGACTGTTCCTCCATTCACAGCGACCGCTGGGTCAATGACAATGAAGGCGGAGGCGCCATCCGCGGAGAAACGCTCACCTTCACGGACATGGGCGACCTTTCCTTCAACAATTGCAAGTCCATCGTGAATGCGGATACGAATGCCGGGGGCGCCGTGAACGCAAGGGGAGACATCACCTTCTCCCAGATGGGCAACATTTCCTTCACCAACAACATGCTGGGTGACGACAGCCAGCAGGGGCAGGCCCTGGGGGGAGCCCTGTTCACGTGGGGAAAGATCGACTTTGAAAATACCAAGTCCATCCTGTTCAGCGGGAACTCCACCGGACACTCACCCACAAGCGCCCACTCCAACATCGGGGGCGCTATTTACGCTGGAGCGCATGACTCCACCTCTACGGCAACCAAGGCCTACATTCCCGCCGGGGAATACGCGCTGACGTTCCAGAACGTCAACGGCGACATGACCTTTGAAAATAATTCCGCATGGATGGCCGGAGCCATTTACGCTTATGCAGGCGCCGTAGACGGACAGGAAAATACCGGAGGCGGCATGAAGATAGCCGGCGTTACCGGAGACGTGGTTTTCAAGAACAACCGGGCGGACGCCGGGGAACTGACTTCCGAATGGAACGGCAACTTCGGCGCAGTATACAGCGGCCAGGACCTGGACATCTCCAACATCGGAGGGGACCTGCGCTTTGAAGGCAACCAGGCCAGCAACAGCGCCGGGGCATTCGGCGTCAGCGGAAGCCTCAACCTTAATAACGTCGGTTCCATCACCTTCATCAACAACCACGCGGACAATACGTATGCCGTGGGCTGGGTCAGCAAGGACTGGAATGTCACCAATACGGGAGACATCACCATTTCAGGAAACAGCTCGGACAAGCAAATGGGCGGCGTGGCCGTCTTCGGCAATACCACGTTCAGCAATAACGGGAACATCACCGTGAAAGGCAACTCCACCAAGGGGTCCAACGGCGCCCTGCGTTTTTACGGTACGTTCAGCGTCACGGATGCCGGGAACATCTCCCTTTCCGGAAATAGTGCGGACCAGTACAACGGCGCCATTGAGGTGACCGGAAATACCTCGTTCACCCGGACCGGAAACATCTCCATGGACAACAATACGGCGGGCTGGCACTACGGCGTGGGGCAGTTCCACGGGGACCTGTCCTTTGCCAATACGGGAGATATTTCCATTTCCAACAACAAATCCACGGATTACGGATATGGAGCCCTGCTGGTAGACGGAAAAACGTCCTTTGTCAATACCGGGAAGGTCACCATTTCCGGAAACTCGGCCAAATGGGATGTGGGCGCTCTTCAGGGAGCCAACGGCCTGGAATTCATCAATAACCGCGGCGGCGTGCTCATTGAAAACAACTCCGTGGACGGCGTTGCGGGGGCCATGCTCCTCTACTACAAGGATGCCGTCTTTTCCGCTGACCAGGGGGACATCATCGTGAAAGGCAACACGGAAAAACGCGGAGGGGCCAACCCTATTCTGAACTCCCTGGTGTTTGGAACCAACGGAAGCGCTTCCATGGACAGCGTGGTGCTCCGCGCGCAGGAAGGAAGGACGGTCACCTTCTACGACCCCTTCCGGAATGAAGGCGACGGGGCGGAGTACGACAACATCGTCTTTGACTTTAACAAGTCCGAGGGAGTGGACACGACTCCGTATAACGGAACTGCGCCGGAATTCAAGGGCACCATCCGTTTCTCCGGGGCGGAGGCAGACAAGCTGATCACCCAGGCAGCAGGAGAATCGGAAGGCGACTGGCAAAACCGGCTGGCGGAATCCAAGTACTTCAACGTCAGCGGCAAGACCACCTTGCATGACGGCACGTTGATTCTGGAAGACGGAGTGACCTATGGCAACAAGGATCTCACCAAAAACTCCTCCTTCACCGTGAACAAGGGTATTCTGGAAATCACGGGGAACAGCTCCGTGAACAGCAAGGACATCACCATTGAATCCGGAGTTACCCTGAGAACCGGGAGGGGTGCCGCCTTCCGCGGAGATACGATCGACATCAGCAAGGGCGTCATCTTTGACTTCCGCCCCTTCATGGACGATTACAGCTCCGGCCTCAGCATTGAGCAGGCAAACAGCCACACCATGGGCGGCTCCATGGGAGTAGCGGATTCCCTGGAAGACTACGCCCACAAGCGATGGGCGCAAAAACAGCGCTTCCTGGCCATGTCCATAGAGGATGCGGCCATTCCCGGCACCTCCGGTGACTTTGACAATATTTATTCAAGCGCCACCGGGACTGATACCGTCAACTCCCCCTATACCTACGAAGGGTACTGGACCAAGGAATGGGAAGACCAGGACGGTGACGGGATCAACGACCATCTGTATGCCGTCTGGAACCCCACGGACGACATTGAAGAAATTCTTCCGGAACTGGCCGGGGCGGACATCGGCAACTCCATGTGGAGCTCCGCTTCCAACATGAAATCCGTTTCCAACGCTGCTCTGGGACAGGTGGGCATCACCCGCTTCCTGATGGGCCCGAAGAACAACTTCTGGATCAAGGGCATGGGAGACTTCACCTACCATGCCACCCGGGACGGCATTGACGGCTATGACTACAATGGCGGCGGCTATGCCGTGGGCGCAGACCGCAGGTTCACCCCGAACACCATTCTGGGTGCCGCCTTCGGCAACCTGTACGGCACCAACAAGAGCCGGAGCTGGCCCAGCGAAGTGGACCAGACCTCCTACGTTGCCCTGCTGTACGGAGCATGGAGAAAACAGCTTGCTCCCAAGGACATGCTGACCATCAGCGGAACTGCCGGCTTCGGCTGGACGACCAACAAGCTGGACTCCTATTATGACGGGGGCGCCTCCCACGGCAAATGGCAGAACAGAATGGGCTTCGCCACCCTTCAAGCCACATGGGACCACAGCCTGAACAAGGGCTGGACGCTCTCCCCCTTCCTGGGAATCGAGTACACGCAGGTGAACCAGAATTCCTTCACGGAAACGGGATACGACGCTCGGCACTTTGACCGCGGGAATCTGAAGAACCTCAGCCTGCCCGTGGGCGTGGGAGTCAGCAAGGCGCTGCAATTCAGCAACGGCGTGCTGTGGGTTAACAGCCTGTCCGTAAGCTACGTGCCCGACGTGGTGCGCGACAACCCGGAAACCAGGGCAACGCGTCTGCTGAACGACTTCAGCTGGACCGCGAGGGGTTCCCGCCCGGACCGGAACGCCGTACGCGTCAATTACAACAGTACCGTCGTCATTAACCCCAAATGGACGGCCTACGCCGGCTATGAATTCGAAGGCAGGAGCAAGTCAACCTACCACCGGGTCAACGCCGGGGTAAGCTACGCCTTCTAAGTTGCGCAAAAAACGGCACCGGGACGGTTCCGTCCTGCTGCCACGCGCCCCACACCCAGTCAACGGGCTGCATTCCTCCGGGATTGCAGCCCGTTCGATTTTTCACGGAAGGCGCACCAGAAAAAACATGGAAGCCGTGCGCAGGAATCATCTGTCCGGAGCTTCGCTCATATACAGCACGTGGGGATATAAAATAGAATCCGGCGCCACTTTAGGGTGGTTGAATTCCCCGGTTTTCTTCATTGCGGCACGCTTCATCACGGCTTCCGAAGGGAGGTTCACGCAGGCGGTGAAAGAGTACACACGGTCAAAGCCCAGGCGGGCAAAACCGTGTTCCAGGCATGCACAGGCCCCTTCCGTGGCGTAGCCATGGCCCCAGGCTTCCGGGACGAGCCGCCAGCCTATTTCCACACAGGGCGTGAATTCCGCGGCAAAATCCGCCCAGTGGAACCCCAGCAATCCGATCAGGGCACCAGAGGCTTTAAGCTCCACGGCGTACAGGCCATACCCTTTTTCATCCAGTTCCGCACGCATGCGGTCCCACATGGAACGGGATTGTTCCTCCGTCATGACAGCCGGAAAGAAGCGCATCACCCGCGGATTGGCATTCATGGCGGCAAAGAAGGGCCAGTCCCTTTCTTCCCATGCCCTGAATGCCAGGCGTTCCGATTCCGGCAGAAGCATCTTTCCTTCCGCCATGGCGTCAGTTGTACATGGAAAGCTCCGTTTCCAACTCCCGGCAGCGGTTGACGCGGAACTGTTCGTCCAGTTCCAGTATCTGGCTATGGCCCAGGCTGTCCTTAACGGTGAGATTGACCTTGGAGCGGCCCGGGTATCTTTTCAGGATGTCCCGTATCTGCTCCAGATTTTTTCTCGTGTGGCGCAGGGGGCTGACGATGATGTTCAACGGCCCCTGGTCCCCTGCCCTGGATTTGCGCCGTTTACCGCCCAGAGGCTCCACGCCCTGCGCAGCCACGCTTTTGGTAGAGGTGCGGTCATCTTCCCGGATGTTGGCGCGCACGGCAACGAAGACGCCCGGTTCCAGACCTCCTTCCATTTCCAGGGCCTTTTCATAAACGTCCGACCATAGCAGCACTTCAATGCTGCCGGTAAAGTCTTCCAGCGTCAGGACGGCGAATTTTCTTCCGGCCTTGCTGATCTTGGGGATGACGGAGCGCACCATTCCCGCGATCTGGTGCTTCTGCTTGAGTTCATGTGATTCAAGCGTGTCAATAAGGCCTATGCGGGTGTATTTTTCCGCATCAATGACGCCACGCATGGAGTCCAGGGGATGGCCGCAAAAGTAGGCGCCCAGCAAGTCCTTTTCATCCACCATGCGCTGGTCCTTGGGCCATTCCGGAACGGCCGGTTCATCCTTCACCCTGGGGGCTTCAAAAGTCATGTCAAACAGGGCGCCCTGCCCTAGAGCCTTATCCTTGTGCACCTGAGAAGCGCCGCTCAGGGCCAGGTCCACGCGCTCAAACAGGGCGCAACGCGGTTCCAGCGTCCAGTCCAGCGCTCCGGCACGAATCAGGGATTCCAAGATTTTCTTGTTGACGGATTTGGAATCCAGCCTGTTGCAGATGTCCTCCATGCTGGAGAATTCCCCATTCCGCTTCCGCTCTTCCAGAAGAATCTGCATGGCGCCTTCCCCCACGTTCTTGATGGCCGCCAGGCCGTAGCGCACGGCCAGCTTGCCGGAAGGCGTTTTCTCAGGCGTGAATTTAAGCATGGACTTGTTCACGTTGGGAGGGAGGATTTCAATGCCCATGCGGTTGGCCTCCTGAATGAACACGCCGATTTTGTCATTGTTCGCTTCATTGGACATCAAGCCGCAGAGGAATTCCACGGGGAAGTGGGCCTTGAGGTAGGCCGTCCAGTAGGAGATATGGCCGTAGCAGGCTGAGTGGGATTTGTTGAAGCCGTATCCGGCGAATTTCTCAATCTTGTCAAAGATGGCCGTAGCCGTCTTCTCGTCAATCTGGTTGGTTTTCCAGCACCCTTCCACAAAGTGGGCCTTTTCCTTGGCCATTTTTGCAGGGTCCTTCTTACCCATGGCGCGGCGCAGCAAGTCAGCGCCGCCGAGCGTATAGCCCGCCAGCAGCTTGGCCGCCGCCTGCACCTGTTCCTGGTAGATCATTACGCCGTAGGTTTCTCCGCTGACCTGTTCCAGCAAGGGGTGTTCATACACCACCTGTCGCAGCCCTTTCTTGACTTCAATCATTTCATCCATGAACTGCATGGCGCCCGGACGGTACAAGGCCAGCAAGTCAATGATGTCTTCAATCTTCTGGATGCCGTAACGCCGACAGGTGTCCACCATGCCGCCGGATTCCAGCTGAAACACGCCCATCGTATCCCCCCTGTTCAGCAGGTCCAGCGTTTCCTTGTCATCCAGGGGGACGGAGTCCAGCTTGAATTCCGGCACGCGCCAGCGGGCGTATTCCTCCGCATCATGCATGACGGTCAAGGTTTTCAGGCCCAGAAAGTCCATCTTCAAGAGGCCCACTTCATAAATGGCGCTCATATCGCACTGGGCGACAACGGCGGCATGCGGGTCGGAAAGGTCGTCACGGGTGAGGGCCACATGCTCATCCAGGGGCCGGTCACCAATCACAACGCCCGCAGCGTGCACGCCCACGTTGCGGATAAGCCCTTCCAGGCGCGTCGCATAGCCCCAGAGTTCCGCATACGTTTCATCGGACGCGATCAGCTCCCGCAGCTCTTCATTGCTCTTGTAGCTGGACTGAAGGGTCACCTTGGGGCCGGTTTCAATCAGCTTGGAGATGCGGTCTCCGTCCGCATAGGACATGTCCATCACACGGGCCACGTCCCTGAGCACGGATTTGGCGCCCATGGTGCCGTACGTGATGATGTGGGACACGGCTCGTTCCCCATATTTCTGCCGCACGTAGTCAATCACTTCCGGACGGCGGGTCTGGCAAAAGTCAATGTCGATATCGGGAGGGCTGACGCGCTCCGGGTTCAGGAAACGTTCAAAGATCAGGCCGAACCGCAGGGGGTCGATGTTCGTGATCTTCATGGAATACGCCACCAGGGAGCCGGCGGCGGAACCGCGCCCGGGACCCACGGGAATGTCATGGTCCTTCGCCCAGTTGATGAAGTCCGCCGTAATCAGGAAGTAGGAGGGGAATTTCAACTGGTTGATGATTCCCAGCTCATAATCCAGACGGTCGCGAAGCTCCTTGTCCGTAGCCACGCGTTCCTTGCCGTACCGTTCCTCCAGACCTTCATAACATACCTTGCGCAGGTATTCCTCACGCGTGGAGCCGTCCGGAGTGCCGAATTCCGGGTATTTTTCCGTACTGGCGGAGTCCAGCTTGATAGTGACGTTGCACCGTTCCGCGATTTTCAGCGTGTTTTCCACGGCGTCCGGGTAGTCACGGAACACTTCCCGCATTTCCTCGGGAGATTTCAGGTAGACTTCCGTGGAGTAGCGCATGCGCTTGGGAGAAGCCAGTTTTTCGTTGGTCCCTACGCAGATCAGCACATCGTGCATGTCGTGATCTTCCTTCCGGAGAAAGTGCACGTCATTGGTGGCCACAATGGGGGTGTTGGTCTTGCGGGCGATGCTCACCAGCCCGGGCAGGCATTTTCTTTCTTCCTCCAGGCCGTGGTCCTGAAGCTCCACAAAGATGTTATCATCCCCGAAGATGTCCTTCAGCGCCAGCAGGGCTTCCTCCGCCTTTTCAAACTGGTCGTTGAGCAGCCATTCATTCAGCGGTCCGGCGACGCACGCCGTGCAGCAGATGAGGCCTTCATGGAATTCCCGCAGGGTGTCCATATCCACGCGTGGCTTGTAGTAAAAACCTTCCAGATGGGAGCGGGACACCAGCTTGACAAGATTCTGCCAGCCGGTTTCATTTTCCGCCAGAAGAAGCAGGTGCGTGTATTTGCGCCGTCCGGGAAGCTGCTTTTTCACGCTTATGGGCGTGGGGGAAAGGTATACCTCACAGCCGAAGATGGGCTTCACCGGCTGTTTCTGGGGTCCTTCCGGATGCTCTTTGTTCCAAGCGGCTACGGACTTGTTAAGGTTGTTCGCCTCCATCACGAGCTCAATGGCTCCAAAGAGGTTGCCGTGGTCCGTAACAGCGACGGCGGGCATGCCCATGCGGGAACATTCCGCAATGAGGTCCTTGATGTGGACAGCGCCGTCCAGCAGAGAGTATTCCGTGTGGTTGTGAAGGTGTACGAAGGAACCGGGCATGGATGAAACCTGTGTGCGTTGAATAAGTCGGATCAGGAGTTAACGGGGCATTCCGCCTTCATGGCTTCCACGCATTCCCGGATGAGGTCCGGGCCGCGGTAGAGAAAACCCGTGTAAAGCTGGACGAGGCTGGCCCCTGCCTTGATCTTGGCAACAGCGTCCGCGCCGCTCATGATGCCGCCTATGCCGATAATAGGAATGTGCCCCTTCAGCTCGGAAGCAAAGGCCGCGATGACTTCCGTGGACCGCTCCGTCAGCGGCGCTCCAGACAGGCCTCCCGCTTCTTCATGGCGCGGACTGGCTTCCACTCCGGCACGGGAAAGCGTGGTGTTCGTAGCTATGAGGCCGTCCAGCCCTTCATCCAAGAAGACGCGGCTGAGTTCCGTTATCTGTTCCTCCGTCATATCCGGGGCCACTTTCATGAAAATGGGCACGTTACGTCCGGTTTCCGCGGCAAGGTTGGATTGCTCGGCTTTCAGGGAAGCCAGCAGGCGCGCGGCGGGTTCTGCGGCCTGGAGCTCGCGCAAGCCGGGCGTATTGGGAGAAGAGAAGTTGATGGCGATGTAATCCGCCACGGGCCATGCCGCACGCAGGCAGGTCAGGTAGTCCTGGGCCGCATCTTCATTGGGCGTTACCTTGTTTTTCCCGATGTTGACGCCAAGGACGCCATGAAAACGGGTAGCGGAACGGATGTTCTCTACTCCGGCGGCAATGCCGTCATTGTTGAAGCCCATCCGGTTGATGATGGCCCTTTGGGGAATCAGGCGAAACAGCCGGGGCTTGTCATTGCCCGGCTGAGGACGCGGCGTCAGCGTACCCACCTCCACAAAGCCGAAGCCAACCTGTCCGAATGCGTTCACCGTGTCCGCCTCCTTGTCCATCCCGGCGGCAAGGCCTATCCGGTTGGGGAATTTCATCCCCAGGATTTCCACGGGATCGGAAGGAATATTACCCATCAGAAGAGGCAGTACGCGCATCTTTTCTGCCAGGCGCAGCCCCCACAAGGTCACATTGTGGGCGGTCTCCGGATTCATTTGGAACAATACACTTTTGGCGGCGGAATATAAGGCGGGTGACACGATGCGGAGAGTATACTACACCTTCCATTAGGGTCAAGAATGGGAAGCGTCTTGCCGGGATGATTTTATCCGGTACAATTCCCTTCCATGAACAGGAAGGAACGCCTCTCGCCCTGCCGCCTGTACGGCATTGTGGATATGGGATACACTGCTGAAAACCAAATGCTTTCCGTTACGGAAAAATTGCTGGCTGGCGGTTTGGGCATCCTCCAGCTCCGGGCGAAAAACTGTGCTCCGGAACGTATTGAACAGCTGGGGAGCCAGCTTGCCCCCCTGTGCCGCAAACACGGCTGCCTTTTCATCATCAACGACTATCCTGAAATAGCCCTGAGCACCGGAGCGGACGGCGTTCATCTGGGACAGGACGACGGTCCCCTGGCGCCTGTCCGGGCCATGCTGGGACCGGACTGCATCATCGGGCGTTCCACGCACAGCCCGGAACAGGCTCTGGAAGCGTTCCGGGAGCAGGCGGACTACATCGGATTCGGCCCCTTGTTCCCCACCGGCACCAAACCGGGGAGACCGGCCATCGGACTGAAAGACATTGCAAACGTGCGGCGGCAGCTTTCGGAAGAGTTCCCGGTCTTCTGCATTGGCGGCATCAACGGGGACACCCTTCCCAACGTTCTGAAAGCAGGCGCGGCACGGGTCGTTATCGTCTCTTGGCTGCTCACGCACCCGGACATCACGGGGGCAGTAACGGCGCTAAGAAGGACGCTGGGAGAAATATAGGAAAAACACCGTGCCTTACAGGCACGCCGTTCCATTTTCACCGCTTCCCCTGCTCTTCCTCTCCTTCCGGAGAAAGGGCGGGACGTGAAATCAGCAGAACCGCCGTATTCACGATCATTTGCAGAACGCGGTCCTGATCCTTCATCCACGGCTCCTTGTCATGAAGTTCCAGCCGGGTGACGTACTTCCCCAGCGTGGCGTGGAAAATGGAACTCATGATGTGGATGTGCCAGGAGATGGAGAGCTCGTCATCCCACGGGCAGAACTGGCGCACCCTCTGCGTCATTTCCCGGATGAGCGGAGCATAGAATTCATCGTAAATCTTTCTCCCCAGATATTCCGGTTCCTGAGGCAGCCGCCACAGCAGCCGGGCATGGTCCGGGCCACCCAGGTTTTTATCCAGAAGCAGCCGGAAAGCCGGTTCAATGAATGCACGGGCGTACGCACGCAGGGACGGATGAAGGTCCGCCTCCTTCAGCATCTTCATGCGCTCCTCCATCAGGGGTTCCGCATACTGCCTGAACACGGCAAGGTACAACCCTTCCTTATTTTCAAAGTAGTAAACAATGGAGGCCAGGTTCACCCCCGCTTCAGAAGCAATGGCCCTCATGGTCACTCCGTCAAATCCTCTGAGAGCAAAAAGTTTCTGCGCCGCGCGAAGAATCTTGCCGCTGGTTTCAGCAGAACGGTCGGACTGGGATTTGCGGGTGGAAGACATCGTTCCAGAACATTAAAGGTATTGCAGACTAGCGGGAGGACCGGCTTGAACCGATAGCCTTTACCAGTTGCTCCATGTCCTGGGAAGACTGGATGGCCTTGCCGTCCTTGTCCACCAGAATCATCGTGGGAATGCCGCGGGGAGCCACTTTCCTGGCCAGCTCCGTCAAATCCTTCTTCAGCAGGATGGGCCACGGCATATTGTTGGCGGCGGCCCATTTTTGGGCGGCTTCCAGGTTCTGGTCCAGATTGCACATGATTACTTCCACATCCGGATTGTCTTTCACCGCCTTGTTGTAAGCTTCCACGCTGTGGGGGGCATTCCGGCAGCAGGGGCCGCACCAGCTCGCGCTGAAATACAGGATAAAATGCCGGGGATTCAATTTGCCGTCCTTCTTCCTGAGCTTGCCGTTGTCCAGCATGTAGGTCTTCCCCTTCATTTCCTCAGCCACGGGCCCGGACGGCACGGAGGACCATTCCGAGAGAGGCTTCCCTATCACCTCCTTGTGTTCCTCCAGCCATGCCCGGTCTTCCTCTGAAAGCTTTTCCAACGGTATCGTGATGGGCTTTTTGGCCGTGGTCACCAGTTTGACCGTCTTCATATTGATGGCGATGGGGCGCGCCTCCACCGTGGTTCCCGTGCCTTTATTCGTCCAGGTACGGAGGGAAGGGTCCTCCGCCGCATCAGGAGAACCGGCAAAACAGAAGGAGGCTCCCAGCAAGAACGCAGACGCCAGCAGAATACGCAAAGGGGGAAAATTCATGTACACAACGCTGATATACTCTTTCCTATCTCCCATGTCGAGAAGCCGATTCCAGAATTTGACGGGCCTGGGCATGCCCCGGATCACGGCGCAGGGCTTCTGCTGCCGCTGCCGCTGCGTCACGGTAACGGCCGTTGCGGTAAAGCATCACGGCCAGCGTGAACGGAATGTCCGCATTTTCCTTGTCCAGGGAGGAACAATTCTCCAGGTCCTGGAGCGCTTGCTCCAGCCGTCCCACCTTTTCATTAAGCAGGGCGCGGTTAAACAGGGCGCGGATGAAAGAGGGCTCTATTTTCAGGGCCGCATTAAAGGATTCCAGAGCTCCCGGCTCATCATTATTCTCAATCTGCCCCAGCCCCAGCAGGTACCACAGGTTGGCATCCTTCGGAGCCAGGCGGACGGCCTCCTTCATCTGCTCCACCGCTTCCGGGCTGCGCCCCTGGGAGGCCAGGAAAACGGCGTAATCCCGGTGCACTACGGAGGACGTGGCATCCCATTTCAGAGCCTTGGCAAACCATTGTTCCGCGGCCTTCGCATCCTTGCGGCTGATGGCTATCTGGGCCAGCTTCATCGCTCCGGAAGGCTGGTCCGCCTGATGAAGCGCGGCGGCGGTCAGCTCCTTCATGGCCGGGCTATCCGGCGGCAGGGAATCCCGGAGGGCCCATTCCGCTTGCAGGCGGACAACCTTGAACGGGTCATTAAGTAATTTGCCCGCGGCGGGATTGCCCGCACGGCCCATTACCTTGGCGGCAGCGGCGCGCGTCAGGGCATCCGGATCCTTGACCGCCGCAGCGGCCAGTTCCTGGACAGCCGGTTCATGCGCCCAGGCATCCATCAAATCCAGCAGAGTGGCGCGCCAGGCGCCCACTTCCTCCCGCTTGAAGCACTCCATCAGCAGCGGCAGCACATCCTCCCGCCCTTCATAGGCGCGCTGCACGGCCCTGGTACGGTCCCTGTACTGCGCCATCTTGGGATTGGACCCATAATATTTTTCCACCGCTTCCGCGGCCCATTCATTGCTCTTTTCCCTGTGGCACATGGTGCAGGCATTGGGAATGCCCAGCTCCACGCTCAGGAGAGGATCAGGAGAATTGAAGGAGTGGTCCCGGCGTGGGTCGCGGGCCATGTACAGGCTTTCCGGCATGTGGCATTCCACACAGCGGGCGCCCATGCTGGACTGGGGGCACGGCGTATGTTTGGATATGTCAATAATAGGGGCTTTCACCCCGTTCACAGCCTCCCCAGTCCCATGGCACCTCAGACAGAGCGTATTATCCTCCTGCGGAAGCTTCAGCGTTCCCGTATGCGGATCATGGCAGTCCAGGCAGGTGACGCCCGCCTTACCCATGCGGCTCAGGCGCAGGCCCGTTTCACAATAATCCTCATCCCTCTGCATGCCGTTGGGCCAGAAGACGCCGGGCTGCACAGGAAGCACGAGCTGGAAATGATTGTCAAAACGGTCACCTATGGCAAAATCGTGATCGAATTCATCCCGCCGGGCATGGCAGGATGCGCAGTTGTCGTGAATTTGCTCCGGCGTCAGCTTGTTTTTGGTGGAAATCATGCATCCCGTTCCCGCCTCCGGCTTGTCCAGCAGGGGACCATGGCACTGGATGCAGGTCACTCCGGGTTCCGTCCATGTGGAAGCGTAACGGTCCTTGACCGGATCATAGTTCTTATGGAACAGGGACATGTGGCACCATGCGCACTGCGTGTTCCAGTTCATGCCGCGGCCCGTCCAGTGCCCCCAGTCTCCGGGCTGCCGGGCATCCTTGCCGAAAATGTCAAACCACTCCTTGCGGTTTACATCCCACGCAGCGCTCAGGGTATGGTAGCCTCCGTCCTTTGCGGGCACCAGGTACTGCACCAGCGGAATCCTTCCCGTAGCCCATTCCGCTCGCCAGGCAGTATTGGACTGCCCGTCATGCACCATGCGGCCTTGGGCATCCGTGGAAAATTGGAGAATGCTTCCGTGGGCGTCCAGCTTCATGTTATGGAACGCCTCAGACTCCCACTGGTCCCCAAGCTTGCGGAACGCCCAGGCGTGGTCCGAACCGGCCCACTGCCGAAATTCCTTTTCATGGCAGGCGCCGCACTGCATGGAGATGGGAACTTCATTCTGGTCCCAGTGCTCACTGCCGCCGGAGAAAACGGCCGGCTGGGCTTCCGCGCCGGAGCGCCGGTCCATCCATGCCTTCATCACCGTACCCAGCCCAATCAGCGCACCAAGAACAATAAGGAGAACCACCCATTTTTTCATGGAGGATTTGTTCACGGAAACATCAGTGGACTCGGGCTTGGACATGGCGGAAATATTCTGCCATATCCTACGCGCTCCACCAAGGAACTTTTACACAAAGCGGTTCAGATCCGGAGGTTTTCCTCCGGACTCCCGCAGCTTAATCCTCCTCTTCCAAAGCTTCCTCACGCATCAGGGGAGTAATCCGGGTCACGATGCAGCGTTCCACGCCGCCGTTCTCCGTCCGGGTCACCCTGAATTCCAGGCCCCGGTAACCCACGGTGTCCCCCTCATCCGCCGGAGCTTCCAGCAGATTGAGAATCAAGCCTCCCACGGTGTCGATCTCCTCGCTCTGCAAATCCATGTCCATGGCTTCGCCCAGCTCCTCAATACGGGCCAGACCGGACACGTCGCAGGAGAAGCCTACCGCATCCCGGGGCAAATCCGTCAATACTCTGATGCGGCCGCGGTCCCACTCCATCACCTCGGAAAACACGTCCGTCAGGGTCAGCAGGCCGGACGTTCCGCCGTGCTCGTCCAGAATGATGGCAAGGCGCACGTTGTCCTTCCTCATGATCTCCACCACATTGTCAAATTTAACCGTCTTGGGCACCTTGGGAATGGCGTGGATGTATTCAGGCGTCAGGGCCTTCCCGCGGAACATGATGCGGAACAGGTCGCGGGCATGCACCATGCCGACCACGTGGTCCAAATCACCGCGGTAAACGGGATAGCGGGTGCGGCGGGTGCGGCGGACGATTTCCCGTATCTTCTCATGCCCCGCCCCTTCCGGAATGGCGTCTATCCGGACGCGGGGAGTCATGACCTGGTGAACGTACAGGTCCTCCAGGTCAAACAGGCCATCCATGATGCGTCCGGATTCCTGCGGCAGGGCGCCGTTTTCATGGCTCTCCTCAATGATGTACTGCAGTTCTTCCGCAGAATGGTAGTGAGACTTGGACTCATTCCTGTCCACGCCCAGCAGCCCCAGGAAAAAGTTGCCCAGGGTGTTCATGCCCACCACCAGCGGATACAGGCAGAGCTGGACCACGTACATGGGCATCGTGATGATGAGGCAAAGCTTCGTGGCATACTGGAGGGAAAGCGCCTTGGGCACCATTTCCCCGAGCACGATGTGCAGGTACGTCAGCACCGCCACGGACAGGACACTGGCCGCGCCGTGCGCCACGAGCCAGGAGGCCCACCCATACTGGGCGAGCCATTCGTGAAGCCATCCGGCCACGGCATGCTCCCCGTACATGCCCAGCCCCAGGCTGGCGAACGTAATGCCAAGCTGAGCCGTGGCAATGTAGCGGTCCTGCAACCGGGGCGTTTTCAAGATATGGGAGACGCGGCGCGCCACCATATTACCGGACGCCCCCATTTGCTCCAGCGCCGCGCGGGGCGCGCCAAGCAGCGCAAATTCCGCGGCCACGAACAGGCCGTTCAGCACAATCAGCAGCAGAATAATAAAAACCGTCATCATGAGTCCACCCCGCTTTCCATGGCAGGTTCATTCTCCTTTTTTTCCGGAGGCAACAGAAGAATGGAGGAGACGCGGTTGTGGTCCATCTTCTCCACCACCAGCACGCGCCCGGCAATAATCAGGCGGTCCCCTTCCTTGGGAATGCAGGACATGTGCTTGATCACGGAGCCCCCCACAGTAGCGGCGCCGTTCATCAGGAAGGGCACCAGGCACTCCGCCTTATGGGCGCGCATCATGCCGGGAATGCGCACGGTACCGTCCGGCAGGGTTTCCACTTTTTCCCCGGAGCGGATGAATTCCTCATCTATGTCCCCCACCATTTCACCCAGCAGGCGTTCCAGCGTCACCAGCCCCACAAACTTGCCGTATTCATCCAGCACAAAAGCTTCCTTGGCCTTGTCTTCCCGGAGCCGGGACACCAGCATTTCCACCGTCTGCATCTCCATCACGCACGGCACCTCCCGCAGCATGGAGCGCAGGGGGGGCAGAACACCCTTTTCCGCATACGCGGCCACCATGTCCTTGATGTGCAGCATGCCGATGACGGCCTCCCGATTTCCTTCATACACCGGAATATGGGTATGGGGCCTGTCCGCAATCATGTTCAGAATATCCTCCTCCGTAGCGTTCACATCCAGGCAAACCAGCCGGAAGCGGGGAATCATGATCTGCTCCACCGTGCGTTCCGCAAAGGAAAGCGCGCTGTGCAACCGCTCATGCTCATCCTCCTCCAGCAAGCCCCCCTGATGGCTCTCATCCAGCAGCATGTTGATCTCCTGCTGGGTGTGAATGTGCTGGTGGCCTCCCGGAGGCAGGCGGAACAGTTTGAGAAGCAGCAGGCCGCTTCCGTTCAGGAAGTCAATGAACCACGCGAAGAAGGTCAACGTCCAGCGCATGGGGTAATACGTGTACAGGGCCGCTTGCCGCGGAAACTGCAGCGCCAGGGATTTGGGCATCAGTTCACCCAAAA
The DNA here is from genome assembly GCF_002884975.1 of Akkermansia muciniphila. NCBI lineage: Bacteria > Pseudomonadati > Verrucomicrobiota > Verrucomicrobiia > Verrucomicrobiales > Akkermansiaceae > Akkermansia > Akkermansia muciniphila. Next base: position 243,044 of record NZ_PJKB01000002.1, on the reverse strand, counting down.
TCACCTGCAATACCGTCAGCCCGACCAGCACAACGATGGCAGCTACGGAATTGGCCATCACGGAATCCATGCCGCCAAACCGTTCAAACAGAGGGAGCAGGTAAGCGGACAGTTCCACCTGCCCATAGGCGCCCAGAATCAGGCTGGAGATGGTAATGCCGAACTGGCAGGCCGCAATGTAGCGGTCCAGCTCCCTGGTATTCTCCAGAATTTTGAGCAAATGCGCGGCCACCTTGCTGCCGCCCTCCGCCATTTCCCGAATCATGTTGCGGCGCACGCTCACGGCGGCGAATTCTGCGGCAACGTAAAAGGCGTTGATCAGAATCAGGAAAAGAATAACGAAAATGATAAAAAGAATCATGTATGAAGGGGGTGTCCGTAGAACGCAACGGGCATCCGCATCATAGGAACCAAGAAAATCCTGTCAAGAACGGGAAACAAAAAATCCTGCCATCCGGAAAACCGCATTTTTCCATGCGGCCCTTCCACCGTTGCTTCCCCTTCCTTCCTCATGCTATGGTGAGGCCATGCCCGCTATCCGCGTCCTACTGCTCCCCCTGATTTTTTTGAACCTTTGCATGGCCTCCGTGCCGGAAGATGCGCCGCCTTTCAGCGACCAGTCCATGGACCGGCTGACGTCCCTGCTCGGCATTCCGTCCTCCTCCGGAGCGGAAGTCCCTTTCCAGCAATTCTGGCTGAAGCACATAGCGCCCCTGGCGGACAGTTCCGGCACGGACGCGCATCAAAATGCCTGGGCAACATTCCGCAGCCCGGACCCGGACGCCCCGGAACTGTTGATAGACGCCCACGCGGATGAAGTGGGCGTGGTCATTGCAGACATCACACCCAACGGTTTCCTGAAGGTGAAGCCCATCGGGTTCCCGGATTTCCAGTCCATGCTTTCCTGCCCCTACCGCTTTGACGGGGCGCATGGTCCCGTCACCGCCTTTGCGGGCGCAGTGCCCGGCTGGTGGTTGAACCGCACCCCGCTCCCGGCAGGGACGGAATACGTCCTGTTTGACGTGGGAGCGTCCAGTGCGGAGGAGGCCCGGAACATGGGCCTGAGCACAGGCCAGCGCGGCGTTCCCGCCACCAGGCCGGAATTGCTGCACGGTTCGCGCCTGATGGCCCACGGCCTGGACTGCCGCCTGAATTCCTTCATGCTGACGGAACTGGCCTTTTTCCTGTCCCAACATCAAAAGGACCTGAAATACCACGTGACGCTGCTTTCCTCCTCCCAGGAGGAAATAGGCCTCATCGGCGCCACGGCGTATTGTGAAAAGAACCGCCCAAAGCTGGCCATTGTCATTGACTGTACGCTGGATACCGTCCAGCTCGATGACCTTCCGTCCCGTGAAGAAAACGGAAGGCTGACCCGCCAGGCCATGGGAAAAGGCCCCGTCCTCTTCACCCATGACAAGATCTTTTACCAGCCCATCACCGCGCAACTCCTCCAACTGGCGGAAGAGCACGGTATTCCGTTGCAGAAGGACGCTACCTTCCCTCCCGGCATGGCCAATTTTGTCCCCGTCAAGCTTTACGGCGGCCAGGCAGCCTTTCTGGGACCGCCCATCCGCTACATGCACTCCCCGCGGGAACTGGCGGACCTGAAGGATGTGAAAGCCACGCTGGACCTGCTGGGCCGTTTTCTGTGTACTCCGCCCTCCCCGGAAGTGAAAGCTGCATCCGCGCAGGAGAAGAAACAGCCGTCACCACCGGAACCCGTGACCGCAAGGTAAAAGCTCCCGTCCAAATTCAAACAGCCCCGTTCCCGGAACAACCGGGAACGGGGCTGGAAGTTTAATGGATCAACGAGAAACCGTTATTCCGTGATGCCGGCGGCTTCCGCTTCAGCTGCCTTGGCGTCGCGCAGAGCGGCGCGGACGGACATCTTCACGCGGCCCTTGTCGTCAATGCCGATGCACTTGGCGGTCACCACGTCTCCCACGCTCACGACGTCTTCCGTCTTGGCGGTGCGGCCTTCGGCCAGTTCGGAGATGTGAATCAGGCCGTCCTTGCCGGGAAGCACTTCCATGAACGCGCCGAAGGTAGTCGTGGAAACGATCTTGCCGGTGTACAGTTCACCGATTTCAATGGTCTTGAACATGCGGGTAACGAGCTCCAGCGCACGGTCCAGGCCTTCCTGCTTGGCGGCGTAGATGTGCACGGTGCCGTCTTCCTCAATGTTGATGTCGGCGCCGGATTCAGCCTGGATGGCCTTGATGTTCTTGCCGCCGGGGCCAATCAGCTCGCCAATGCGGTCGGCGGGAATCTTGGTCGTCTCAATGCGGGGAGCATTCGGGCTCATCTGGGCCGGAGCCGCAATGGCGTCATTCATGACCTTCAGCACGTCCGTGCGGCCAGTCTTGGCCACCTGGATGGCTTCTTCCAGAATGGAGAGGGGAATGCCGGGCAGCTTGAGGTCCAGCTGGTAGCCCGTCACGCCTTCAGACGTGCCGCAAAGCTTGAAGTCCATGTCACCGTAGAAGTCTTCGGAACCGATGATGTCCAGAAGGGTCTTGTACGTAGTGATTTCATGCTGGTCATTCTGTTCCGTCACCAGGCCCACGGAAATACCCGCCACGGGGCGCTTGAGGGGCACGCCGGCCGCCAGCAGGGACATCGTGCCCGCACAGACGGAAGCCATGGAGGTGGAACCGTTGGATTCCATGATTTCAGAAGAAATGCGGATGGCGTACGGGAATTCCTGTTCGTCCGGCACTACGGGAGCGATGGAACGTTCCGCCAGGGCGCCATGGCCGATTTCACGACGGTTCTGACCGCCGAAACGGCCGGTGTCACCTACGGAGAAGGGAGGGAAGTTGTAGTGCAGAATGAAGCGCTTTTCATTCACGCTGCCCGTGTAATTGTCCATGTACTGGCGTTCCTCCATCGGAGCGAGCGTCGCCAAGCAGAGGGACATCGTTTCACCGCGGGCAAACATCGCGGAACCGTGCACCACGGAAGGCAGCACGTTGATTTCCGCGGTCAGGGGGCGCAGTTCCTTGAGGGCGCGGCCGTCGGCACGCTTGTCCTTGTCCATGATGGAAATACGGAAGGCCTTCTTCTGAATGTATTCAAAGACCTGCTCCACGTCAAAATCGGTAGCTTCCGGATGGCGTTCCTTAATGGCGGCTTCCACTTCGTCGCGCAGGGCGCCCACCTTCTTCTGGCGTTCAACCTTGGAGGCGGCATAGATGGCGTCTTCAATGCGGTCACCGGCGATTTCATAGCCGATTTCCAGCAGTTCCGGCTTGGCGAGGCAGAGTTCGTAGGAACGCTTTTCCTTGCCGCAGACAGCGCGGAGCTCTTCCTGCTTTTCGCAAAGGACCTTCACGTTTTCCTGAGCCAGGCGCAGAGCGGCGATGAAGTCTTCTTCCGGCAGTTCGTTGGCGGAACCTTCAATCATGATCACCTGGTCCTTCGTCCCGGCAAACACCAGGTCAAGCTGGCTGTTTTCACGCTGGGAGTTGGTCGGGTTGATGATGAACTGGCCGTCAACACGGCCCACGCGGACGGCGCCCACGGGTTCGGCAAAGGGGAGGTCGGAAACAACGCAGGCGGCGGAAGCGCCGTTGATGCTCAGGATGTCCGGCTCATTTTCACCATCGGCGGAAAGCAGAAGGGTGATCACCTGCGTGTCATAGAAGTAACCCTTGGGGAACATCGGGCGCAGGGGGCGGTCCGTCATGCGGCACGTCAGGATTTCCTTTTCCGTGGGACGGCCTTCACGCTTGAAGTAGCCGCCGGGGAACATGCCCGCGGCAGCAGCCTTTTCCTTATATTCCACAGACAGGGGGAAGAAGGTCTGGCCTTCCTTGACTTTGGTGGCGCTCACCACGGTCACGAGAACCACGGTGTCGCCGCTGCGGACGACAACCGCGCCGTCAGCAAGACGGGCCATTTTTCCGGTTTCAATCGTGATGGGATTCGTACCAACGTTGCATTCAACTGAATGTATGCTCATTATATTTCTTGTCTTTCAGTCACCCGCAGCCTCATCAGCCCATTCAGGCCGGCTCCGGGCGGGAAGCCTGAATGGCGTCAGGTACGGGCAGTGCCTCAGGAAGAGTGTTATCCGCAACAGCCTTTTCCCAAAAATAAAGGGGAACACTGTCCGCGCGGCAGGGCGCACATCCCAGATGGATCAAACGCTCCGGCCCAGTCTTACCGGCTTGACAGCCTGTGAAAATCCGAAAATTTCTCAAGGCATGCCCGACAGAAACGCACCGGGAAAGAATCCCCGAACGTCGGATGCCAGCATAACCCCTGTCAAGGAGAATGCAAGTAAATAGTTTGATAGCCCGCTGTTCCGCGCTTTTCTCCACCGCCTGCCGGGAGGCTCGCCCCTTCCCTTCCGGGAAACACGGCCCCTCATGAGGAACCGGGGCGGCGCTGCCATCCGCCGCCCAGCGCCTTGCAGAATTTGACGACGGCATTCAGCCGCATCTGCGCAGCATCCGCCATGTCCAGCTCCCCGCTCAGCAGACTCCTGTGCGTATCCAGGGCATCCATCAGCCCCACATACCCGGCCTCATACTGCCTGGACGCAATGTCCCAGCTGCGGCGCAGGCAGTTCACTTCATCAAGCGTAGCTTCGTAAACCTCCGCGCTTTTGCGGCGTTCCACCAGGGCATCCCTGATTTCCCGGAAGGCGTTCAGCACAGCCTGCTCATACGCGGCCTGGACGGCGGCACATTCGGCATCCGCGGCGCGTACGGCGGCGCGCTTCCGTCCTCCGTCAAACAGGGTTTGGAGGATTCCCGCACCCAAATCATAACTTCTGGAAGACTGGTTCAGCAACTCGTTCAACTGGGTGCTGACCTGCCCCAGCTGTCCCGTCAGCACCAGGGACGGCAACCTGTCCTTCCGCGCCGCCTCCCTTCCATAAAAGGCGGCTTTCAGGCGGGATTCCAGCTCCCATATATCCGGACGGCGTTCAATCATGTCACCGGGAATCCGGGCAGGAATGACCGGAGGGGAGGCGAGCAGGGCGGCATTCCCCCCGCCGGGGCGCCCGCCCTTCATCACTTGTCTGGGGCTGTCCCCCACCAGCACGGACAGCACGCTCTCAGCACGGGACAGTTCGTTTTCCGACAGCCTGAGCTGGGCCAGCGTTTTGGAGCGCTCCGCCTGGACACGGCGCAGGGCAAGCTCCGGGTACTGCCCCTGCACAAACCTTTTTTCATACATGGCGCAGGTCTGTTCATAAGAAGCGTGGACACGGCGGATGATGAGACACTTCTCCTCCCACGTTCGCACATTAATGTAGGCGGAGGCCACCTCCGCCGTCAGCCGCAGATAAACCGCATCCCGGGCGGCGGAAGAAGCCAGCAGCTCCGCCCGGGCGGCTTCCGTGCGCGCCCGCAGCTTTCCCCACAGGTCCACTTCATAGGAGAGCACGCCGGACATGGACCACAAATCCCTCGCCCGGTCCGGCAGGTTGTTCATATAACGTTCACCTTCGGACAGTTCCTCGCTGCTGGCTCCGGCTTCCAGTTCCGCCCGGGGCAGCATGGCGGCGCCCGTCTGCGCCGCCAGGGCGGAGGCCTGGTCCACCAGGGCGGACGCGCGGACAAGATCGTGGTTATGAGCCACGGCCTTTTCTTCCAAACGGTCCAGCGCACGGTCATTGAAAATGCGCCACCACCCGGCCCCTACGGGAGAAGTCCGGGCTGTTCCCTCCGGTATTTCCATAACGGGCCTTTCAAATACGGCGGGACTGCCGCAGGAGGCCAGCAGCGCGGCCATGGGAAGAAGCATCAGACGTTTCATGAAGCGGCCTTCCTTTCCTGTCCGGATTTCAGGCAGAACAGGGCAAACAGCACACCTGCCGCACCTACGATTACGGTACAAAGATAAAAAGTATCCACAGAAAAAACCTGGCTCTGGAGCGCCACGGCCTTTTGCAGCACCGCATCCACGGATGCATGGATTTCCTGCGCCGTGCCGCCGGTTTCCGCAAAGTGCCGCTGCCACATGTCAAGCGTATGAGCCGTTCCCGGGGAATCGTCCCTTACCTGCTCCGCCATGCTGAAGCGGAACCCCGTTTTCATATGGGCCAATACCGTGCTCACACTGCTGACGTACAAGGAAATGAAGATATAGCGCACGGTGTTCAGCGTCCGGGAGGAAGCGGCGGCGGAACGCCCCTCCACCCCTCTCAGGGCAAGCGGCGTGGCCGTATTCAAACAGAAGGCATAACCGATTCCGAACAGTCCCAGGGGCCACGCCACGTCCAGCCAGGAGCAGCCCGCATCCAGCCGGGACAGGAAGAAGGCGGAGGCGCCCAGCGCCAGCAGCCCCGCCATCATGCCCACCCGCAGGGCCAGCCTGCCCTTCTGCATCAGGGGGAGCACCAGCGCCGCGCCGCCGCAAAATCCGGCCACCAGAACCATGAACACATAGGCAATGCCCACCGGTTCATAATTCATGACATTGCGCATGAACTGCACCGTTCCCACCCGCACCCAGCAAATGCAGAAGATGTTGCACAGGGAGGCCAGCAGACCGCACAGGAACCGCCAGTTGCCCAGTACGCGGACGTCCAGCAGAGGGGTGCGGTGGGTCATGCAGGAAATGAAGGCCAGGGCAAAGGAACAAAATCCACCGTACATCCATCCCAGCACGCCGGGCGCCGTCCAGCCGTCCGTCTCCCCGTAAATAAGCACCATCAGCATGCACACGCATCCCATCCCCACCGCCAGAAAGGAAAACCAGTCAAATTTTCCTCCCTTGGGAATCTTCTGGTCGGGAACGTAAAGCGTCGTCAGCACGGCCAGCACGGCCGCCGCCGCACCCACGATGACGAACAGACCCCGCCAGTGCCAGTACTGCACCAGCAGGCACCCCACTACCGGGCTGGCACAGGATGCCAGGCCAATGGAACAAAGCTTCACGCCCATCGCCAGGCCACGCCGCTCCGGAGGCAGGGCGGCATTCACCAACCCCGTTCCGTAAACCAGCGCCAGGCCGCCTCCGGCCCCCTGAAGGAAGCGGGCCGCAATCATGATAAAGAAATGGTCCGCCGCCAGTCCCAGCAAGGTCCCGGCCAGCATGATCAGCAAGGCCGTGCGCAGGGATCTTCTCAGCCCGATGCGCGCCCACAGGTACGCCGCCACGGTGAAGGAGAGGGCAGTTCCCAGCGGGCACGCCGCACCCGACCAGGAAACATCCAGGGTGCCCACCACAAACGTGCCTGACAAATCCGGCGTGGCCGCCGTGATGCAGCCCATATTCAGAAACGTCAGCATCGTGCACGCGCAGGCCATCCCCGTCAGCAGGCGCCGCTTCCACGCCGGAACCATTGTTTGCACAACCGGGCCACTCATACCTCTTTCTTAAAAATCAATGGAAACCTTTCCCTGCATTCCCGGGCGGAATACCACGCCGTCCTCCGCCTTCGGCAGGCTCACCTTGACGGGAAAGCGCTGCATGACCTTGGTGAAATAACCGCTGACGTTCTCCGTGGAAATCAGGGAAAACGTCGCATAGGTGGCCGCCCCTATTTCATAAACCGTGCCGTGGAAGACTTTGCCGTCATAGCCGTCCAGCGTGAATTGCACGTCCTGCCCCTGCCGGATGCGTCCTATCTTGGTTTCCTCCACGCGGACGTTGAGCCAGATGTCCCCGCCATCCACAATGGAAAACAGCTTCTGCCCGGAACTGACCATTTCCCCCCCGTTCACCAGCTTGCGGGCCAACACGCCGTCCACGGGGGATTTGACTACGCATTCTCCGCACAGCACTTCCAATTCCTCCAGTTCCGCCCGGGCGGCTTCCAACTGGGCCTGGGCGGACCTTTTTTCCTCCTCACGGTAACCTTCCAGCTTGAGGGCCAGATTCTCCTGCTCCGCCTTTTCCACCGCCAGCGCCGCCAGGTAGGTGGCCCGCACGGCGTCCCGGTCCGCGGAGCTGATGCCCGCCTGCTCCATCACCAGTTTTTCAATGCGCTCATAATCACGCCGCGCATGTTCCAGGCTGGCGGATGCCTGGGCAGCCCTGGCCCGCTGGGATTCGATTTCCTGCGGGCGGAAGCCGGCCAGCATCTCATCATACCTGGCCTGCATCAGTTTGACGCGGGAACGCGCAGCCATCAGGCGCGCCTGCATGGTGCGGCCGTCCAGGTGGGCAAGCGTCTGCCCGCGGCGGATGGTTTCCCCTTCCTCCACATCCACGCTGGTGACGCGCTCCGCCAGCTTTGACCCCACGGAAATGATGCTCGCCTCCACGCGGCAGTCATCCGTGTTCATGGTGCGGCTCTCCCGGAAATGCCAGACGCCCCAGCCGATGGCACCTACAGCCGCCAACGCCATGCTGCCCAGTGAAATGGCCTTCAAATGCTTGCTCATGCGCCGCAGGAAGTGCATTGCCGGGAAAATCCCTGAATAAACAGGCCAATGGTCAGCTTCATGGAAGCCACCTTGTCCTGCCACGCCTTGCTGTCGTCATTCAGGCAGTACATCAGCATGTAGCCGTGCAGCGTATTGACAAAGGCGCGCACCATGAGCCGCACATCCCCCTCCCTGACCTTTCCTTTTTCCTGCATGGCGCTCATGTAATCGCACAGGAAGGAATGAAGCTCCCGCGGGTCGCGCAAAAAATCGTCTCCGTTCGTATCCACGGAATCCAGCGCGCTCAAGTAGGCCCGGAAGGCGTCCCTTTTGGCCTTCGTCGCCTGGAAGTACAGGCGTGCGGCCAGTTTCAGGTCATGCGCCAGGTCCCACGTTTTCCTGTGCTCGAATTCCCTTTTCAGTTCGCTGGCATATTCCCGGTACCGGATGATTTCATCCAGCAGGGACTTTTTGGTGGCAAAGTAGCGGAAGACGGTCTTTTCACAAATCCCCGCCTTTTTCCCCACTTCCTGAACGCTGACGCGGTGGAACCCTTTTTCACTCATCAGTTCAATGGCCGCCTCCACGATTTTTCTCAGCGTGTTCTGCTGGACCCGTGTCATTTGTTCCATAGATGTCTGTCAGGCTAACAGACATTTTTTTAAAGGTCAAGGCCTCTTCCGGAACAAAAATACAGGAAGACGCCATCACCCCACGGCACAAAAAACGACCGCTGCGGAAAACCGCAACGGCCGAATCAAACGGGAATATGCTCCGCCGTTTAGCGGCGAAGGCCAAGACGCTGGATCAGGCTCTGATACTGGGCCAGATCTTCACGCTTGACGTAATCAAGAAGCTTGCGGCGCAGAGCCACCATTTTCAACAACCCGCGGCGGGAAGAAACATCATGCTTGTTCGTGCTCAGGTGGTCGGTCAGGTGGGCGATGCGCTGGGTCAGGTGGGCGATCTGGTAGCTGGAGCTACCGGAATCCTTTTCATGCATCTTGAATTCCTGCAAATTGATTTCGTTACTCATAAGTGTTTTCTTTGAATGTATTTAGCTCGTGGCAGCGGCTAATCGACACTGTGAGGGCGTCAACTATGCACCATCCGTCCCCAAAAGCAATTCAAATTTCATCATGCAGGAGAATTTGCCTCCGTTCCTGCAGTAGCGGTCTCCCCACCATTTTCCACCGCACCCCAGGCCTCGCGGTCCTTTTCCGTAATGGGCCGCATCACGCGGCAGGGGTTTCCCACGGCCACCACGTTGGCGGGAATGTCCTTCGTCACCACGCTCCCCGCGCCTATCACGGAATTGCGCCCGATGCGCACGCCCGGGCCAATCACCGTATGGCCGCCTATCCATACCCCGTCCTCAATGGTGACGGGAAGCGCAAATTCCAGGCCGCAACGCCTCAATCCCGGGTCCACGGGGTGCGTGGCGGTGTAAATCCCCACATTGGGCCCTATCAGCACGTCATTGCCGATCGTGACGGCGGCGCAGTCCAGCACCACCAGGTTGAAGTTGGCATACACGCGGTCCCCCAGCCGGATATTCGTTCCATAGTCACACCGCAGCGGAGGTTCCAGATAGCAGTTCTCCCCCATGCCGCCGAAGAGTTCCCGCGCCAATTCCCGGCGCAGTTCTTCCTCCTCCGGGGCGGATTGATTGTAACGGAAGACGAGCTTGCGCGCCCGAAGGCGCCCGGCGGTCAATTCGGAATCCTGGGCATTGTACAAACGCCCGGCCAGCATGTTATTCCAGTCCTTCGAGGCCATTGGATGAAGAGGGGTTCACGGCATCCGCGCCGGAAGAAGGCAGCGGCGTGTTCTCCCGTTCTTCACCAGACGGCACGGCCACGGCATCCTTCTCCACGGATGCCTCCGACTTTACAAGCTCCTTCTTCCCGGAGGAAGAGGAATTTGCGCCAGCCCGCGCAGGGGACGGCCTGTGCACCGTTCTGAAAATACCGGACGGCTTCTTCTGAAGCTCATGAATGCTCCAGCTTCCATCCCGGACAATCACCCGGGTTCCCACGGGAGCCACCTCAAACAGGTTTCTTGCAATCAAATGTGGAATGCGGATGCAGCCATGGGAGGACGGGCGCCCGGGCAGGTATCCTTCATGGATGCCCACGGCCCCGTTCACTCTCATGAAATAGGGCATTTGGGCCGCTTCAAACCGTTCTCCGGGACGCGCGGCGTCCTTCCGTATATCCCCGTCCCGCTGCTCTCCGGCGGCATTGATGAAGGAGCCGTAATAGGAATGGTGGTCCGCATCCTTGGAGGAAATCCGGAAGTAGCCCGCAGGCGTCATGCCCGGGCTCCTGCCGGAACTGATGGGGCCGTACCCAATGCGGTGCGTTCCACGGTACACGTACATCATCTGCTTTTTCTTATCCACCACAACCAGCAGTTTTCCGGGCAGGGACGGCTCATCCTCCCACTTGAGCAGATGCCCCGGAATGGTTCCCGTTTCCTCAAAATACCCGGTCAGTTCCTCCACCGGAACGCTGGACGAGGAAGACAGGGAGGCATCCCCGCCCGTCGTGCCGCAGGAGGAAAACAGGAACGGAACGCACAGGCAGGAAACCAGCAAATGGAAAAGGGATAACTTCATTTCGGGGAGTCGCATCACTGCGTTAGACAACGGAAGGCCGGAAAAAAGAACCGCTTTTTGACAAAACTGTCAACCATCAATCAAAAAAAATCCTTTTTCCCGTCCGCAGCCCTACCACATCCGGGCGCGCCTGCTGCGTCCTCCGTCATTCCCGGGCCCGTGGAGCAGTCCATGGGACCACGCTTCCGCAAAGGTGCGCGCGGCATCCGCCGTATGGGAATGTCCGTCATGCACGGGACTCTCCGCCACGGCGCCTCCCGCGCCGGGAGGCCTGGACCGGTACAGTTCCAGATGCTCCACCCCGCCCGGTTCCTCCGCCCCGCGGCTATTGCGCACCCTCTCCTGGGTACGTGCATGGAAGAAACTGCGCTCCAGCAGTTCCCGCAGCGTATTAATGCCGCGCCAGACGTCCGTGGTCCTGGGAACGACGCGCACGTTCGCCAATCCCAGCCGTCCCATGCCCTCCACGTAGGAAACGCCGTGGGCATCCCGCCGCGCGGCATCGTGCGGCAGCAGGTGGGCCGTCACCGTCACGCCGTACCGCTTCTCCCATTCCCGCATTTTTTCCACGTAATGGGCCAGCGGCTGCTGGTTGGCGGCATAATGGTCCAGCCAGTGGAAGCTGTCCCCCAGCACCTGCACCAGCCAGATGGCCGTATGGTCGCTCAGGCCCAGGTCCCACGCCGTGAAGGAGGGGGCTTCCGGGTCCGCCTGAAACTCCATTCCCACGCGCCCCTGTTCCCGGAGGGCCATGATGCGGCTGCCGTAAATGCTGCCTTCCTCCCCGGTGGCGAACGCCTCCTGCGGCGTTCCGGGGTACTCCTGCTTCATGGCGGCTCCCATCACGCGGGCCATCCGCGCGTACCATCTTTTCTGCCCAGCGTCCAGCGTCACTCCGGTGTCCCGCTCCAGGGAAAGGAAATACTCGTCCAGCTCCCGGCTCCACCTGCCGCGCCCGGGCAACGTGTATTCCTCCTGGTCAAACCAGCTGAAAAAGAAGAACCGGAAATCCAGCGGAGACAATTCGCTCTTGCCCATGTTCTCCATGGCCTGGCGGGTCAGCTCGTAATTCACGCCGTACCGCCCTCCTTCATGGGTGCTCTCCTTCAGGATGAAGCCGCCTGGGGGCACCGTGTTGATCGCCCCCGTACGTATCTCCCTGGCGCGCCACGGGGCATGCACGGAAACGTGCGCCAGCTCGGAAACATGCAGGAACTGCATGGTGCCCCCGCGCAGGTTCGTTCCCACGCGCACATCGCTTCCGTTGGCAAAAGCCAGGCGGGTGCGCGCCGCCGTACAGGGACGCCATACCCCCTTTTTCTCCACGCCGGACAGGCTTTTTATTCTCTCTCCCAGCCGGGCCAGGGCCACATCCATCGCGGAAGGATTGGGCGGAACGTAATCCAGATGGTCCCAGGCGAAGTGCAGCTTGGCAAGCTTCTGCTGGGCGTCCGGCAGGCTCTTGTCAATAATGCCGCAATGGAAATTGGACCGGAACAGGCTCATGTCCAGCATCAGCATGGCCACATACGTGGAAATGCCCAGCTGGCGGGCCTTCAGGATATCATTCCTGTACCACAGCCGCTCATGAAGCCGCCGCTGGGCCCTGTTCAGGGAAAAACGCTGGAGCTGCCCCGCCTTGTTCTCAATCCAGTACAGGTGTTCCAGCCGCCAAAGCTGGCTGGACAGCACGGACCGCCACGGCAGGCTCCAGGACTCCGTCAGATGATCAGAAGTTTCCATGTTCGTCCACCAGTTCCTTCAGCAGGGCTCCCTCGCTCGTCATTCCCCTCAGGGCCTCCGTCCCCTTGTCCAGGGGCAGGCGGTACGCCAGAGGATCGTTCAGCACGTGGGAGACAAAGCGCAGAGCCTGCACCATGACAGGGTCAAGCAGGTCCATCCTGCCGCGCAGATAACCTTCCCGCACGCCCAGTTCCTCATACAGCCGGATGACGTCCTCCATAAAACACCCCATGGCCTGTTCCCTGTTCCACCAGAAGCGTTCCTGCGCATCCGCATCTCCCAGCGTTTCCAGAATCCTGCCCAGGGACCGCGCCCGGTTTTCCTTCGCGGTCTCCGGGGAAGGCTCCTCCCCGGCTCCCGTGAAGCACTCCAGAGGAATATAGGAATCCCGCCCGTCTCCCGCAGGCAGCCCGTGCCTGTCCAGATATACGCCGTTCCACGCATGCACCACGTATGGCGCGCGCGCCTGCCGCACGGGGCTTTCCGGAATGCCCGGCATCAGGCGCACGGTATGCCCCGGGTCGCCCGGGTCACGGTAAATCACGCAATTGGCATACATCGCGCGCGCCTCTTCCGGATCAGGCAGGAAGGGGAGCATGCCGCCCCTCACTTCATCCTGCCGGTGGTCCAGAACATCAATCAGGGTGGCGGCTTCATCCAGGGGAACTTCCCGGCCCCACCACGCAGGCACGCCCTCGGGAACCGCTCCGGAATCAACGCGGTAGGTTCTTCCCCGCCAGATGATGCCGGACTCCGCCGCTTCCGGACGGTCCGCCAAATTCCGCCTCACCTCGTCCAGCGTCTCCACCGCACGGACCACGTCCGGGCGGCTGCGCCAGGCGGCAGGAGCGGCTACGCCGCGCCTGACGGAAAACTCATCCTCCACATAGGCGGGAGTATCCAGAACGGGCTCCGGAAGGGGGTCGCCCATGGCGGACAGGGAAACGTCCTTCGCCCGCAGGGTCCCGTGCCCTGCCCTGAATGGACGCTTCACCAGACGCAGGTACAGGCCGGGATGCTCCGGATCCGCACGCCATGAATTCAACTGTGGAAACTCCCGCAGGGCCCGGGCCAGTTCCATCATGCGGTGTTCCGCCAGCCGTTCCATCCGGCGCGTTGAGCCGCCGCCATATCCATCCAGCGCAGCCAGGGAGCGCACCAGGTCAGCCCTTACGTGGTCCGGGGCCGTGGATAAAAGCCTCCCGGTCATCAGACTGTGGGCATACCTCTCCATCATGGGGAGGCGCACCTCCGCGCCGCCTGCATTCCAGGCGCGTTCCGCCCGTATCCGGTCGTTCATCCCCACAGTTTCACGAAGCATGCCCAGGAACTCTGCGGTCTCCGGCCCCTCCTTCAGCGTTTCCTTCAGCTCCGCGGCACGAAGCACCAGCTCCTCAAGGGGTTCAGGCGCCTTGTCCGGACTTACGGCTCCGTAACGCGCCCATGAAGCCACCGTTTCCGGAACGGCGTCATGATCCAGATGGGCAAAAAAGTATTCCTTGGAAAGCTGGGACAGTTCCTCAATCAGTTCCGTCTCTCCCGGCAGCTTCCGGCGGCGCGGCACGCGGCCCAGATGCTTCAGCATCTCCCATGCGCCCTCCGGAGAAAGCTGGTCCGTGCGCATCAGCCGGTCCCAGACGACCTCCGCCTTGTCCTCAATCAGGGCCAGGGGATTGTCCGTGTTATGAAGGCGCAGCCGGTGCATCACCAGCCCCTTGGCCGTGGGAACGGGCATATTGTCCGCATCCACCCCCAGCCGCTGCACCTCTCCTACATACTTGCCGTGGATATCCATGCGCTCCTTCAGGGCGTCGGGGCTCATCAGCGTTTCAGCGGCCACGCGCCCCCTGCCCGTCACCTCCAGGCGGTCACCGGAGCCCACGGCCCCGCGCACGCCGTAACCGGCCTTCAGCATATCCGCCACCGCCATGGACGCCAGGCTGTCATACAGGCAGGAGAGGCGCGCTCCCTGCGCGTTTTCCAGCCCTGAAGTCAGCCTCAGGTAGTTGGTATCCCATTCCGGATGCCCGCTGCGGGCATGCCACTCCCAGCTCCGGATCAAATCCCTTTTGGCCGTGCAGGCCGGGGAAAACATCATGGAGACATGGGCCATCAGGTCCGCCCCCGCGGCCTCCCGCGAAGGGTGCCAGTCCGACCACCTTCCATTGGGGTACTTCACCCTCCACAGCCTTTCCCCTTCCCTGTTTCCGCGCGATGACTGGAACAGGCGCGGCGTCAGGCGCGACAGGTTCTCCACCGCCTTCTCCGTACCCGGATAGGCGCGCGGCGCGGCCTGCGCCGGACCGGCATCCAGCCGCCCGGCATCCAGCACGGAGGCATACCGGGCCACATGCTCCGGCTCCACCTCCAGAAAGCGGGACAGCAGCCGTCCGTAGCTTTCCACCGGCGTATAGCCGCGCCCCACATGAACGTCAAACTCCTTCATGTTGGGAAGCACCTGGAACAAACTGTTCACGTCCGCCTGGGTTCCCCACACAAAACGGTTCATTTCCCGCAGTTCCGGACTCACCCCGTGGCGCTCCCGGTCCCCCAGGGCGGCCATCATGGAGCTCATCCGGGACAGGGCGGACGGAAGCCCGTCCGGTCCGGAAGCCTGCGCCAGCAGCTCCGGAGCGCGCAGCAGGGCGCTGCCTTCCTCCAGCCAGCGGCGCGCCCGGGAGCAGGCGCCCCCGTCACGGCAGAACGATTCCCACAAACGGCGCGCCACATGGGCGGACACCTCCTCATGGGAGGCGCCATGCACCCGTTCCATCACCCCCTCGTAAACATTGGCGCGCGTCCGGCGGTCCATATCCACCGTGAGGGCGTCCCAGTCCGTGCCGGAAAGACCGGCGCCGCGGCCCGTTTCCTCAGGATAAGCCAGCAGCAGCATCCTGTACGGGCGGTAGGCGCGCCTTTTAAGCCTGTCTTCCACAAACGCCCGGCGCAGGTCATCCGCTTGCACGTCATACTCCGCCGCATTCCTCAAGCGCCACGGAATTTCCCGGCCGTTCCTGTTCCGCGCCAGCCCCAGGTCTTCCTCCTCCATCCGGCACAGGGCTTCATACCAGGAAGAAAGGGCCTCCTCCACGGAATTGCGGCCCTGCGTCCTCTTCATTTCCACGCCGGGTGCGGGTTCCGCCTCATAAACGCGCCGTCCGTCCGCCCCGGCGGACTCTCCCACGCGGGGCAATCCGGCCCGCAGCAGCCATTTGGTCCTGGCCTCCGCATGGTCCGGGTGCGGGAAAAGCTTCTTCAACACCGCTTCCGACTCCGGAAAATCCCTCATCTTCCAAGGCTTCGTCCGGACGGGGGAAGGCATTTCCAGAAAATCCCGCACATCCTGCTCCGTCCTTAAAAAGGGTTCTCCGGCCTCATCCAGCACGCGGGACCATTCCATGGCCTTCCGGGAAATGTACAGGGACCCCCACAGGGGGGAGCCACGCAGGGACTTTTGGAGCAGCTCCCCGGCGCGGCGAACGTCCTTCTCCCGCAGGATGCGGGCCGCCGTTTCATCCGGAATGCCGAACGCCTTCAGCGGCGCGCCATCACCCAGCAACGCTCCGGCATGGCGGAAATGGTGCAGGGATGCCTTCCCGGCTCCGATCAGCAGGAAAGGCATCATCATGGCGGCCTCCCTCAACTGGTCGTCCATGGATACCTGCCTCTCCCTCCAGCCTTCCCAGTCCACGCCGGACTCCTTGCCCGTAGCCGCTCCCACGCCCTCCTGAACCACCATGGGCGTCAGCTCCATCAGCTTATTCTCCGCCGCCATCTTCACGGCGTCAGCCGCCATGGCGCCCGTTCCTGAAAGAACCGCGCCCATCCCCCCTGAAGCTGACCTCACGGCGCGGAAGGCGCGCATCCCCTGCCCCAGCATCCGCTGGCCCAGCTTCGTCATTCCGAAGGAAAGCAGGGTATTTACCCCTCCGGACGCCACGGCCCCGCCCATCTGGGCGTCAAACACGCCGTCCGGATTCATGCGGCGCGCATCCGCCATATGGCGCCCCGTTTCCCCGGCCATCAGAACGCCCAGTCCCGCCGGACCGCCAAACGCCAGCGCCGTGGACGCGCCCTGCTGGGCCATGTCCACCAGCAGCTCCCGGAACCAGGGGGCATCCTTTCCCCCGCGCAGGGGGGCGAACTCCATCCTGGCAAAATTCCGCAGCTCCTCAAAGCTTCTGGAATACCTGTCCAGCGTCTCCTTTTCACTCCCTTCCGGGAGGGTCCAGGCCGCACCGTTCACAGCCAGCTGGGCCACATTCTCCGCCATCTCCGCCGCTCCGCGTTTCAGCGCACCTCCCAGGGCATCCCGGAAAGCGGGGCGGGAGCGCAGGCAGGGAGCCATCATACGGTACACCTTCTGCCGGTCCCCCTCCTCCAGGGACGCCAGGCAATCCACGGCACGCACCACATCCGGAACTCCGGCGGCGGCCTTCCGGTTCACTTGCACGGCGGGAAAACCTCCGGGGGCCGGGGCTTCGCCTGCTACCAGCCCTTCCAGCCCCTTCCGGATCACTCCGGCGGCCTCTTCCAGGCGGTTCCTGTCATCCAGGGCGTCAGACACGGCCCGGTTCTTCAACTGTTCCGCTACGGCCCGCAAATCCTGCGGCCAGGCGGAAACGGCCTCCCGGAACCGTTCATCCGGAGCCTCCCCGTTTCCGGCCAGCGTCCGGTCGTACTCCTCCTGATACAGTTCAAACAACGTTTCCTTCTGGGAAAGACGCACCTGGTTGTGCATGGAGACGGCCACAAACAGCTCGTCATCAGACTTGCCGGACGCGCCGTACTGGCGCGCCACCTGCTCCCGGATCTCCTTCCAGTCCCGCCGGATGCGTTCACGGGGAATCTCCCCTGAATCCGCCACCCAGGACTGCATCACGCACGCGGCCACCCGCTCCCGGTCAGCCGTTCCAGCCGGATACACGGCTTCCGCCTTGCGCCTCACTTCCAGGGGAATCGTCATCACGTCCCCCGTCAGCACACTGTTCCAGTACTCTTCACGCGCCACCGCTTCCCGCTCCGGGCTTTCCCACATGCCGGGCGCTTCTCCGGAGGAACCGGCCACTGCCGGAACGGAACTTTCCTCCCTGTGTACGGGAGCCGTTTCCGGCGTTCCATCTTCCACTGACAGAGTCCCTGCCTTTTCCCGATTCATCTCATTTTCCATCATTACTTGCCTTCCTTTCCCTTGTTCATATCCCTGAATCCCACCCAGCCCTCATCCTGAAGCCGGTTTTCCTTTTCAAAAACTTTCTCAAGCTCCGCCTCAGGCTGCTGCGGGGCCCTCCTGACAGCTTCCATCAATTCCATCTGGACGCGCTTCCATTCCTCCACGGCGCGCGCGTCCTCCGATGGCCCCCAGGCTCCGCTGCGGAACAGGGAGGACAAGCGGCGGGAAGCCGCTCGGCGCGTCTCCTGCGGAACCTGCATCATCACCTCCCGCCTCCGGAGGAGCCTTTCCACCTGCGGCGCAGGCAGCCCGGAAGTAGCCACTTCAATCATGGCGTCCGCATCCCCCTCCCCCCCGCAGTCCTCATCAACCAGGCAGGTCATGCGGCACAACAGCATATCGTCCTCCGGTACGCTGACGCCGGAAAACTCCGCCTCCCGCCTCCGGTCCCGTGACTCCGTATAACGCCTCAACTGCCCGGAACTGATCAAGCCGTACTTTTCCGCATTAGCCAGACCGTCATCCCGGAGCAGGCCGCCCCCGGACACCGTGCGCGCCACGGAATCCGCATAACGCCGCTTCAGCTCTCCATACGCCGTAACGGCCTCCTGCGCCACTTTCCTTTCCTCCGGGGACTGCGGCGGCTCCACGCCACCGGAAACAAGACTCACCGCCCGGACCGGATCACGCCGCACCTCCTGCACCGCCTGGTTCAGGGCCACGCGGCTGCGGGCATCCTCCACCATGCGGGCGGCTTCCTCCCCGGTCACAAAAACGCCGCGGCCCTCCTCAATCCTGCGTTCAGCCAGTCCGGCCTCCCCCTGCGCCACGGCATATTCCACGCCTCCGGTCCAGGCCCGGCGCGCCTCTTCCAACTGCCCCAGGCGGGACATCTTCTGCAAATAAATGCTTCCGGCAGACTCCAGGCTCTCCCTCGCCAGCTCCACCCGCTCCCGTACCGGAGCGGACATCCTGCCGGGCAGATAGGAGGGAAGCCGCTCCGCGAGCGCCTTTTTCCACCTTTCCTGAACGTGCTCCGGCTCCCCCCCGGCCTCCAATTCCCGCATCACGTCCTGTTCAAAACGGTACAGGCCGTCGCGGGCCTCCGCCCACTGGCCGGCGTCCCTCACCTCCTGCATCTCCTTCACGGCGGTTCCCGCCGTTCCGGCCAGTTCCATTACGCCCGCAGCCAGGTTCCGCACTCCGGCGGCCTGCGCTTCAAACGCATTCAACGGAACCACGCCGGACAAATCCGGCGCCACATGCAGCATTCCAAAATCCTGTATTCGCATAGCCATCTTTAATGGCCTCCAAGCTAGGAAGGGGACGGAAGGCACGGCATCCATTCCAAACCGTCACCGTCCGGCACTTGCCTCTTGCCAAAACCGGACCGTTCCAACACAATCAGCCGCATGCCCCGCATCCGCTTCACCGCCGCGTACGATGGACGCCCGTACCTGGGCTGGCAAAGCCAGCCGGGGGGCCGTACTGTGCAGGATGTCCTGGAACGCGCCTTTTCCGCCCTCTTCGGCTCTACAGTCCGCATCCACGGTTCCGGCAGGACGGATGCCGGCGTGCATGCCCTGGGCCAGGTTTTCCATGTGGACGCTCCGGACACCCACCGCATTCCGGCGGACAAATGGCCCACCGCCCTCAACACGCGCCTGCCCCATACCGTCCGGATCATGCATGCGGAATACGCGGCCCCCGGCTTCCATGCCCGGTTCAGCGCCGCCGGAAAAACCTACCGCTACTGCATCTCCCGCGCGCGCATCCTCAGTCCGTTTGACGCAGGGCTGGCCTGGCACCGTCCGCTGGCTTGGAGCGTGGAAACTCTGGAGCGAGCCGTGCGCCTTTTCACGGGAACGCATGACTTCAGGGCTTTTGCGGCCCTGCGCGGCAATGAACCGCGCCCCATCCCGGAAGACCACTTCCGCCGCACGATCACGCAGGCGGAAGTGGAGCAAAAGGGAGACCACGTCTTCATTACCTTCACCGGAACGGGCTTCCTCTACAAGATGGTGCGCCTCATGGCAGGCGCGGCCCATGAAGCGGCCAGGGGTAAAATCACGCTGGACGAGCTGGCGCGCCTCATCAATTCTCCGCGCCCGCAGGATAAAAGCCCGTTCTGCGCCCCGCCGGACGGCCTCACGCTGATGCAGGTCCACTACCCGGCGGAAACCCCGGAAAACCGGCCTGAATAAGCCAAAAACAGCGCGCAGCCCTATCTCCGGTCCACGCCGTACAAGTCTTCCCGCCGGATCAGCTCCTCCACCTCCGGATTCAGATGAGGCACCGGACATACGCCCGTGCGCAGGTCATGCCGCACGCGGGTGGAGGAAGAAGGTTCATCCCCCTCAATGAAAACGGCGCGCACCCGTGCCCTGGGGAGCGGCTCGCCGCCCCGGTGATATACAATGAACGTCACCAGCCCGGCCAGATGCTCCCAGCGGCCCCACTGTTCCAGGGAATCCCACTGGTCCTTGCCCATGAGCCAGAAAAGCTCCGCTCCGGGATGCCGCTCCGCCACGCACTCAGCCACCCTCCACGACCATGAGGGAGGGGGAAGATTCAAATCCGTACGGTCCAGCACCGCCCAGTCCAATCCCTGGAGCGCCAGCTCAATCATCCGGCAGCGCTGGTCATCCGTTACGGCGGGGGCCTGCTCCTTCAGCGGAGACAGGGAGCACGGCATGAACAGAACGCAATCCAGCCCGCAATAGTCACGGGCATGGGCGGCCACGCGAACATGCCCTTCATGCACGGGATCAAACGAACCGCCGAAAATGCACAGTTTCACCGTCCGTCATTCATCAAAAAATCAAAGCCCTTCCGTGCCCTTGTAAGGCAGGAACCCGCCGATTGGCACGCGCACCATTCTCTTTTCCAGAGGCAGGCGGCGGAAACGGGTGATAAAATCCGTCAGGCGCCCGTAATTGCGCTCCGTCTTGGGAATCCCCTGCTGGCCGCAATTCACGTCAGGATTATAATGCAATTCAATATGAAGGTGGGCAGGATACATGCCGCGGTTCGTGCCGATGGTGCCCACCTGCGTGCCACGCAGCACCAGCTGGCCCAGCACCACATTAATATCGTTCAAGTGGGCGTAAAGCGTCTGGCAGCAAAGCACCTTTCCGGACTTGGGCTCCCGGAAGGCATGGCGGACAATCACCACCTTCCCCCACGCGCCGCGGGCGTCCGCCGCGTAAGTCACCACCCCGTGCCCTACGGAATAAACGGGATCCCCCAGATCGGAATTGCCGCCGCCGTTGCCGTTCCAGTCTTCGCCCATGTGGCGGGGACTCTTCACGCGCAGGCCGCGGGACCGGTAATAGCCGTTGCCGTCAGGCTTGCCTACCGGAAAATCAAAGCCGTCGCAAAGGGGGACGAGCGCGAACTTGCTGTCCCGCCGGGCCATGTAGACGGGAGCGCTCTCGCTGATAAATGCGGACCCGGTCAGAAGAACCAGCGCCAGCAGTAAAAAACGGAAATAGGACATGGGGAACAAAAGTCCTCTGTATGCTAAACGGACGCCAGGCCCGTATCAAGCCGAATTCCCCGCATGTCGAAGTTAGAAGCTACTAACCTCCTCCGGCACTTTGTGCGAAACCCTTTCAACTTGACAGCCCTCCCTCCGTATGAAAGAAAGAATGAGTTTTCCCCGTATTTGGCAACACACGTTTTCTCTGCATGAACAAGCTTACCTCCCTCTTTCTCGGAACGGTTCTTTCCTCTTCCATGCTGCCCGGATGGGCCGCAGACCCTCCCAAGCCCTACGGAGCGGTGCCCACCCCCGCACAGGTCAACTGGCAGCGCATGGAATTCTACGGGTTCATCCACTTTGGCCTGAACACTTTCACGGGCAGGGAATGGGGGTATGGAGACGAAAACCCTAAAATCTTCAACCCGACGGACTTCAATGCCTCCGACATCGTCTCCACCTTTAAGAAAGGCGGCATGAAGGGGATGATTTATACGGCCAAGCACCACGACGGCTTCTGCGCGTGGCCCACCAAGTCCACGGACCACAACATCACCAAAAGCCCGTGGAAAAACGGCAAGGGAGATGTGGTAAAGGAATTCGCCCAGGCCTGCAAGAAGCACGGCATTAAATTCGGCACCTACCTCAGCCCGTGGGACCGCAATAATGCGGACTACGGCAAGGAAGGCTACCTGGACGTTTACTACAAGCAGATCCGCGAACTGCTGACCAACTACGGCCCCGTCTTTGAAATCTGGTTTGACGGAGCCAACGGGGGGGACGGCTACTACGGCGGAGCCAGGGAAAAGCGCAACATCGGCGATGCGGAAAAGTACTACAACTTTGAAAAAATCGTGGAAATGATCCGCAAAATCCAGCCCAACTGCATCATCTGGGGCGCGGGCCACTACGGAGACGCCCGCTGGGGCGGTTCTGAAAAAGGCCACGTCAACTATCCCCACTGGAGCACGGTGGCGCTGAACGGCGGAGGCGGAGGCACCGGCAAGCGCGGCGGAGAACGCTGGGTTCCGGCGGAAGGGGACACCACCATCAACCATTCCGGCTGGTTCTGGCACCAGGGGCAGGCGTCCCGCGTCAAATCTCCGGAAGAACTCATGCAGGTATGGTTTGACTCCGTAGGCCGCGGAGCGAACCTCATCCTGAACGTAGCGGCGGACAAAACGGGCAAGCTGGACCCCGCGGACGTCAAATCCCTGCTGGAATTCAAGGAACTGCGCGATAAACTGTATGCTAGGGACTATGCCCTGGGCGCAACCGTCACGGCCAGCCAGACGCGCGGCAATGACAAGAAATTCGCCCCCTCCAACATGACGGACGGCAACATGGAGACCTACTGGGCCGTGGAGGACGACAACCTGACGCCCTCCGCCTTCATCACCCTTCCCAAACCCGCCACCTTTGACGTCATCCGCCTCCGCGAACAAATCCGCCTGGGCCAGCGTGTGGACTCCTTCAACATTGATGCCCTGATCAACGGCAAATGGGTCTGCATCGACAATGAAGGGAAGACCATCGGCAACCAGGTCATGCGCCGCCTGAACCGCCCCATCACCACCCAGAAGCTGCGCCTGCGCATCACGGGGAGCCAGGCGACGCCCTGCATCTCCGAATTCTCCCTCTTCCGCCAGCCGGCGGGCGCGGTGCGGCCCTCCATCTTCCGCCGTGGAGACAACCTCATCATCATTGCGGACGGGAAGAACAAAATCCTGTACACGACGGACGGCAGCGAACCCAAGGAAGGCTCTTCCGTATACAGCCAGGGCGCCAAATTCGCGGAAAGCGGCACCGTCAAGGCACGCTGCCAATTCTCCAACGGCAAGCTGGGGCCCGTGAGCCAGGCCAGGTTCGGCATCAGCAAAACCGGGTGGAAGGTGAAAAACGCCACCTCCGGCAACGCGGCGGCGGCCATTGATGACAACCCGGAGACCTCCTGGTTCGCCAAGGCTGAAACGCCTCAATCCTTTACAGTGGACATGGGCAGGCCCTACCAGGTCTCCAGCTTCTCCTACCTGCCCAGGCAGGACGGGAAAACGTCCGGAATGACGGACAAGTATCAGTTTGAAGTAAGCCCGGACGGAAAAACCTGGACGAAGGCGGCGGAAGGGGAATTCTCCAATCTCCGCGCCAATCCCATAGAACAATCCGTCAACCTCAGGAACGTCAACGAACCCGTGCGCTACTTCCGCTTCACCGGCACCGGCTCACTGGACGGCAACAGCGCTTCCGCCGCGGAAATCAACGTCTTCGGCGCTCCGGCAGGCAAATAAAATCCGCTTCCTTTCCGCATTAAGGCGTTCCGGTTTTTCAAGGCCGGAACGCCTTTTTCATGATACTGCCTGTTACGGACTGTAACACTGCATGGCCCATGCATGGCTGAAGGGAAACCATGCCTCTCTTTCCGTCCGGATAAACGGCATGGCGAAAACGCGGCCGGCCAAGCCGGAGCGGCATGGCTTAATTCCTCTTGCGCCGCATCAGCAGGCAGGCAATGCCAAACGCCCCCAGCATGGCTGAAGAAGGTTCCGGTACGGGCTCCGCCTTCAGATTGTTTTCCAGGCGAAGTTTTTTGGCTTCAAGGGGAGGAGCCTCCGGAACGTCCCCCGTGATCAGGGATTCCAGGGAAAGCTCTTTCTCACCGGAATCAACGATGGCGTCATTCTCATCCTGTTCCGGATCGGCAGAAGGATCGGTCCCCGGATTTTTATCCGGAGCAGAAGGCTTATCCTTGTCATCTGACGGCTTGGAGCTGCCCCCGCTGTCCG
Organism: Akkermansia muciniphila; assembly: GCF_002884975.1. Taxonomy (NCBI): domain Bacteria; kingdom Pseudomonadati; phylum Verrucomicrobiota; class Verrucomicrobiia; order Verrucomicrobiales; family Akkermansiaceae; genus Akkermansia; species Akkermansia muciniphila. Next base: position 218,911 of record NZ_PJKB01000002.1, on the reverse strand, counting down.
GAACAGCGGGCTTGACATTATCTGCGGCAAATCCGCCCGCTATTCTAGGGGCGCCGCCGTAAAAACCGCCCCCGCCGCCACGGGACACCAGTGATCCGGCCAGGGGCCCGTACACAGCCTCACGGGCCATGACCTCTTCACTATGGGGCATATAGGACTTGCCATAGGAAAACATGGCCGCTATTTCCCGTTCCAGCTTCCAGGAGACATCATCATTCAGGATTCCCCTGGCCTTCACCTGCACGGGCAGGGCCATTCCCACGCCCTGGAGCGGTTTTCCGCCTACCACGGAAAAGGCTTGCACCACATCCCCGCGGGAAGACACAAACCGGTAAACAATGTAATAACCGGAGGGAAAGGCGGGGGAGGAAACAGTCAGGGCGCCTCCGTCATTAACCTCCTTCACCATCTCGCGCGACAAGGGGAGTACGGCATCCATTTTAATAACCGCCTCATCACCGGAAACCGGAGCTCCGGGACTTGAACCGGGAGACACGGCGGCGTACACCAGCGGCGCGGTCAATGATAACAGGGCAATGGCAATCTTGGTCATGATAAGTGTATTGAAACCGCCGCGGCTCCGTATTGCACAACAGATGACCCATAAATGACACTAACCCCGGAAGGAACTCCGGAACCCGGCCGCGCCGGAAAGGCGCGCCCAGAACAACAAAAAACGCGCCAATCAAGCCTCCGTTAAATCACAAGGAAGAACTCCAACAATATTTCCCCACCGGAAAACCGCTCCTTACACGCTTTTTTCTTCCCTTTTCCCCGTCCGGCCATCTTTGTCATACCGCCATTTCCGGCTGTACGGAGCGGGCCAATTCCCAAATAAAATTCCATTAAAAAGGGCGCATCCCGGAGGATGCGCCCTGTGCAAATCTTTGCTGGTGGAAAAACTTATTCCTGGCCGCTGAAATCAGGCGTAAGGATCAGGAACGTGTCGCTGATGTCCTTGCCCCTTCTCTTGGGAATGAAGGTGTCCTGGAGGTTGTCGTTGTCGTCCAGCTCCAGGGTCTTGGCGCTCTGGGCGGTGGTGAAAATCAGAACTTTGCCGCGGAAGCTTTCCGGGTCAAAGCGGACGGCGTTGCCGGCCACGACGGTGCTGCCGTCTTCACCGGGAAGCACGGAAGTGACCATCAGGGGATATTCACCCACGGAGCTGCCGATGCCCACCTTCTTGTTGTTGTCACCCTTGCGCATGACATAGGAGATGCCCACTTCACCGGGGGTCAGGGCCTTGCCGTCATAGATTTCACCGTCGGGGGTGACGGTGGAACCGCCGGAAGGAGTCTGCACCTTGGCGTAGAAGTTGCTTTCGGAAACGGATTCGTTGCCCAGAAGCTGGCGGAAATAGTCATTGGAGGTGTCACCCTGGAGGGCGCCCAGGCCCGTCATGTAGTTGTGCTGCGCCACCACGCGGTCGGCGGTGATGTCATCCGGGAAATTGCCCAGCTTGCTGTTGGACTTGAACTCGTTCATCGCCACGCCCACGTTCTTCATGTTGGTCAGGGCCTGCATCTGGTCGCCCTTGTTGATCTGGTTCAGAATAGGACCGTACGCCACGGAAGCCAGCAGGGCGATAATGGCGATAACAACCAAAAGTTCGATCAGGGTGAACCCCCTGCGTAACTGGCGTGTTGCAAAAGATACTTTCATTGTTGGATATGATGGAATGTTTACAGTTTAAGAAAACCGTACGTGGTTATCTATGTTCGTCTCTACTATTAACGTGATTTCCCAGTCAGGACAAGCATATTCTCATAAAAATGTTGGGCCTGGAAGGGCGCCGGGATTCCTCCGCAGCCCCCGTTTGCCGGGAGCCGGAAAAATCCCGCGCCATGGAAAATCATGCCTGCCTGCCGCTGCCGAAAAAGGCGCTCAAGCCTTCCAGTGCGCCGGCTTCCGGCTTGTCCGCCTCGGCAATGACCTGGCGCTGCAGTTCAGCAATCTCGTCCAGGCCCTTGCGGCCCAGTTCCAGCATCCGGTTCATCTGGTCCGCCGTAAATACGGCCTCCTCCCCGGACCCCTGAACTTCCACAAACTCTCCGCGATCCGTCATTACCAGGTTCATGTCCACCTCCGCGTCCTTGTCCTCCACATAGCACAGGTCCAGCAGGGCCTCCCCGTCCAGCATGCCCACGGAAACGGCGGAAACCAGCCTCTTCAGAGGGGATTCCGTCAGCTTCCCGGCGGCCAGCAGCTTGTTTACGGCAATCGCCAGGGCCACGGAAGCCCCGGTGATGGAAGCGGTGCGGGTGCCTCCGTCAGCCTGCAGAACGTCGCAGTCCACCCAGATCGTGCGCTGGCCGATTTTGCCCAGGTCCACGGCTGCCCTCAGGGAACGGCCGATCAGGCGCTGGATCTCGCTGGAACGTCCGTCCAGCTTCCCTGCCGTAATATCGCGGCGCTTGCGGTCAAGCGTGGAATACGGAAGCATGGAATACTCCGCCGTCAGCCACCCGCCCTCCACGCGCTGAATCTTCATCCAGCGGGGTACATCCTCTTCAATCGTAACGGCGCAAATCACCTTGGTGCGGCCGAAAGTCACCAGCACGGAGGCCGTGGCATTCGGCGCAATGCCCGTTTCAAAGCTGATCGGGCGCAACTGGTCCACAAGTCGTTTATCCTGACGTTCCATGCGCGGAATCATGACGGATGCGGGCGCTTTTTTCAAATGGAAAGATGGAATTCCCGCGCCAAACCGCTAATATCCCCTCCATGAAACTCCCCAGCACCCGCGTAGCCGTCATTGACGTGGTGGCCCTTTCCCGCCAGATGATGGAACACATGCCCAGGCTCACCGCATGGGCGGAGGGACGGCGCGTTTCCTCCTTCCCCCCCTCCTTCCCGGCCCTCACCTGCTCCGCGCAGAGCACCTACGTCACGGGGATTTCCCCGCGGGAGCACGCCATTCCCGCCAACGGATGGTATAACCGGAACATGAGTGAAATCCAGTTCTGGAAACAGTCCAACAAGCTGGTGCAGGGACCGCGCCTGTGGGAAAAACTGCGGGAACGGTACGGCCCCGGCTTCACCTGCGCCAAGCTCTTCTGGTGGTACAACATGTACTCCACGGCGGACTGGACCATCACGCCGCGCCCCATGTACCCGGCGGACGGCCGCAAGGTCTTCGATATTTACACCCAGCCCATGGAACTCCGGGAAACCATTAAAAAAGACCTGGGGGAATTCCCCTTCCCCACCTTCTGGGGCCCCATGGCGGGCATCCAGTCCTCCCGCTGGATAGCGGACTCCGCCCGGTGGGTGGAACGGAAGCACCGTCCCAGCCTCAGCCTCATCTACCTGCCCTACCTGGACTATGACCTTCAGAAATTCGGCCCTTCCTCCATGCAGGCGGCACAGGCGGCGGAGGCCATGGACGGCCTCCTGTGCGACCTGATCGGCTTTCTGGAACAAGAGGGCGTCACCCCCGTCATCCTCAGTGAATACGGAATTTCCGACGTCTCCCGCAGCATTGCCCTCAACCGCCTCTTCCGGGAGCGGGGCTGGATCACCGTGAAGCCGGAAATGGGGATGGAAATGCTGGACTGCGGAGCTTCCCGCGCCTTCGCCGTGGCGGACCACCAGACGGCCCTGGTCTACATCAACGATCCCTCCGTGAAAGAGGAAGTAAGAGCCCTGCTCGCCGCCGTCCCGGGCGTGGAGGAAATCAGGGAAACGGACTTCTCCGGCCTCAATCCCGCGGCGCAGGAACGCCTGCCGGACTTCACCGCCATCGCGGCGCCGGACGCATGGTTCACCTACTACTACTGGATGGATGACGCCAAAGCCCCGGACTTCGCCCGCTGCGTGGACATCCACCGCAAACCGGGCTATGACCCTGCGGAGATGTTCTTTGACCCGGCCCTCTCCTTCCCCATGCTCCATGCCGCCGCCTTCCTGCTGAAAAAAAAGCTGGGCTTCCGCGCCCTGATGAAAGTCATCCCCCTCAACGGAGACCAGGTGAAAGGCTCCCACGGCAGGGACCGGGTGCCCGCAAACCAGCAGCCCGTATTCATCGGTCCGGCATCCCTGCCGGAAATCCGTTCCGCGCAGGACGTGCATGAAGCCATCCTCTCCGCCTTTGCGGAAGACTGAACCCGGGCGCGAGCCCGTCAGCGGGCGTCCGGCCGGGGATCGTACTCCAGCCCCGGAACCTCCCGGTAATGGATGCCGTCCCACAGGACGGGCATGCAGCAGAAAAACCAGCTTCTCTGCCCGTTGTCCCCCTTCCAGTGGCCGAACACGCTGCGAACCAGCACACGGTTCAACCCCTTGCGGAGCTTGACCTTCACGGGAGGGCGGAAAAAATACCCCTCCCAGGTCAGGGGAGCCTCCTCAATGCGCCCCTTGCCCCAATCCGTCCAGGGCAGGCTCTTGAACGGCCACTTGGGCGGATTCACGCGCTTTCCGTTCAGCCACACGTCCCCGCCGGAAAAATCCCAGCTCCCCTGCTCCGGAGCGCGCGCGCTGCGGTACCCCCCGGAATGCCCCCACATGCCGTTCAGGCCAACCATCAGCCACACCTCCTGATCCTTCGGGCTGCGGATGGAAGTCAGCGCGTAACAAGTCCCGCCGCCCTTCCCCACATCCCCGGACATCAGCGTGGGCCAGTGGTCCAGCCGGTACTGGTTCCGGTGCATATTGAACATCGCAAAAAGGTGCCTGATATGCACGGCACCGCCGTAAACGGGCGTGCTCTTCCATTCCAGCGTCCTATCCCCGTCCCGGTAGGAGGGAGCAATCTTCCGTTCCGGTTCAAAGGGCGTGTCATTCTTCCCCCGGTGGTCAAACGGGCCCACCAGGCTCCAGGCCATATCCGCCTGTTTCACGTACGCAAAGGGAACGCCCTGGAAAAACCTGTCACGGTGGGAGGCCAGGCGCTGTTCAAACTCCCGGAACTCCGCCCATCCGGCCGTTCCCTTGGGGGGAAGCTGCGCCATGTAATCCTTCCTCTTGGTGGCGCCTCCGCGCCAGACGCGTTCCGCAAACGTCAGCACGCAGGGGTAAAGGGGATACTGCTCCAGCACTCTCTTCTCACTGCTCAGATTCCCGTCGCACCACACGGGCAGGATGGCGCCCAACGCCTTTTCATCCCCCCGGGGAACTTCGCACGGCTGCTGGAAAAACACCTGGTACACGCCGGACTGGGAATCCGCCCAGTCAATGTAAAAGCCATTGCTGTCTATGCGCTTCTTTCCCTTGTCCATCCGGGCTCCGGCTTCGCTCTCCCCCCAGCACATCAGCACGGAATCCTTGTCGTGGGGACCGCCCGGCGACCATACAATCACCTCCTTCCCCTTCCCCCGGAGATACTCCGCCATGCGCGGAATAAAATCCTTCATGGTAATATGCACCTCGTCGGACCCCATATGGAAATACCTCCCGGGAAAAAGGGGGACAACCTCGTCCAGCACCTCCTTCAATATGGAAACGCCCTTCTCCGTCTGCATCCCGGTCTTCATGGCCTTGGAGAACGGCTGGCTGTGCCCCGGCATGTCAATCTCCGGAATCACCTGGATATTCAGCCCGGCGCAATAATCCACCAGTTCCTTCAACTGCTCCTGCGTATAAAACTTGCCCGGCAGCCGTGACTTCCAGTGAAAGGCGCGGTCCGTCAAGGCCGGGTACTTCTTCACTTCCAGCCTCCACGCGGGATCATCCGTCAAATGCAGATGAAGCGTATTAATCTTATAGCGTGAAACCCGGCGCACCAGCTCCTTGATAAACGCGGGAGACATGTAATAACGCCCCACGTCCAGCATCATGCCCCGCAGGGCGAAGGCGGGTTCGTCACTGATCTGCACGGAGGGCATGAAAAAACCTTCCTTCTCCTTGGAAACCAGCTGCCGCAGCGTTTGCAGGGCATTGAAAAAACCGCCAAAGCTCCCTGCCCTGACAGTTGCCTTCTCCGGCGCGACGGACAGGACATACGCTTCCCCCTCAATTCCGGCGTCCAGGCTCAACTCCCACGCCAGGGAACCTTCCTCAAAGACATCCTTGCTCACGGAAGCCGGAATGCCGGACATCCTGAATACATCCTTCATTTCCTTCACCAGGTCATCCCTGCGGGGAACATCCCGGCCTAAATGCACATGAACGCTTTTAAAACGCGCCCCGCCCTTACCCCTGACGACTTTGGAAGGATAAGGAATCAGCGCAGGGGAGGAAAACTCCGGCACAGGCGCAGTTACCACCTCTCCGCCAGCCAGCCCCCACGGGGAACAAACCAGCAGGGCGGCAAACAACCGTACAGGAATGCTGAAAACTCGAGACAAAAACATCTTCCAAGATACGGCATTCCGTTTCAACTCTTGTCAAAACAGGCCTGCCGGAGTCAAAATCCACCCCTTTCTTCTGGTCTTTTTAACACGGCATGCCGGCTTCTCCACACCGCCAGTCCACTCCTTGAAACGGACGGGAAGGAAAGAGCATTCCCTCCATCCCGTAACACCGCATCCATGCCTCAGCGCAGGCGTTCCAGAAGGGCGTCAATATCCATGAAATCCTGCCCATGGATCAGTTCCCCAAGAATGGGCGCGTCGGAAAACTCCTCCACCATGCTTCTGTTCGTCACGCAGGCGGTATCCCACTCATCCTTCACGTTATTAAACACAATGCCCAGGCACTCCAGGCCGCGCGCCTTGATCGCATTCAGCGTCAGCAGGGCATGATTAATGGCGCCCAGCTTGTTGCCGATCACCAGCAGGACGGGCAGCCTGTAATCCGCCGCCAGGTCGCTGAAATTCCGTCCGGGCCCGATGGGTACTTCCCAGCCGCCTACCCCTTCCACCAGCACGCATTCATGAACGGCGGCCAGGGCGTCATAACCGCGGCGGATGGCCTCTTCATCCACCTGCGTATTCTCCAGCCGTGCGGCCACATAAGGACACGTGGCATTCTTCAGGAAAACGGGATTCAGCTGGTCCAGCGTCAGTCCATCCGGTCCGGCTTCACGCAAATGGCGCGCGTCCTGCCTGTCTCCGCAGGCCACGGGCTTGAACCCCGCGGCATTAATGCCCTTCTCTCTCAGCGCCTTGACAATCAGGCAGCTCACGTAAGTCTTGCCGACTTCCGTATCCGTTCCGGTAACAATGAAATTCCTCATATCAATATTCAATTTCAGGGATGGGACCTTCTAATCTCCTCAAGCTGCCCCCGTGTGGACACGCCGTCGGGAGTCGTCACCCAGTGATTGATAAAAGACCAGATGATCACGGCCAGCACCAGGCAGAACAGCTTGGCCGGCCAATTAAGCAATAGCAGTTTTTTCATTGGAAGAAGAAATATTCAGCAGTTCTTCAAGACGGCCCTTCAACTGTTCCGGCGTGAGGTTGCGTTCCAGCTTGCCGCCCACGGCCAGGGCGATCGCCCCCGTTTCCTCGGACACCACCACTACCACGCAGTCGCTCTCCTCCGACATGCCCACGCCCGCCCGGTGGCGCAGCCCCAGGGTGCGGTCGCTCATCTCCTTCTGGGAGACCGGGAACACGCAGGCGGCGGCGGAAATGCGGTCGCCGGAAATCACCACGCCCCCGTCATGCAGGGCAGTCTTGGTATGGAAAATCGTCAGGGCCAGTTCAGGAGAAAAAATGGCGTCCAGCTTCACGCCGGAATCCTCAATGGGCTTCATGCTGATGCTCCGCTCAAAGGCGAACAGGGCGCCGAACCGCTGGTTGGAAAGCTTGCTCACCGCCTTGCAGAAATTGTCCAGGAAGTCCACCCGCTGGAGTTTGGCGAAGGAGGAGAAAAACGGATGACTGCCCAGCTTCGCCAGCCCCACGCGCAGCTCCGGCTGGAAAATCACCACCAGCGCCAGCGCCAGGCCGGGGGCGAAAATGCGCGTCAGTATCCATGAAATCACGTTTAACTGGAAGAAAAAAGCCAGCACCACCAGGGCCAGGAAACAGGCGAACAGCCCCACCATGATGCGCGCGCCGCGCGTCGCGTGGAAAGCGCGGTAAATCTGGTACAGGAATACCCACAGGATGAAAATTTCAACGATCGCCCGGAGCGCATCCTTGATCATAATCCAGTCCCACATGCGCAACAAGCTACACAACAACCCGCATGATTGCAATACCGATCCTTTCCCTCCATATCGCCGCCAGCCGAAAAAATGAATCCAAAAATCTATTACAAAGCTTCTTTTTCCATAAACCTTGGTATTCCTTCATCAATGGTAAGAAAGAATTCTGAAATAAAGCTGGCATCAGAAAACCATTGTTTTCACTTTCCTATACCGCTCAAGGACACGACCTTCCTTCGAAGGCAGCAACAATCATAAACTCTCATTCTAATGCAGGGCTTGTGCAACAAAACTATAGGCTAGCATAGTCGCGAGAAATTTCGCAAGCTTTGACGACTTACAGGTATGTTCAAAAAGTATAATCATCTCTTGAAAAGGGCAAAATAGCAATTATCAAATACTGGACTTATGTTAAGGATGCAACCCGCAATAATACAGGGTTTCAAAACATATAAAAATAATATTTGAATTATGAGCTATACATTTGATTATAAAAATTATGGGCCATTCCAATTTGTCACTATGGATGAATATAATAAAATCGGCAGTATCTATTATAAAAATGGAAGAATTAGACTTGTACATAGGGGAGGTCCTGGCATCGGAGCATGCGACACGAATATATTCAGATGTACATTACCACAAAATATAGCGAAAGAATTAGACGGTGGTTTACATTCCAAACAACTCAATGAGAAAATAAGTTTTCTTAACAAGAGATATAATTTAGATTATAAATCTGATACTCAGCCTGAAGACATGTTTGAAAGTATTAAGGAAAAAATATCAGGGGAAAAGGGATATTCAGACATTTGCCATGACTCAAAAGAGAACTGCGTTCTTTTTGAACTATCATCTAAATTAGGTTCTCATATATCCAGAGGCAGAGTTGTCCATGAGCCATTAATAAATTATTATGATCCTATCATCAGTTTTGATGATCCCATCATTCAAAATAAAATTATTGAATGTATTAAAATAGGACTTAACACTCTATCAAAAATCGATCCTATAGATTTTTATAAAATATTAAAAATAAATGAATCAAACAATGAAATATATAAATATTTTCAAGAATTAAAAAAATCAAATCACATCAACCTCCCGAATAAATATTGGAAACTAGCTAAAGACGAAAGTTCCAATAATTATATGTTCATCGATGAATCCAGTAAAAGCCCGAAACAAACTTTCCATGCCCCCGCTGATTTCAAAAAAGAACTTGGCGAGGACGAGATTATTTCTGTCTGAAAAAACGTTATCATTACTTTTACAATAATTATTTTCATTTAACCCATAAAAACGGTTCACCACCTTGTAGTTGTCACGCCTGATGCGTATTGCTATAAAGGTAGCATGAAACTCGGGGTTTATCTCTCTCTGTTTTCCGCCCTGGCTATCCTCACCGTATCCACGGGCTGCATCATTTCCCACTGCACCACCCCCGCGGACGGCGGCGCTTCCGTCGCTGCCGTCCGTCCCGGGCTGGAGCAGGAGCTGGAAAAGGACGTCCGCTACCTGGCCAAAGACTGCCACCCGCGCCCGGCGGGTTATGAAAAGAACCAGGCCAGGGCGGTCCAATACATCGCCCGGTCCCTGGCGGACTCGGGAGCCACGGTCACGTACCAGCCTTTCACGGCGGACAAGCGCACCTTCGTCAACGTCAGCGCCGTTTTCCCCGGTAAATCCGCCAAAAGAATCATCGTCGGCGCGCATTACGACACCTGCGGGGACACCCCCGGAGCGGACGACAATGCCAGCGGCGTGGCCGGATTGCTTGCTTTGGGACGCATGCTCAAGGGCGTCTCCCCCCACTGCACCATTGAACTCATCGCGTATGCCAATGAGGAACCGCCCTACTTCGGTACGGAACAGATGGGCAGCGCGCAGCACGCCCAAAAACTTTATACGGAACAGATAGGCGTGAAAGCCATGATCTGCCTGGAAATGATCGGCTACTTCTCGGACACGGAAAACAGCCAGTCCTATCCCGCCGCGGGCATGGGCGCCCTGTACCCGGACAAGGGGGACTTCATCGCCATCGTCGGCAACTGGGACAGCGTCAGGCTGGCGCGTACCATTCAGAAAAACATGCAGGCCTTCCTTCCCACCGTCCGCCTGAACCTGCCGGAAATCAAGGGCATGTGCATGGACTTCTCCGACCACCGCAACTTCTGGGCGAAAGACCTGCCCGCCGTCATGATCACGGACACCTCCTTCTTCCGGAACCCGAACTACCACCAGCCCGGAGACCTGCCGGAAACGCTGGACTACGCCCGCATGGCGCAGGTGGTCCGGGGCGTGCACCAGGCCGTGCTGCATCTGGCGCAAGACGGCAAATAAAACGGAGAGATAAAAAACTTCCCGGAACGGACAGCCTCAAACGGCGTTTCCGTCCATGATCGTGATGATGCGGTCTCCCCGGCGGGCCAGGTGCTCGTCATGCGTCACGATCACCAGCGTCTTGCGGGACTCGTCCGCCAGGCCGAACAAAAGGTCCAGCACCTCCGCGCCATTCTTCCGGTCCAGGTTCCCGGTGGGTTCATCCGCAAAAATGATGGGGGCGTCATTCGCCAGCGCACGGGCGATCGCCACGCGCTGCTGCTCCCCGCCGCTCAGCTCGCTGGGCAGATGGTTCAGGCGGTGGGACAGGCCCACGCGCTCCATCAGCTCCGTCACGTATTCCACGCGCGGCCTCCTGCCGATGGAGGAGGCCAGGCAGGCGTTTTCCAGCGCCGTCAGCTCCGGCATCAGCAGGTAATTCTGGAAAATGAACCCCATGTTCCGGTTCCGGAACACGGACCGCGCCGTGGCGGACAAGGCGTAAATATCCGTGCCGTCAATCGTCACGGTCCCCTGCTGGGGCGTTTCCAGCCCGGCCAGCGTGTACATCAGCGTGGTCTTTCCGGCTCCGCTGGGGCCGCACAGGAACACCTTTTCCCCGGCGGCGATGTGCAGGTCCACCCCGTGCAGAATCTCAATGGACTTCTTGCCGATGGAATAGCTGCGGTGGAGGTTGGCGGCGGTAATCACGGGCGCAGTATAAGGGAATCCGTACGGGATTAAAGTTCTATGTTGTCAATAAGACGCACGTCGCCGAAATAGACGGCTGCGGCCATCAGGGCCGGATTCCGGTTCTCCGCCAGCGGCTGCATCGTCTCCGCATCCACAATCTCCAGATAATCGACGCGCGTGCCGGGAACCGCACCAATCATGGCGGCGGCATGCTGCTTCACCGTCCGCACGTCCGTTCCGGCCCGGAACTCCTCCCGCGCCTGAAGCATGGCTTTCCGTATCACCACGGCCTGCTCCTTCTGCTCGGGCGTCAGCCGGGCGTTGCGGGAAGAATAGGCCAGGCCATTCCCGTGCCTCACGATCTCCGCCCCGTGGATATGCACCGGAAAATCCAGGTCACGCACCATGCGGCGGATAATCGCCAGCTGCTGGTAATCCTTCTTGCCGAAAATGGCGTCCGTGGGCTGCACCAGGTTGAACAGCTTGGCAAGCACCGTGCAGACGCCGGAAAAATGTCCCGGACGGGACGCCCCGCACAAGGTGGCGGATAAAAAGCCCTCCTCCACGGTAATGCTGCGCTCCCCGGCATACATCTCCTCCGGAGCGGGGGAAAACACGTAATCCACGCCCGCGCCCTCGCACACTTCCAAATCCTTTTCAGGAGTGCGCGGATAGGTCTGGAGGTCGGAGGAATTATTGAACTGGATGGGGTTGACGAAAATGCTGGCCACCACCACGCCGTCTTCTCCCGCCAGCTTGCGGGCCTGTTCCAGCAGGGCGCGGTGCCCGTCGTGGAGGGCCCCCATCGTGGGGACCAGAACCACATGGTCATGCTTGCGGTGGTGCTTGAGCAGGGCGCCCTTCAACTGGGCCTTGGTGGAAAATGTTTGCATGCGCTTAAAGTGGCCCCATGATGACAAAAGTTCAATCCTGAAATATACCTAGAAGATTGACGCATGTTTTTCCGCATGTAAACTGGCAAAGTCAGAAGACGCTAAAAATTATGAGATTCTTCAAAACAGCATTATGTGTATCCGCTGCAATGGCATTGAGCGCCACTGCCAACGCCGAACTGAAAGTAGCAACGGTGGACGTGCAGAAACTCTTCGCCGACTATTACAAAACCCATGAAGCCCAGGCTGAAGTGGACAAGGCCGCCCAGACCGTGCAGGAAACCAACAATACCCGCGCGGAAACCATCAAAAAGATGGAAGCGGACTTCAATGACATGGTCAAGAAGCTTCAGGACCCCATGCTGAATGAAAAGGATAAGAAGGACCTGGAACAGAAAGCCCAGATCAAGCGTCAGGAAGTCATTGCCCTGGAACAGGAACGCCGCGGCTTCGTGGAACGCCAGCTCAAGTCCCTCCAGGAACAGATGAAGGTGCGCTCCACCAAGATCATGGGTGAAATCACCAAGATCACGGAAGGCATCGCCACCAAGGGAAACTATGACCTCGTTCTGGACAAGAGCGCCCAGGCCCTCCGTTCCAACCAGGTCTTCGTTTACACGAAGCCCAGCATGGACATCACCCCCTCCGTGATGAAGGAACTCAACAAGGACGCGCCCAAGGGCTTTGACCCCACCAAGAAAAAGGCCCCGGCCGTTCCCGCCGCTCCCGCGGCCCCGGCCAACTAACCCTTGACATTACCCCCGGGAAGGCGGAATCATACTCCCATGAAGCTTGCACTTGAAGCCGTGGCCGCCCTTACCGGGGGAAAAATCCTTTCAGGCGACCCCGAACTGACTGTGTTCGGGGTCGCTTCCCTTCTCGACGCCACCCGTGAGGAAGCCTCCTTCCTCGGCAATGAGAAATACTTCCAGGACTTCCTGCACACCTCCGCGGGAATCGTCCTGGTGCCTCCGGGCCTGCCCGCATACCCGGAAAACACCGCCTTTGTGGAAGTGGACAACCCTTCCATGGCGTTCAACGCCCTGGTGAAATACTTCATGGCTTCCGCCTACCGGTTTGCTCCCGGCATCCATCCCACGGCCATCATTGACCCCTCCGCCAGCTTCAACCCGGATAAAATCCATATTGGGGCCTATACCTGCATCGGCGCGCACTGCGTGATCGGGGACGGCACGGACATCGGCAACGGCTGCGACATCGGAGACGGCGTGACAATGGGGGAAAACTGCCGCCTGCACGCCCACGTTACCATCCGTGAACGCTGCAAGCTCGGCAGCCGTGTGACCATCCAGCCCGGAGCCGTCATCGGTTCCGACGGCTTCGGCTTCCTGATGGGGGACGATGGCCGCTACGTGGGCATTGACCAGGTGGGCATCGTGGAACTGGGGGATGACGTGGACGTAGGCGCCAACACCACCATTGACCGCGCCAGGTTCGGCCGCACCATCGTGGGGGAAGGCACCAAGATTGACAACCTGATCCAGCTCGGCCACAACGTCGTCGTGGGCAAGCATTGCGTGATTGCGGCCCAAACCGGAATCGCCGGCAGCACCAAGGTGGGGGACTATGCCACCATCGCCGCACAGGTCGGCATCTCCGGCCACCTTAAAATCGGTTCAAAAACCATTCTGGGAGCTAAAACGGGAGCCATCTCCGACATTCCGGAAAACGCCACCTACTGGGGCTTCCCGGCTTCTCCGTTCAAGGACGCCAGCCGGCAATACGCCTGCCTCAGAAAACTCCCGGCGCTGCTTAAGGAATTCCATGCCCTCAAGAAGAGCCTGGAATCCCCCGGCAAGTAACGGGCCTTCCACCGCCGGAAAATCTGCGTGCCTCCCGTTTCCGGAAGGCGCGCCTTTTTACGCCTGCCCCGTCCCCCAGCGGCGGTGCAGGAACCGTTCCAGCGGGGAAAACAGAATCTTGTCAGACAAAAGGCCGATCACCACGATCACGAACATGATGCCCACCACCTGGTTCATCGCGTTCAGCTCGCGTCCGTAGTGCAGGAGCTGCCCCAGGCCGAACCCGGTCAGAATGGGCACGAAAATTTCCGCAGCCATCAGGGAGCGCCATGCAAAGGCCCAGCCCTGCTTCATGCCGCTCACCACAAACGGGGCGGAAGCGGGCAGAGTCACGTGAATCAGGCAGTAAAAGGGCCCCGCGCCCATCGTGCGCGCCGCCCGGGCATAAATGGGCGGCACGTTCCGCATGCCGTTGGCCGTCGCCAGAATCACGGACCACAGCGTCCCCATGATTACCACGAACAGCATTGCCCCCTCCGTCTGGCCGAACCAAAGGGTAGCCAGCGGAACCCAGCACACGCTGGGAAGGGCCTGAAACCCCAGGGAAACCAGTCCCAGGGTATTTTGAACCAACTGGAAGCGGGAGCACAGCATGCCCAGGGGAATCCCCATGACAAGCCCTATTCCGTACCCCATGACCAGCCTTTTCACGGTAATCCAGGAAGACTCTTCCAGAGACCCGTCCATGAAGGAAGAGCGCAAATACTCCCATACCTCAAGCGGAGAAGGAAACAAATAGGGCTTCCACACCTTCTGGTCACTTAAATACTGCCATATCCAGATCACGAGGATGAAAAATACGAGCGAACACCCATGGGCCGCCCACTTGGACCATTTGTGCCTGTTCATGCCATCGCTCCTTTCAAATCATGGGTGATGCGGGCGGACAACTGCGCCAGGTCACGGTTATTAATGTCCCTGGGATGCGGGAGGTCTACAAAATACTCCTCACGGATGCGGCCGGGATGCGGAGTGAACAGCACCACGCGGTCCCCCAGGCATACGGCCTCGCGCATATTGTGCGTGACGAAGATGATCGTCATGCCGCAGCGGAAATGGATGTCCTGAAGATCCTGGTAAAGCTGTTCGCGGGTCATGGCGTCCAGCGCGGCAAAAGGCTCGTCCATCAGCAGGATGCGCGGGCTGGTAGCCAGGGCGCGGGCAAGCGCCACGCGCTGCTTCATCCCGCCGGAAAGCTCATGAATATGGGAATGCGCGCATTCCTTCAGCCCTACCAGCTCCAGATTCTTCTCCGCAATGGCCAGGCGGTCCCCCCGCGTCAGGCCGGGAGTCAGCTTCAGGCCGAACATTACGTTCCCCATCACGTCCAGCCACGGGAACAGGGCGGACTCCTGAAACATCACGGTGCGGTCCCTACCCGGCCCCTTCACGGGCTCCCCGTCCAGCTCCACCACCCCGGAAGAGGGGAATTCCAGTCCGGCGATGATATTCAGCAGGGAGGTCTTTCCACACCCGCTGGCCCCTACCAGGCAGACGAACTCGCCGCCCTTGATATTCAAATTGATTCCCTCCAGGGCCACTACCTTTCCGCGCCGCCCTTCAAACACCTTGCTCACATCCACAATGCGGAGCTTGCACCCTCCGGGGCCGCAATGTTCTTCACCCATGATCATTTTCCGGCAGCCTCCTTCATCATGGTTAACTGCTCCTCTTCAGCCAGAGGGCCCTCCACCGCCTCCGGAACCACCAATCCGGCCACGTCCGGCACCTCCTTCATGAATCCCGCGTGATGGGCGTCCTGCACAAACTGCTGGAGCTTGGGAAGAGAAATTTTATCCTTCATGACAATGCTCTTCCAGGCCTGCGCAATCAGAGCCGGATCTATTTTGGAACGGGTAAGCTCTTCCAGCTCCCTGACCACGATCGCCTGGGCCTCCTCCGGATGCAGGCGTATCCATTCATTCAGCTCCTGATGCGCCTGCACCAGGGCCTTCACTACCTCCGGCCTGTCCTGAAGGAACTCCGCCCCGCACACCAGCACGGTGGCAATGGACTCCCTTTCATCCACCAGCACCTTTCCTCCCGCCGTCATCACCAGGCGGCTCACCCATGGCTCCACCGTCCACACGCCGTCCAGCTTGCCCTGCCGGAACAGGCTGAGCTGCTCCGGGTTGGGAGTGGGCAGAATGGTCACGTCCCCCCCGCGCTGCGTCACGTGCAGGCCGCCGCGGGAAAACCAGGCGCGGGCGGAAACATCCTGCGTATTCCCCAGCTGGGGAGTGGCAATCACTCTGCCGCGGAAATCCGCAGGCTCTTTCAGCGGGGAATCCTTGGGAACCACCAGGGCGGCGCCTCCCTCCACGGCCCCGGCTATCATGCGGATGTCCTCCCCGCGGGAACGCACGAACGCGTTGATGGCCGGGCTGGGGCCTACATAAGCCAGTTCTATGGACCGGGCGAACACGGCCTCCATGGCGCTGGGGCCAGCATTATAAACATACCAGTTAATCCTGACATCCTTGCCCGTGGCCTCCCTCAGCCGTGCCTCAAACCATCCCTTCCCCTCCCGGGAAAAATGGTGGGCCACCAGCCCCTGAACGTGCGTCACGTTCGGGAAATGGCCGAAGTTCAATTCAATGACATTTGGATCCTCCTTCCTCTTATCTCCGCAGGAAACAGCCAGCAGGCAGAAAAACAGGGCCGTTAAAATCATCAGGAATCTGGAATGGGACATGAACAGAAGGAATGGGTTACTGGGCACAGCCGTCTTTCCGCGCCCTTTCAGGCACCGACTAGCAAAATGAACCGCCCGCGGCAAGAAGCCGATGGCAACAACTTTGTCACAATGGACAGCAGGAATGTCCATTTTGTTGAAAAACAACCCCGCCTTACGGACCGGAACCGGGTTTTATTGACACCCTACCGCGTTCCCGCTACAAAAAGGCGCCGACTCCCTCCATGCCGTACCTTACCAATCAGCCGCACTCCGGAACATGGCTGGGCCTTCCTCCGGATGAAGAACGTCCGGTGCCCCGCGCCGTCAGATACCGCTGCATCCTCCTGCTTCTCCTGTACTGGGCCATCCTTTCCGCCATCCCCCAGGGCGCGGAGCGCCACGCTGAAACGGGACCCCTCCTTCCCGCCTGGATGGGCGTTCTGGAACTGACCCCCCTCCTGCTTGTTCCCGCGTTCCTGTTCCTGGCCGTGCGCACGGCCGCCCAATGGAGGACCCTGATGATCACCGTTTACGCGGGGCTGCTCCTGAACCTGCTGATGAACCTGGCGCTTCCCGCAGAAACCATGTGGGGGGACCTCCCCGCCTCCGGCTCTTACGGCACGCTTGTCTGGCCCGGCGCGGACCACCGGGAATGGCTGGTCACGCTGCCGCGCTTCTCCCGTCTATGGGCCCTCATCATTTACGTCTTCCTCTCCGGCAGCGGCTCTTCCCCCCTTCTGCGCCTGCTGGCCCTGGCATGGTGGTTCCTGCTGTGCCTGGCCCCCGTCAACACGGGCATGGTGGGGTATGGGGACATCCTGGGGCCGCTCGTGATCATTGCCCTTATCCTGGGCTGCATGCACCTGGCGGCCAAACGCGCCTCCTGACGCCTCTGCCACGGAAAAAGACGGCGGCGGCCATTCCACGGAGGAAACAGCCGCCCCGGCGCCAGCGGGCGTCACCCGCAGAAGGCCGCCGCAGCCGGCAGCCCGTCCGGAATCCGTTACTTCCAGATCACTTCAAAGATATTGACGGAATTCCCCTTCTTCCCGGTCAGGCCCAGGGCCTTCACCGGCTTCTTGACGGATTTCAGGCTGAACGTGCTCACTTTCTTCCCCTTGGCCAGGTTGCCCACGGGAACCCACCGCCCGTCAGCCCCGCAGGCCAGCACGGACGCTTCCTTCCCGTCCGACAGGACAATGGCGGAATTCGCACGCGGAGAATCACAGGGTATCTCCACCTTCTCCGGAGACAATTCCACCGGAAGGAACGTAGCCAGGTTGAAATCCCCGGCCGCGCCGCTGTCCGCGGACTTGCCGCCCTTATTGGCAAGATTCAGCCTGAACTCTTCCAGGGTCACCTCCTGAGGGGAGGAACCGGCGTTCACCAGCCTGATGCCCTTGATCACGCCGCCAATCTCCGCGGAACCGTCAGCCTTCAGCGGAACCTCCGTCCAGGACTTCCCGTCCATGGAAATGTACAGCCTGGCCCACTTCATGTCCGGCGTCTTCAGGTTGACGGAGGCGGACTCCACGGACGCCCCCGCCGGAATCTGAAGTCCCAGGGACTTCTTCGGCGGCAGGGGGTGCACCTCCATGATGCGCTTCAGGGAAATATCCTTGTCCCCGGCTTCAACCACAGCAGTCTTGAACGCCGGAGCGTCCGTCAGCACGGAAGGAGCGGCAGGGGCATTCACCTTGAAATCACGGATGGCCGTCCACACATCAGACTTTCCTCCCGGAACGCCCTGCACCGTAGCGCGGTAGCGCACAAAGCGGCCTTTCTTGCCGCGGCCCTCGTACTCCACGCGCACTCCGGAGGACTCCGGCATCAGGGGCGACCAGGACTGCCCGTCCATGGACACCTCCAGCTGGCCCTTGTTCACGGCGTCCTTGTCGGAATCATTGCGGCCCATCACAATGGAAACGTTGCGGATTTCCCGCGGCGCGCCCAGGTCTACGCCAAAAAAGTCACCCTTCTTCTGAACCTCCTTGCAGTAATAATAGGACTCGGGGTCATCATCCAGCATCTTCTCAATCCCTCCCTTGGACTTGGTGGAAACGTACGGCTTCACACGGCCCACGGACTGCCCGCTCACGCGGGAAAGCACGGGAGTGGAACCCATGTCCAGCAGTTCCCGCACGGCGGGGGCCATCACCAGTTCGGACGGCTTCACGGCGGTCTGCCACTGGGAACTCTTCTTGGTCACCTCCGTCACGTGCTTGTTGATGGCCTTGCTGATCTCCTTGCTGTAACGCTGCATCTCGGCAAGCAGGCACGCGGCCTCCATGGCGTAATTCAGCGCTCCGGAGGCATTGCCTGCCTCCGTGGCCTCAATCATCTGCATGCTGTTCACCCCGGCTTTTCCCAGGGATTCAAACTGGACAAGCCACGGCTCCACTTCCGCGATGAAGGCGGCATTATTCGCCTTGGCCCGGATCATGTCCGGCGCCTGGGCCATCCTGGCAAACTCCGTCTTCAGGCGGTCAAAGGCCTTGCTTTCGGACACCTTGCCGCCGCGGCGGCAAAGCTCCAGCACCTCTTCCACCACGGGAGCGATCTCCACGGACTCCTCCTTGCGGTAATTGTGCCCGCTCGGCCCCCCGTCGCTGTTATGATCGGCAAACGTCTGCATGGCGGAGGCGCAGCCGGGAAACAGGATGCGGATGCTGTCCCTCCACGTCTTGTCAGAATCATACGCCTTGGCGTTCCAGGTCATGTTAGCCACGCTGAACAGGGAAATCTTGGAGGCCTCCGGCTTGTCCATCGGATTGGAGGCGAACCCCTGCATGAACGGCATCGCGTCCGCATCCACGCCATAAGTGCGCCCCAGGAACAGGGCGTGGCGCACGTAATCCGTCACCGGGAAATTCCACCAGATGAACGCGGGCCTCTGCAAATACTTGTTGATTCCTTTCAGTGCCGGGGTCTTGATATCGCTCACAATGCCGGAACCCGTCCACATGATGCCGATGTCCTTGTCCAGATGTTCCCCCATCACCTCGTGGTAGCGGCCCCCGCCGCCGGAATACGCCGTGGGGCACACAATCAGCGGAGTCACATCCGGCTTCTTGTGGATAAACTCCTTGTTCAGGTAATTCAGGAACTCCACCTGCCCCTCCGGCTTGGCGCCCTCCCCGCCGATGTCGTCAAAAAACACCGCAAAGGAACGGAAGCCCAGGTCATACATCATCTCAAACTTCTTTACGGCGGCCTTCCGGTCCGCCTCCCCCCAGTGAATATCCGCGCCGGGGTGTACGGCCCAGACAAAATTCACCTTATTCTGCTTGGCGACCTTCACCAGCTCTTTCAGGTCCTTGGCCATATCCGCAGGATAGGGCTCGCGCCAGCGCTTGGAAAAACCGTGGAACACGTCGTCCTTCGGGCCGTAGATGTACGTATTCATCTTATACTTCCCGTAAAACTTGAACTGGCTGATGCGCCCTTCCTGCCCCCAGGGCAGGCCGTAAAACCCTTCAATGGTGCCGCGGAAGGGAACGTCCGGCCAATCCAGGACCTCCACCACAGGCAGCGTCACGCCGGAAGGAGTCTTCTCCGCCAGCTGAAGCAGCGTCTGGGCCGCGTAAAACAGGCCTTCGTCGTCATACCCCGTCATCCGGATTCCCTGGGGCGTCACGCTCAGGGAATAGGCCCCGGCTTTTTGTGGAACATTTCCGGCCGGCTTCTTGCCCCCCTTGATGATGGACATCTGCACGGGCAACCCGTTGGGGGTGATGGAAAACATGCTCTTCAGCGCGTTCACGGTAGGCTCGTCCCGCGCTCCTGACAGCTTCAGGGCCGGAACCGTCACGGAACCGCCGCTCCTAGTCATCTTCTGCGGAATAGGATATACCGGCATCCTGGCAGCCTTTTTGGCGCGGGAGGCCGCAGGAGAGGAGGAAGAGGAAGGGGAAGAAGACTGGGCGAACACCGGGAGGGCAAGGCTGGCCCCCAGCGCTGTGACCGCCGCCATGGATCGGAAGGAAATCAGGTTCATATGTGCAAAAGTAAAAAGCCTGTACAGGACAAGTCCACGAAACTACGGACTAATCGCTTTATTTCTAACAGGGCCTCTCCCGTATGTCAAATTACTTCCCCCCGGCTGATGAACCGTGGCACAGGCGGCTCCTGTTCCGGACAACAAAACCCGCCGCAGGAAAACTCCATTCCTGAGGCGGGAAAAAGAACCGGAGGCGTTCCGCGGAACGGAAAGGCCGGACCAAGAAATAACGGGGAAAATAGTTCTCTCTTTAATTTTTACCGAAGAAGCCGGAAATATCGAAATAGACAACCACTTCCTTGCCTTTTTTCGTTTTAATCGTGATCACGTCAAAGGATTTGCCTTCATGCTCCATCAGCGCCTGCTTGAGCTTCACATAATTCCTGTATTTTTTCTCAAGCCATTTACTTTCGGCAGGAACTCCATCCATGGAATTCTTTGCGCCGGCAATGACGACGGCCTTTTCAAAGCTGGAGCCGTCGCCTCCCTCATAAGTGATGCGCCCGCGGGCCTCTCTTTTCTCCAGCCCCTGGGGCAATTCCGCATCTGCGGCCTGGACAACGGCGCATACGCCGGAACACAATGCAATGGATAGAATGGGTAGCAAGGTTTTCATACTGTTTGACCTATAGACGGTATCCGTTCCCGTGTAAAGCTTTCTTTCAAGAATGCAGCATAACCGTAACACTTTGGGAATAAATACGCGGGCAGCCACGAAAAAAACTATCCCGGCCATCCTTGACAGGCCGTTTGCGGAACAGCCAATCCCCGCCTACAGCCACGCAGCCACTTCATCCAGGGTCTTGACGCGGGCCGTGGCGCCAGTCGGAGCATCCCCACAGGAGAACAGGAAATTCCGTCCCACTCCGGCGGCAAAAGCGGCCTGAATATCCCGCTCCCGGTCGCCCACGGATATGCAGGCCGCCATATCCAGCCCATACGCCGCGGCGGCTTTCAAAAACAGGCCGGGATTCGGCTTCCGGTCAGGGTGGCCGTCATCCACACTGGGACAATGAAACACGTCCGTTACCTCCGCTCCGGCTGCGCTGAATGCGCCCTTCATATGCTCCGTCAGCCGCGTGAAATCCTCTTCCGTAAACATGCCGCGGCCTATGCCGGACTGGTTGGTCACCACGATGACCAGATACCCCTTTTCCCGCGCCTTCCGGCAAAGGTCCATAATGCCGGGAACCAGCAGGAAATCCTCACTGCGGTGAACGTACCCGCCGTCCACGTTCACCACGCCGTCCCGGTCCAGAAACAGAGCTTTAGACGCCATACATTTCCTGCTCCACCAGCTCGCAAACCAGATGCCCCACGGCAATGTGCATCTCCTGAATGTTGTTCGTGGCATGGGAGGGGACGGCTATGCAGAAATCCGCACAGTCCCTCATCTCCCCGCCGCCCTGGCCCGTCAGGGCCACGGTCCTGACGCCCATGCGGCGCGCCAGCTCCATCGCCCGGACGATGTTCTGGCTGTTGCCGCTCGTGGAAAGCCCCACCAGCAGGTCACCGGAACGGCCTAATCCCTGCAATTGCCTGGAAAAGACCGTTTCATACCCGTAATCATTCCCCACGGCGGTCAGGATGGAGGTATCCACCGTCAGGGCCAGCGCATTCATGGCGGGACGGTTCAGCTTGTAGCGTCCCACCAGCTCGGCGGCCAGGTGCTGGGAATCCGCCGCGGACCCGCCGTTGCCGCAGAACATGATCTTGTTCCCGGCCCTGAGGGTATCCGTCCAGACGCGGGCGACCTGTTCAATTTCCCCGGCCATGGCGGCCAGGGCCTTGAAATTATCCGCTATCCCTAAAATCTGATTCCTGATGTACTCGCTCATTTCGGATTGTTCTTCATGCGGTTGATCATATTGGTGGAGGAAAATCCCTCCAGGCGCGGCAGCTCAAGAGCCTGCCCCCCGTAAGACTTCACGTACTGCCCTTCCGGCCAGCGTTCCAGCGGGTAGCCTTCCTTGGCGATCACGTCCGGGCGCAGCCTTTCAATCAGCGGCAGGGCCGTATCCTCGTCAAACGGCACTACGTAATCGATGAAATCCAGGGACGCCAGCAGCAGGGAACGCATCTCCTCGTTATTGATAGGCCTGTCCTCCCCCTTCAGCCGCTTGATGGAGGCATCCGTATTCAGCCCCACAAAAAGCACGTCGCACGCTTCCCGCGCCTTCATGAAGGAATGCAGGTGCCCCAGGTGCAGCAGGTCAAAACAGCCGTTCGTAAAACCCACCACCTTCTTTTCCCGGCGGAAGCGGTCCGCCAGCTCCGCTGCCGCCTCCGGCGTCAGGATATTGTTCCGGTGATGCCAGGAGGATGCCTTCCTGGCTTTCTCCTCCAGGGCCTTTTTCAACTCCGTCCCGGTCACGCTGGCCGTCCCGAACTTGCCCACCACGATCCCGGCAGCCACGTTGGACACCACCAGGGCTTCCGGCACGGTGGCCCCGGCGGCCAGCGCCGCGCCCAGGCTGGCCAGGGAGGTATCACCCGCGCCGGACACGTCAAAAACCTCGCGGGCCTCCGTGGGAATGCAGACAAAATCGGCGGGATGGGAAGAGGGAATGAAAATCATGCCGTGCTCGCTCAGGGTGACGAGCAGGTTCTCAATGCCGAACTCCGTGAACAGCCGCTGCGCCCCTTCCATGGCAGCCTGTTCCCAGCCCGGCACGGAGGGGTCCAGCGTCACGCCCGTCGCCTCCTGGAACTCCTTCATATTCGGCTTCACCAGCGTGGCCCCCTTGTAGCGGGAATAATCAGCCCCCTTCGGGTCCACGATCACGGACTTGCCCGCCGCCCGGCACCGGGCGATCACGGCGGGGGTGGTTTCCCCGTCAAACAGGCCCTTCCCGTAATCAGACAAAAGGACCAGGTCCGCCTCCGGCAGGCAGACGTCCACCCGTTCCAGAAAACGGGCGGCAAGCTCAGGGACCATCCGCAGCGGCTGTTCCTGGTCCGCCCGCAGCAAATGATGCTTGCCCGCCACAAAACGGATCTTCACGGTCGTCTCATACCCCTCGCACTCCACCAGCTCAGGAACGCAGCACGTCTCTTCCAGAAAACGCCTCACCTGCCGTCCATGGCCGTCATTGCCCACCACGCTGACAAAGGTGGTGCCGCACCCCAGCGCGCACAGGTTGCGCACCACGTTGCCCGCACCGCCCAGCATGCGCGTCTCCCGGTCCATCTTCATGATGGGGACCGGAGCCTCCGGGGAAATCCGGCTGACGCTGCCGTACAGGAATTTGTCCAGCATTACGTCCCCGATGCAGAGAATCCGCACCCGGGGAAATCCGTCAATCAATGTATGCAGGCGGTTCATGGGAGACGTTCTTTTCTACCATGCCCCATAACGTAAGGCAAGGACAGTTGAAGGCCGTTCCGGAGCAGGAAAACCGCATCATGCAGGCATTCACACCCGCTGCGGATGCCGGAACCCTTCTTCCGGGGGCAAAAAATAGGTCAGCCATGATAAAAATCTTGACCTGTAAGCAGGAAAGCACTACGTATTGTCTCCCGTTCCCGGACGAATAGAAAAAGGAAAACAAATCATGCGTGAAGTTACCGTAAGAAAAGGTGAACCTATCGACCGCGCTCTTAAGCGCCTTAAAACCAAGCTGGATGTTGAAGGCATCCTGGATGAAATGCGCCGCCGCCGCGCCTTTGAAACCCCGATGGACGAACGCCGCCGCAAGGCCCGTTCCGCCAGCAAGCGCAACAAGGTAAAGTGGCGTTACAGCAACAAGAGCGAAGAAACCGCTTCCGAAACCACTGAAACTCCCGTTTCCGCTCCTGAAGCTTAAATCAGTATTGGTTCGGGAATAGAACCCATTTCAATGAGGGCAACCCTTTCTCAAGGTTTGCCCTTTTTGCTTCCCTCAGCACATGAATCAGTCCGCCCAGCTCTTCTCCCGCGCGCGCGCCGTCATCCCCGGCGGCGTCAACTCCCCCGTCCGTGCCTTCCGCAATGTGGACGGCGACCCCTTCTTTGTCCAGTCCGCCAAAGGCGCCTACATCACGGATGCGGACGGACGCCAGCTCATTGACTACATCGGCACGTGGGGCCCGGCCATTCTGGGGCACGCCCCGCAGCCCGTCATGAACGCCGTCCATGCAGCCGTGGACAGGGGGCTGGGCTACGGCATTCCCGCTCCGGCGGAAGTGGACATGGCGGAAATGATCACGGGCATGGTTCCCTCCGTGGAAAAAGTGCGCATGGTGAACTCCGGCACGGAAGCCACCATGTCCGCCATCAGGCTGGCGCGCGGCTACACGGGACGCCGTAAAATCATCAAATTCATCGGCTGCTACCACGGCCATGTGGACTCCCTGCTGGTGGCGGCGGGCTCCGGGGCGCTCACCTTCGGGGAGCCGGACAGCGCAGGCGTGCCCAGGGAAATGACCCAGCTCACCATCACCGTCCCCTACAACGACCGGGAAGCGGTGAAAAAAGCCTTTGAACTCCACGGGAACGATATTGCGGCCGTCATTCTGGAGCCCTTCCCGGCCAACGCGGGGCTTTACTTCCCGCAGAACGATTTTCTCCATTTTCTGCGGGAAATCACGCTCCGGCATGATTCCCTGCTCATCTTTGACGAAGTCATGACGGGCTTTCGCGTCGCGCCCGGCGGCGTACAGCAGCTTTACGGCATCACGCCGGACCTCACCTGCATGGGGAAAGTCATCGGCGGCGGCCTCCCCGTGGGAGCCTTCGGCGGCAGGGCGGAAATCATGGACTGCCTCTCCCCGCTGGGCCCCGTGTACCAGGCGGGCACCCTCTCCGGCAACCCGGTCGCCATGGCGGCGGGCCTGGCCCAACTCCGGGAACTCCTGAACGGGAACGCGTATGACCGCCTGGAACAGCTCGGCGCACGCCTGGAGGAAGGCATCCGCGAGGCCATCCGGAAGCACGGCAGGAACTACACCTTCCACCGCGCGGGCTCCATGTTCTGCCTCTTCTTCACGGAAGAGGAGGTCTATGACCTGGACTCCGCGCAAAAGGCCTCCAAGGAACTCTTCAAGCCCTTCTTCTGGAACATGCTGGAACAGGGCGTCTACTTTGCCCCCTCCCCGTATGAAACAGGCTTCATCTCCACGGCCCATACGGAAGAAGACATTGACCGTACGGTGGAAGCAGTCCATGTCAGCCTCTCCAAACTGGGATAATGCCCCTTATTTGAAGTGACAGGCCACTTTCCTTCCCCTATAAGGATGCCATGAGACAAATGACAGGGTCCATGCTGCTTCTGTCCGCAGCAGCCGTCGCAGCCGCCCCCCTGGCGGAAGCGGAGGAAAGGACGATTCAGCTCACGGAAGCGGAAAAACAGGAAATCCAGGCGGCAAATGAAAAGCTGCTGGGCCTTACCCTCCGCTTCCTGCACGACTCCTGGCCCCTGGAAATCATGTTCGCCGGAGAGGCTCAACAGGAATTCCACTCCATCCTCCAGTGCTACCGGATGCTGGAGCAATTCCGGCAGACCGGCAACCTCCAGCTTCAGGCTCCGGACCGCAATACGCCCCTGCATCTCTGCATTGCCCTGGGATTGAATCAACTGGCCATCCGGATGATAGAAGCGGGCGCTCCCGTAAACGCCCAATCCATCTTCATGCATGACGGCACTAAGGAACCGGGGGACACCCCCCTCACCTGGGCGTGCCTGTCAGGCCTTTACATGAACTCCACGGCGGAAGACAGGCTGCCGCTGGTGCAGGCCCTGCTCAAGCACGGAGCCAACCCGGACCAGCCGGGACCGTGGGGAGTCACCCCGTTCATGTACTCCGCCGCCCTCAATGATTCCGACCCCGGACAGGAAAAAATAGCCCTGGCCCTGCTGGACGCGGGTTCTCCGGACCTCAAGCGCAGGTTGAACGCCCAGGCGCGCGGCGTAGGCTTCCTCAGTCTTTCCCCGGCCATTTATGAACGTCTCATCAAAGCAGGATTCGATGTCAACGAGCGCTTCTTTGAAAGCAAGCAGTCTCCCCTGCATCTGGTCTGCACCAAGGAAAAACCGGCGGAACGCCTCATCCCCCTCATTGAACTTCTCATCAAGGCTGGAGCGGACCCCAACCAGCCGGACGTGGACGGCCTGACGCCGCTGATGGCCTGCAATTCTCCGGAAATAGCCGTTTGCCTCATGAACAACGGCGCCAATCCCTCCCTGCGTAATGATGACGGGCAGACTGCCTATGACTTCCACATGAAAAACGGGTATCCTCCCATTGCGGAAGCCATTAAAAACTGGCAGGCCAACCGGAAAAAGGCGGACGGCGCCCGCTGACCCCGTCTCTTCATGTTCCTGGCATCTGCCTTTCCACTTCTCGTCTGAAAAGGGAAAACGCCGGAGCCCATCCGCCGTTATCCCCGGGACATGAAAAAAGCCGCCCCCCGGCATGGGAGGCGGCTTTGAAAAACGCAGGTGGAGGCTCTTATTCCTCCGCTTCAATGCCTTCACCGATCATCTTGAGATCTTCCGGCATCTTGCCTGTCGTGAAGTAGCCTTCAATCTCTTCCAGGGAGCGGCCCTTGGTTTCAGGCAGGAAGAAGGTCACCGTGATGAAGTACAGCACCGTAATGCCGCCCAGCGTAAAGAACACGCCGGAGTAGCCGCAGCTCCCCACCCACGGGAGGAAGGAACCTGCAATCACCGTGGAAACGAGCTGGTTGATCAGCAGCGCGATTGCCATGCCGTTGGAGCGGATGCGGGCGGGCATCAGTTCGGACAGGGCCAGCCAGACGCACACGCCGGGACCGGTAGCATAAAATGCAATGAAGATGATGAAGAACGCGGTCACGCCCCAGCCCATGGTGGTATCCGGCTTTTCACCCAGTTCCGCCTTCAGGATGGAGACAGGCTTCATGGCATAGCCGTCCTTGCCGTTCACCACCATCTTGTTGGTGGAATCAGGCACGGCCTTGATCAGGGACAGGGAAGCCTTGTCCTCTTCCTTCTTGATGTCCTTGGCATCCTTGGTCAGCTCGGCAAACTCCACTACGGAAAGCTGGGTGGAGGATCCCATCAGAAACTGGTACCAGGCGGGATTGGCTTCCGGCTGGTCATAGGTAATGATGAGCTGCATCCTGTTGATATCCTTGTCACCCATGCCATTCTTGGCGAGCAGGTCCTTGACGAAGGGGGAATCAGGCGTGCGTTCCAGCTGAAGCGTGCGGATGGAGCTCACATCCTTGCCCTGTTCAAACTCCTTCTGGACGGAGGGGCTCTGGGCGGCCAGCAGGGCGGCCACGTCCGTGGTCACGTCCTTGCGGGCTTTTTCCACATTATTGAACAGGAAGCCGGTGCCGAGAAGACCCACCACAATGCCGGCGGTGCCGATCTTGAGGAGGAATTTGCGGCCCTTGCGGTCCACCAGGATCATGGCGACGATGGTCATCAAGCAGTTCACCACCTTGATGGTGAAGTCCGCCCAGTTGGCGGTGGTGCCTTCCAGGCCAGCCTGCTGGAATACCTTCACGGAGTAATTCAGCACGGAGTTGATACCCGTAGCCTGCGTAAACGCCAGGACAAGGACCGCCAGAACAAAGGGATATACGTACTTGCGCTGAAGAAGGGATTCACCGGAAGAGCTCTGCTTCTTGAGCTCCTCAGCCTTCTGCTTCTCTTCCTCTTCAATGTGAACCATTTCATCAAACACTTCCTTGGCGCGCACATCTCCGTAACTGCGCACCAGCACGGCCATGGCTTCATCCTTGCGACCGCGGCGGAACAGGTAGCGGGGAGATTCGCTCAAACGGAAGGAACCGAAGAACAGGAAAAGGCCGGGAACGGCGCAAACCCAGAAAATGGCCTGCCACGCAAAAATCTTGGCGGAAGTCAGCGTTTCCTCGCTCGCGCCGGAATTTTCCACACCGCCCACATAGCTGGCGGCAAGCAGGCCGACTACGGCGGCGAACACCAGGCCCACCGTCAGCAGGAACTGGAACATCCCCGTCCCTTTGCCACGGGATTCCGCGCTCAAACACTCAGCCAGGTACAGGGGAACCACCACACCTACAATACCGGCGCTGGCGCCCTGGAGAATACGGCCCAGCAGCATGATGCCGAACACTTCCTGGGACAGGCAGATCACGGGAATACTCACCGTGAACAGGGCGGCGGCTACGGTAATCAGCGCCTTGCGTCCCAACTTGTCGGCCAGATACCCGGCAAACAGGGAAGAAAGCACGCTGCCGAACAGCACGGCCGCCACCACCTGGGAAAGCTGGGAGGGATTAAAGCCAGCCGTCTGCTCAATGTAGGGGAGCGCCGCAGCAATCACGCCGACGTCCACACCATAAAGAAGGCCGCCCAAACCGGCCATGATAAGGAGGTAGCGCATGTATCGCCTGGCCGCATCCGGAACGGCGGCCTTCATGTTTTCTTGGTCTGTCATGGTCGTTGCATTCTAGTAAATTGGCTTTTCTCCGCAACCAAAAAAGAGACGCTTCCGGGACAAAAACAACTTTCCCTCCGTGAAATGCATCCAAATAGTGGAAATATCACAAGGAAAACAGCCGGGAGCTATAAAGAAAGAACGGGGCTTTAAAACAAATACAATTATTTTCTTCTTCCCTTCATGGGAAAAAGCCTCCTTCCCCTTCCATCCGGGGCGCAGCTAAAAAAAGCCGTTTAAGTTTTCCACACAAAAAACCGCGTATGGAAAAATACGCCGCTCCGTGTTCATCCGGAAAGCTCCGGCTTCAGGAAGCAGAGCCCCCCCTTATTGAGAGGACCTGGCGGAAGAGTCTATCCCCAGACGCTTTTCAATCAGGTTCACGGACAACTCCGCGCACAGGCGCAATTCATTGTCCGTATCCCTGGTGAAGGCCTTGAGCGCAGAAAGGGAAGCTTCCGAACCGATTTCTCCCAGAATTCGGGCGGCGGAGCGCTTCAGCACAAAATCATCGGACTCATTCATCAAGCGGATGATGTCCGCTTCCCCCGTGGGGCCTGCCGCCACGCACTCCTCCTCCCACTTCTGCGGGTCCTTTTTCCACTCATCCAGAAGCAGCGCAAAATTCTTCTTTTCCGGACCGTGCAGCAAAAACCTGACCAGGGAAGCCGGAATCTCACAATCCGCCTTCTTCAACTCCGTGGCTACATAATAAACCACGCGCTGGGCCTCCGCATCCTCCGGACGCCCCCACACCACCAGGGCTGACGCCAGCGCGGTCACATACTCCGCATCACGACCCCACGGCTCCCGGAGAAGCTCCACCAGCTTGGCGGAAACTTCAGGGCGCATCCGGTCAGGCTTTACGGACGCCAGACGCTTGGCCGCGGCAATGACGCGCCGGATATCCAGGCAGGACAATTCCTTTAGATTAGCCAGCACAAAATACTGGTGACGTTCATCCTGCAATGCGGCGGAAGCGGGACGGGCTTCAAACTTGTCCCGGTTCAGGACTACTTCCACAAAAAAGCGCTCCTTGTCCTGCAAGGTCACTTTCCCCATCTTGGACGCCACATCCACAAACTCCTTGAACGTAATCGGAGTGGGGGTAATCACGAACAACCCGCCGCCTGTTCCCTTGCGGTCATAAAAAATGGGCTCGTCCTCGGACTGGGTCATCCTCTTCAAATACGCCTTTACCATGTCCCGGTTGGCTCCGTTCACCCCGACCACCCACACGCCCAGCACCCCCTGGTCTTCCTTGCGGTCAATAGCGGCAAACAAGGGTTTCAAGTCCCCTTCCCCATAATTCTGGACGGAAGCGGCAGGACCGGCAACCTGTTCCCAGCCCATGCTGGTAAAGCCGGAGACGTCTTCCTCCTCAGGCTGGGAGGCATTTTCCCTGCCGCCAAGCAGGGAGGGGTTCAGTTTCACCGGATAGACGAAAGGCAGGGAGGCAATGCCCCCGGCGACCAGCAGGCCCAGCAGGATGAAGACAATTTTATGCCTCCGCCCGGCACATGCCATCAGGCCTCCGGCCAAACAGGCGAAAAACAGGGCGAACGCCTTCTGCTGGGGCTGCTGCAGCATGGAAAGGAAGGAGGTTCCGTCCATCTCGAAAGACGCATTGTAAAAAAGCCAGAGGCAGCCGGCGGCAATGACCAGGGACGCGCAAAGGCACATCAGCTGAATCAGCCCCGTCTCCATCAAAGCGCTCTGAATAACTTCCCTCCGGTCCCTGGGGGTACTGACGGAAATGGCCTTCTTCGCCCTGGCGAAAGGTTTTTTGGAGATCAGCTTTTCCCTGTCGCAAAGAAACTCATGGCCGCATTTGCTACAATTCACCATAGAACCCTCCGCGGAGGAAGGAACATTGATATGTCGTTTGCACTGTGGACAATTCAGATTCACGTGAGCCAAATATGCACGTTTTTGATTCTTTTGCAATCCCTCTCTTCCAAACTTTCCTTTTGCCGGGCATTCTGCATAAATTTTCAAGGTTGATCCATTAAACTCCATTTCAACAGCTTTCTCCCTCCGCAGGGTTTTTACCTGTTCCATTCTCCACTTTAAACCTATTCCATACCTTTTAAAAACAATACTTTGCGAACCAGCAAACCTTTCCGCAGCATCCTGCAAACACCCCGCAGCGCGGGCTTGCGTCTTTTCCTAGTAAAAGACTGGGGATTTTTTATCCATCTTCATGAAAAATGCACATTCCCAAATATGCATGTATGGAAATTATTTAAATTGTATGACCACAGCCCTCCGGAAAAAGATAAAAAACACTTTTTATCCGTCACGTTCCGCCTCATGTCATTCCGAGTGAACACACTTGCAGAAGATGGATTTTGGTAGTAGAATTTTCGCCATGTCATTGCAGCCTGCCGAACGCCGAGATTTCATCCGCGATATGATTTCTGATGACCTTGCCTCCGGCAAGCATCAGGCACCGGTAACCCGCTTCCCCCCGGAACCCAATGGTTACCTCCATATCGGACATGCCAAATCCATCTGCCTCAACTTCGGCATCGCCCAGGAATTCCCGGGCGCCCGCTGCCATCTGCGCTTTGACGATACCAACCCCAGCAAGGAAGACCAGGAATATGTGGACAGCATCCAGGAAGACATCCGCTGGCTGGGCTTTGACTGGGGGAAGAACCTCTTCTTTGCCAGCAACATGTTCGGCTTTTTCCATGAATGCGCCGTAGCCCTCATCAAGAAGGGACTGGCCTACGTGGATGAACAGACGGTGGAGGAAATACGCGCCCAGCGCGGCAACGTGAACGTGCCCGGAGTGGAATCCCCATACCGCAACCGTTCCGTAGAGGAAAACCTGGCACGCTTCCAAGCCATGAAAAATGGGGAAATTCCGGAAGGAAAGGCCATTCTGCGCGCCAAAATAGACATGGCCTCCAGCAACATGAACATGCGTGATCCCGTGCTGTACCGCATCATGTTTGCGGAACACCACAACACAGGCAACACCTGGTGCATCTACCCCATGTACGACTTTGCGCACCCGCTGGAAGACGCCTACGAGCACATCACCCACTCCCTCTGCACGCTGGAATTTGAAAACCACCGCCCCTTGTACGACTGGGTGATTGAAAACTGCCCCGTTCCGGCACGCCCGCGCCAGACGGAATTCGCCAGGCTCAACCTCACCTACACCGTCATGAGCAAGCGCAAGCTGCTACAGCTGGTGCAGGAAGGCCACGTCACCGGATGGGACGATCCCCGGATGCCAACCGTCTCCGGCATGCGCCGCCGGGGCTACACGCCCGCCGCCATCCGCAACTTCTGCCAGACTATAGGCATCACCAAATTCAACGGCTTCACGGACGTGGCCCTGCTGGAATACAGCGTGAGGGAAGACCTGAACGCCAACGCGCCGCGCCGCATGGCCGTGCTCAATCCCCTCAAGGTCACCATCACCACCCTGCCGGAAGACGCGGAGGAAATGGCGGAAGTGCTGAACAACCCGGAAAAACCGGAAGAAGGCAGCCGCCAGATTCCCCTCACCAGGGAAGTCTGGATTGAACGGGACGACTTCATGCTGGACCCGCCCAAGAAATACTTCCGCCTGGCCCCGGGCCGCACGGTGCGCCTCCGCGGCGGCTACTGCATTACCTGCACGGATTACAGGCAGGATGCGGACGGCAACATCACGGAAATCCTGTGCGAACACATCCCCGGCACCATCGGCTCCAACCCTCCGGAAGGAATCCAGTGCCGGGCGGCCATCCACTGGGTGAGCACCAGGGACGCCGTGGACGGTGAAATCCGCATTTACGACCGCCTCTTTACGGAGGAAAACCCGGATGCGGCGGAAGAAGGCTTCCTCTCCGTCATGAATCCCGGCTCCCTGACCGTCATCACAAACGCCAAGCTGGAACCCTCCCTGAGCGCCGCAGAACCGGAATTCCGCTGCCAGTTTGAACGCCTCGGCTACTTTGTGGCGGACCGCAGGGACCACGTACCCGGCCAGCGCCCCGTCTTCAACCGCACCGTGGCCCTCAAGGACTCCTGGGCCAAGAAGCAAAAATAACCCTCCTTTCACTTCTACTCCCTTATATGGACAACCAACTTCAATTCTGCACCGTTGACGAAGCCGTGGAAGAAATACGGCAGGGACGGATGATCATCGTTACGGACGATCCCGGCCGTGAAAATGAAGCGGACCTCATCCTTGCCGCCGAATTCGCTACGACGGAAGCCATTAACTTCATGGTCACCCATGCCAGGGGCCTCGTCTGCGCCCCGCTCTCCCCGGAACGGGCGGACGCCCTCCAGCTCCCGCTCATGACCTCTGTCAACCGGGAAAACATGTCCACCGCCTTCACCGTCTCCGTGGATGCGGCCCATGACATCACCACGGGCATCAGCGCCGCGGAACGCGCCCTGACCATCCGCACGCTGGCGGACCCCAGGGCCACCGTCAACGACTTCGTGCAGCCGGGCCACACCTTCCCGCTCCGCGCCGTCCCCGGCGGGGTGCTGCGCCGCGCCGGCCATACGGAAGCCACCATTGACCTCGTACGCATGGCGGGCCTCCAGCCTGCCGGCGTATGCTGTGAGATCATGAAGGAAGACGGCACTATGGCCCGCACGGGGGACCTGGGAGGCTTCCAGAAAAAACACGGCCTGAAAGCCTGCACCGTGGCCCAGCTCATTGAATACCGCCGGGCAAAGGAAAAGCAGATCCGCCTGGTGGAAACCGTCAAGATGCCCACGGACTACGGAGAATTCACTTGCCATCTTTATGAATCCCAGCTGGACGGAGCCCTTCACCTGGCCCTGGTCCACGGAGAAATCTCCGCGGACAAACCCACGCTGGTGCGCGTGCACAGCGAATGCCTTACCGGGGACGTCTTCGGCTCCCGCCGCTGCGACTGCGGCAGCCAGCTCCATACCGCCATGCGCCGCATCGCGCAGGAAGGCGGCGTGCTGCTCTACCTCCGGCAGGAGGGCCGCGGCATCGGCCTGGCGGCAAAACTCCATGCCTACAAGCTCCAGGAACAGGGGCTGGATACCGTGGAGGCCAACCTCAAGCTCGGCTACCCGGACGACCTCCGTGACTACGGCATCGGCGCCCAGATCCTGCATGACCTGGGTGCGGACCAGCTCCGCCTGCTGACCAACAACCCCCGGAAAATTGTGGGCCTGGAAGGCTTCGGCATTAAAATCACGGAACAGGTACCCCTTATCATCCCTCCCAACGACCAAAACAGCAAATACCTGGCTACCAAGAAGTGCAAGCTGGGCCATATCCTGTAACCTCATCCCAACCACTTCTGCATGTCCACGGAACTTCCTCCCCGCCAGCGGCCTACGGGCACGCGCGCCAAAATCTGCATCGTCGCCTCGGAATACAATGAGCAATACACCCAGGCCCTGGTAGACAACTGCTCGGAAGAGCTGGAAGCCGTGCTCCCGGCTGTGCGGCTGGAAATCATCCGCGTTCCGGGCGCCTTTGAAATCCCGGTGACCATCAAATCAGTCCTCTCCCGCTCTCCGGAAAAACGCCCTGACGCCGTCGTGGCGCTGGGGGTCATCCTGCGCGGCAGCACGGACCATGCGGACCTCATCGGCTCCACCATCACCCAGGCCCTGATGCAGGTGGCGCTGGAATTCACCACCCCCGTCATTCATGAAGTCCTGCTTCTAAATGATGAAAAGCAGGCCTTTGCCCGCTGCATCGCCTCCCAGCTCAACCGCGGACGGGAAGCGGCGCGTACCGCAGCCCGTATGGCGGAACTCTTCCTCAACTCCCTCTCCCGGCAATAAGGTTCACACTCTCTTCCCTTTCTCTACCGCCATGCTCTCACGCAACCAAATCAGACAAGCAGCCATCCAATACCTCTATGCCACCTCACAGGCTCCGGAAACGGAGCAGGAACAGGACGAGGGCATTTGGGATATCCTGATGGAACCCTTCCGGGGGGACTACTGCAAACTCAGGGCCAAGGCCGTCTCCGGCCACCTTACCCGGGACTACCCGGACAAACTGCGCCTCTTCGTCACCCGCGCGCGGGAAACGGCAGACAAACTCCAGCATGACCCCCTCACCCTGCCTGTTCGCGACCAGCTCCAGGACCTTCTGGTCAAGGAAGGGGAATTCAACGCCTCCCTGCTCCAGCTGAAAAAGGCCCTGCATGAAGACCCCTCCAATGACAGGGGCACGCTTTCCGCCGCCTGCGACGCCTCCCAGGAGCTCAATACCACCCTGATGCAGATGCGCCGCCGCCTGCTGGACGCGCTCAAGGACTTCCCGGCTTACAGCAGCATCTGGGCCCCTCTTATTTCCTCCTGCCACAAGCTTCAGGAAATCAACGACCGCGTTAACTGCATCATCCACCCGGACGGCCGTCCCTCCCTGGCGGAAATGAAAAAAGTGGTGGAAGCCGGACAGGATGCGGACGAACTCTACCGTGAAGCTAAAACCCTGGGAGAAGAAATCCTGCGCCGCCGGGACGAGCTGGACGCCGCCATCAACGCCACGCTGGAAAACTACACCCCGGAGCGCGTCAGCGCCATCGACCGCGCCATCCTGCGGCTGGGAGCCTATGAACTCCTGCACCGCAAGGACCTTCCCGCCCCCATCGTCATCTCGGAAGCCATCCGGCTGGCGGAACGCTTCTCCTCCGCGGAATCCCCCCGCTTCATCAACGGCGTGCTGGCCGGCATCTCAAAAACGGAACGCCCGGCGTAACCCATCCCCTGCACCATGGCTGGATTCTTTAAAAAACTCTTCACCAAATTCTCCCGCGGCGCCAAAATAGACTGGGACGAATTGGAAGCGGACTTGGTCACAGCGGACATCGGCATCAGGCGTGCCATGACCATTGCGGACCAGCTGAGGGAAAGCAAGGGCCTGGATGCGGAAAACCTGGTGGAAGCCACCCGTGAAGTTCTCCGCCAGGCCTTTCCGGCCACCGCACCATCCCTGCCCGCTCCTCCGGAAGGAAGGCCGCTGGTCATCCTGGTGGTAGGCGTCAACGGAACGGGTAAAACCACCTCCGCCGCCAAACTGGCCCACCTGCTGCAAAAACAGGGTTCCCGTGTTCTCCTGGCCGCAGCGGACACCTTCCGCGCCGCCGCCGTGGAACAGCTCCAGAGCTGGGCGGACAAGCTGGGCATCCCCATCTACAAGGGAGCCCACAACCAGGATCCGGCCTCCGTCTGCTATGAAGCCCACACGCAAGCCCTCCGTGAAGGTTTCCAATACCTCATCTGCGACACCGCGGGGCGTCTCCACACACGCCACAACCTCATGGAGGAACTCTCCAAAATCCGCCGCACCCTCGCCAAGCAGGATGCATCCGCGCCCCACCGCACCCTGCTGGTGGTGGATGCCACCACGGGCGCGAACGCCCTGGCCCAGGCCAGGGAATTCCATAAGGCCACCCCTCTGGACTCCGTCATCATCACCAAGATGGACGGTTCCGGAAAAGGCGGCGTGGCCGTAGCCATCATGGATGAAATGCACATCTCCCCGGCCTTCCTGGGAACGGGAGAAGGCGCGGAAGACTTTGAACCCTTCAACCGGGACCGCTACGTAGATTCCCTGCTGTAACGGGCCACTCTCCCCATGCCCCCGCTCCCCCTCATCACCGCCCAGACGGAGGAAAAACTGCTCGCATTCCTGACGGAACACGGCCACACCAAATTCCGTGTCCAGCAGGTCATGGACTGGGTCTGGCGCAAGCGCGTCACCTCCTTTGACGCCATGACCAACCTTTCCCCGGCGCTCAGAACCCTGCTGGCGGAAAACTTCCGTTTCCACTCGCCTGAAATCGTGGAAATCCACGGCTCCGCGGACACCACGCGGAAATTCCTCACCAGAATGGAAGACGGCAGCCTGGTGGAATTCGTCATCATTCCCGCCGCCGCTGCGGAAGACGGGGAACAATCGGACCGCGTCACCTTGTGCGTCTCTTCCCAGGTGGGCTGTGCCTTCGGCTGCAAATTCTGCGCCTCCGGCCTGCTGGGGCTCAAACGCAACCTCACCACCGGGGAAATCATCGGGCAAATCCTCTCTGCGGAATCCATCGCCGGAAAACGGGTCAACAACCTCGTCTTCATGGGCATGGGGGAACCGCTCTCCAACGTTGACAACCTGCTGGACGCCCTGGAAATCATCACCTCCCACCGGGGGCTGGAAATAGGCGCGCGCCACATCACCATCTCCACCTCCGGATTCGTTCCCGGACTGGAAAAACTGGCCGCCTATCCCAAGCAAATCCGCCTGGCCGTCTCCCTGCACGGAGCCACGGACGAGGTAAGGGACCAGATCATGCCGGTCAACAAAAAATGGCCCCTCTCCCAGCTCATCCCCGCGCTGGAGGAATGGGGGCGGCACAGGAACCAGATGCCCACGCTGGAATACATCCTCATCAAGGATGTGAACGACTCCCTGAAGGATGCGTCCCACCTCGTCCGCATCGCCAAAAAGCTGCATGCCAAGGTCAACCTCATCCCGTACAACACCGTGGAGGGCCTCCCCTGGGAACGCCCCTCGGAAGGCCGCTGCCGCGCCTTCCGGGACGCCGTTCACAAAGCGCGCATTCCCGTCACCATGCGGTATGAAAAAGGCCATGACATCAACGCCGCCTGCGGTCAATTGAGGCTGAGGAAGGAACAGGAAAACAACGGAGGCTCACCCAGCTGACGGGCCTAGGCCTTTTCCGAATTTCCTGAACTGCGGGCAGTATTTATTTTGCCCGCAGTCTCCGGTTGTGTTATTCCTTTTCCGCCGGATGCCACCCATCCCGCCGCCGCATCATGGACACTACGGACACCCCATCCTCCTCCCCACTGGAACTGACCAAGGCCCCCCGCAAAGCCCCGGCCCTGGACCTCCGGGACATTCCCCAGGCTCCCGGTCCGGAAAAGGGCGTGCTGGCCCTCATGGCCATGGACCCCGCCACCTACGTGGGGCAGTGCGTCACCATCGGCATGACGGAAGACTACTTCTACCTGCCTGCACACAAACTGCTATGGCGCCTCTTCCAGGGCCGCTACAATAAAAACGAACCCATTGACATCGTCTCCATCACCCAGGCGCTGGAAGACATGCACCAGCTGGAAGCCGTGGGGGGAAGCGCGGGACTGGCGGAAATCTACACCTTCACCACCACCGGAGCGTACTTTGAACACTACCTCAATGTACTGAAGGATAAATTCATCCTCCGCTCCATCATTGACATAGCCACCCAATCCACCACCCAGGCTTTTGACAACCCGGATGACGTAGCGGAACTGCTGGATTCCGTGGAAACGCACATCTTCCAGAT
The DNA here is from genome assembly GCF_002884975.1 of Akkermansia muciniphila. Lineage (NCBI taxonomy): Bacteria > Pseudomonadati > Verrucomicrobiota > Verrucomicrobiia > Verrucomicrobiales > Akkermansiaceae > Akkermansia > Akkermansia muciniphila. The sequence goes on along the minus strand of NZ_PJKB01000002.1, from coordinate 180,778 downwards.
CCGGGAGCGGTACAACAGCGCCAAGGACGAACAAAGCCTGGCGAACATCCTCAAGCAGGCTGTCACCAACTTTGAAAAATTCATTGCCAGCAAAGGGCAAATCCAGGGCCTGACCACCGGATTTGAAGAACTGGACAAAAAGAGCAACGGCCTCAAGCCGGGAGACATGTTCATCATCGCCGCCCGCCCCTCCATGGGTAAAACCTCCTTCCTGCTCAACATCGTGGAGCACATCTCCCTGAATGAGAAAAAACCCACGCTGCTCTTCTCCTGTGAAATGCCCGCCGTCCAGATCGTGGAACGCCTCCTCTTTGCCCGCTCCGGAGTCCGCAGCCGGGAAATCATCAAGAGAGGAAATCTCACCCAACTGGAAATGAAGCATTTCAAGCAGGCGGTCAAGGAAGTGGGGGCGTCCCAGCTTGTTATTGATGATACCGCTGCCATCTCCATCAACGAGCTCCGGGCCAAGGCCCGCCGCGTCATGCGGGACCAGGGGGGGCTGGCGGCCATCGGCGTGGACTACCTCCAGCTCATGCGCTCCCATTCCAAGCAGGCCGCCAACAGCCGTGAACGAGAAGTAGCGGAAATCTCCGCCGGCCTCAAAGCCCTGGCCAAGGAACTCAAAGTCCCTGTCATCGTCCTGGCCCAGCTCAACCGCGGCCCGGAAAGCCGCACGGGAGCCAGCCTGGGCGTGCCCCGCATCTCTGACCTTCGTGAATCCGGCTCCATTGAACAGGACGCGGACATGATCGGCCTGCTCTACCGCTCCGCCTACTATGCGGAAGACGAGGAAAAACGCCAGCAGATGGCCGGACGGGCCAACCTTCACCTGGCTAAAAACCGCAACGGCCCCACGGGGGACGTTCCGCTTCACTTTGAAGCGGAACTCATGCGCTTCTCCACGCGCGAAGCGGACGAGCACGACCAGGAAAACGAATAAACTAAAACCTCCCTGGCCGTTTTCTCTGCGGATTAACAATCCGGGAAAGGTAGTTTTAACTTGAATCCGCCGTAAAATTCAAGAAACTGCGGGGAGTAAATAAAAAAGCCTATCCGACACATACCCAAAGATTTTCTCCATTATGGGCATGTATATTTCATATAAACCTCTGCAACCCAAATTTTACCATTGACTCCGGATTGTTAATCCGATAGGTTCGCAACGATTCCGGCGGTCTCGTCTGAACTCATTCCAAATAAAAACACCTCTGTTTTCAACATGAAAAAAACTTTATCCATTGCCGCCCTGCTCTGCGGGTTGTGCACCGGACTCCATGCTGCCAGCATGGTCACTGCATGGACTGGCGGAGCCGGCCCTACGGAAGGCAATACTTATGATGTGAACAACGCCGGAAACTGGAGCAATGGAGTTCCGAACCGCAACGGCAATGCCGGTCCTGACGTCATCTTTGCCAACACCGGCACGATCAATGTCAGCGGCAGCCTGGTAGATACCTCTGACGGCGGCAGCATCACCGTGACGGGCAACAGCACCGTTACCGTGGGAGGCTCCCGCTGGACGGGCAATGTCACCGTGGGCACCGGCTCCACCCTGAGCCTGGGACAAGTAGATTTTAAAAGCAGCCTGATCACCCTGGACGGCACCCTTAACCTTAATGTCTGCGGCATTGATCCGGGCGGCGACGGCGCCAGGCTCGTCTTCGGCATCGGCGGCATCCTGAACGTGGACCAGAAAATGTGGGGCGCGGGAAGTTTCTCCGTCTCCGGACTTCTCGCAACTACCTCCACGGATGTAGCCGCGGGGGAATTCCAGTTTGTCACGCGCACGCTGATCAATTCCGGCGGCTTTGACGGGGGTGACGTTTCCCTGGGGGAATTCCTGGCAGAGGACGGAAGTTCCCTGACCAAAGCCTCCGCCAAAATGGAAGGAAACGCCGCTGACCACCAGGGCCAATACTACATTTACAAGGATGGAAACACCATCAAGGTACAATACGTGGTAGGGGGAGCGGTTCCGGAACCCGCCACAGCCACGCTCAGCCTGCTGGGGCTGGCTGCGCTGATGATGCGCCGCAGGCGCGCCTGATTCCTTAAACCTCCTTTACTTTTACTCAAGGGCTGTGCGTTCAAGGCGCACGGCCCTTTTTGCATGCCCCTTGTGACAGAAACGTCACGGAAAATATCTTCATGCCACTTTCCGGAGCCGTAGGATGCTTCCACTACATTCCTTTAAATCATGGAAGCCCGCGCCAAATCACTCAACGAACGCCTCCGCACGCTCATCTCCCTCTTCTTCGGTCTCGCCATCGGCTGCGCCCTTCTCTTCGGGGAATCCCGCTGGGAAATGTCCCCGCTCATTGAAGAAAGCCTCATGTTGCTGGCCTGCTTCATGGCCGGCATAGGCGCCTTTGGCCGCATCTGGTGCTCCCTGTATATTGCAGGATATAAAAACAACGTCCTGGTCATTGAAGGCCCGTACTCCATGTGCCGCAACCCGCTTTACTTCTTCAGCTTCATCGGCGGCATAGGCGTGGCCTGCGCCACGGAAACCTTCACCATCCCGCTGCTGACGGCGCTGGCCTTCGGCATCTATTACCCGTCCGTCATTAAAAAGGAACAGGAACGGCTCATCTCCCTGTTCGGAGACGCCTACCGGGACTACTGCCGGAACGTCCCTTCCTTCATTCCCTCCCTCTCCCGGTTAAAGCCGCCGCCCGCCACCTACTCCGTCAATCCCGCGACGTTTACGCACAACATCGTGGACGCCCTGTGGTTCATCTGGTTCATCGGCATCTTTGAATTCATCAGCGGCCTGCATGAGGCGGGAATACTCCCCGTGTGGTTCCTCATTCCGTGACGCCCTCCCTTCTTCTGGCGTCCAGAAGTCCGGCCAGGGCCTTCTGGGAAACCATCCGCCGGAAAGAATCGCGGTCCCGCGGATAAAGCATCATCTCCGTCCGCGTTTCTCCCCCCCGGAAAGCCCAGGCAAGCCAGACGGTGCCCACGGGTTTCTCCGGCGTGCCGCCTCCCGGCCCTGCAATGCCGCTGACAGCCACAGCCACATCCGCCCCGGAGCGGTCCAGGGCGCCCTCCGCCATCGCTTTCGCCACGGGTTCGCTCACCGCCCCGTGGAGTTTCAAAACATCCTCCGGCACTCCCAGCATCTTCTCCTTTGCCCGGTCAGCATAAGTCACCCAGCCGAATTCAAAAACTCCGGAAGAACCCGGCACATCCGTAATCCTCTTGGCAATCAGGCCGCCGGTACAGCTCTCCGCCGTCGCTACCTTCAGCCCCTGGGCGGCCAGATGGAGCACTACGGCCTTCTCCAGGGAAGCCCCTGCGGGCGCCAGCACATAAGCCCCGGCCAGGATGCGCAGGCGCGCCTCCCCCTGTTTCAAAGCCGCCTCATCCCCCACCAGGCGCACGTCCACCTCTCCAATGCGCGCGCAATACGCCACCTCCAGCCCCGGCACCTGGTGCAGGGAACCATCCACCAGCTCCTGAAGATCGCTCTCCCCAATGCCCACCAGGCGGAAAACGCGCAAATGGGGAATATCCTTCTCCGCCAGGTCTTCCAGCATCGGCATCACGGAATGCTCCACCATCGGCCTCAACTCTCCCGGAGGCCCGGGCAATAAAATAAACATGGGCAGGGAGCCGCTGGCAGGCATCACCAGGCCGGGAGCCGTTCCGTTGGCATTCTCCAGCACCGCGGCTCCGTCCGGGACCATGGCCTGCTTGAAATTGCACTCCGCAATGGAAATCCCCCTGCGCTCAAAATAACTCTTCAACCCCTCCGCCACACGCTCGTCACGGTGCATGTCCACGCCGCACACGTCGCACAGGGCTTCCCTGGTCACATCGTCGCTTGTCGGCCCCAGGCCTCCGCTCACAATCACAATATCCGCGCGCCGGGCGCTCTCCCTCATGGCCTCATTAATGGCATAGCCGTCGGGAACCACGGTCTGCCTCTCCACGCGGAACCCTGCTTCAAACAGCCTGTTGCCCAGCCACGCGGCATTCGTGTTCACAACACTCCCCAGCAAAATCTCCGTACCGGTGTTGATCAATTCAACCCTGATCTGATTCATGCCGCCAGTATGCGCCCGCAGCCGCCCCGTGACATGCAACAATCCTGCCATGTACCACAAAAAACTTCATTTGAATGTGCCTTGGGATACAGTATGGGCACTGACAAAGACCATGAGCACACCTTCCCGGCCCCGCGCCACCAAAATCATCTGCACCATTGGACCAGCAACAGACACTTCCGACATGCTGGGCCAGCTTATTGAAGCCGGAGCCAACGTCTTCCGGCTCAACATGAGCCACTCCAAACACGACTGGGTCAGGGAAGTCGTGTTCCGCATCCGCCGCAAGGCGGCGGAACTGCAGGCAAACGTAGCTATTCTCTTTGACCTCCAGGGGCCCTCCATCCGCACCGGCGACCTGGCCGAACCCTATCACCTGAAAAAAGGGGATACGCTGGAAATCCGCCTGAGCACCGCCAAGCCGGAGCTCCCCTTCTCCACCACGGTGAACTATGACGGGCTCCTGCAGGACGTCCAGGCAGGACACACCATGGTGGTGGACAACGGCGGCATCCTCATGCGCATTGAGGAAGTGCGCCCGGACAGGCTCATCTGCAAGGTGCTTACGGAAGGCGTCTTCGGCTCCCGCCGCCACATCAACCTCCCCGGCGTGGCGCTGCGCCTCCCGGCCCTTACGGAAAAAGACCTGGCGGACCTGGCCGTGGCCGTGGAATGCGAGACGGACTACGTAGCCATGTCCTTCGTCCGGGACGCCGCCCACATCGCCCAGCTCCGGGAACACATCGACACCCTGGGCGGAAGGGCCCAGATTGTGGCCAAAATCGAAGACCAGCAGGCCATCCGCCATATTGATGACATTATTCTGGCCGCAGACGTCATCATGGTCGCGCGCGGCGACCTGGGCATTGAAGTCAGCATTGAAGAACTTCCGATCATCCAGCGCCGCATCATCCGCCACTGCCACAGGCTGGGCCGCCGCTGCATCGTAGCCACGCACATGCTGGAATCCATGATCACCCAGCCCACCCCCACCCGTGCGGAAGTCACGGACGTATCCAACGCCATCTTTGAACAGGTAGATGCCGTCATGCTCTCCGGTGAAACCTCCGTGGGCAATTATCCCGTGCGCTGCGTGGAAGTGCTGGACTCCATCGCCCACCGCATGGAACGTTCCGGCAACCTCAACTTTGCCGCGTCCGCCATCCTAAGCGGAGACCGCCAGAAAGCCACCAAGGCGGCCATCTCCCTGGCGGACTCCGTAGAAAACGCCTGCATGGTCGTCTTCACCCGCCGCGGCCTGGCCGCCACGCAGGCCGCCGTGCTCAGGCCGGAACGGGCGGCTATCTTCGCGTTCAGCAATGATCCCGTCGTCGTCCGGCAACTGGCGCTGGCCCGTGACGTCACCGCCTTTGAATCCCCCTTCCTGAAAGACCCTGCCCGCATGATTTCCACCGCACTGGACCTGCTGAAGGAAAAAGGGCTGATCATCTCCGGGCAGCCCGTCGTCATCCAGGGGGACAGCCTCCAGGGGGAACTGCTGGCGGACTCCATCATCTTCATGCGCGCAGAATAAGAAGAGAGGTCTTAGCCGCATGCCCCTTCAGGAGTAGCAGAAGCCTGCGGCATTCCCTGGGGACTTCATCCGGACCCTTATGAAAATACCTCCCCGCTTCCACGTGGCACAAGAACCAGCCGTGTGGCCGCTCCCCGCGCCCCTGATGGAACTTCTGCTGGATGCTGATCCGGACGAACGCCAGGTGGCGGAGCATCTGGCCCACGGCGAACTATACGTTGCACGAAGCCGAGGGCTCCTCGCCGGAGCCATCGTCATCAGGCGCACGGCGGATGACACCTGGGAAATCATGAACTGCTCCGTCTCTCCCGAACACAGAAGGCAGGGTTGCGGAACCGCTCTGGTGCTGCACGCTCTCAACATCATCAGGGACAAGGGCGCCCGTTATGCGGAACTGGGAACGTCCGATGCTTCCCCCGGCCCCATGGCCCTGTATGAAAGCTGCGGTTTCCGGACGGCGGGCGTCATCAAAAACCACTTTACGGACAACTATCCGGAACCCGTCTGGGACAATGGCGTGCAGTGCATTGACATGATCCGCATGCGTACGGATCTGGCCCCTTCTGCTCAGAAGGAATAAACCAGGCTGACACCCGTCACCCAGCTATTGCCCTTCACCAGCGTTCTTCCATATACCCGGTTCACCCCGTGGGCGCCCTTGCCAAGCCAGTGAAGCCCCACAAACGGCTCCACAAAAACGTTCCCGAACAAACGGTAATTAGCCGTCACCCGGACGTACAGGGACTGCCAGCCATTGCCGCTGGAAGGCCAGTAGGAGGAACTCAGCACCGCACCGAACTTGAACCCCATGTAAAGATTTTCCGTCATCCGGAAATCCGATCCCGTGCACATGTCAAACCACCATCCCGTGATGCCGTAAAAGGAATAGGCCGCGCTGCCCTGCGCATAAAAACCGGGCAGGAAGCCCAGGTCATGGCGCAGGACCAGAGCCGACTCATACGTCGTACCGCCGTTGCCGAACAGGCGTTCGGAAGCAAACCCCGCCATCCCGCCGTCATTCATGCGCAGGGATAACGCGGCGTAAGTGGCTTTTCCAAACTTCCGCTGGAGCCCAAGATCGGCCACCGTTTCATTCTCCATGTCCACCGCCGGATGCCCCAGGAATATCTCCTCCTTCAGGGCCAGAATCAGGGAATACCGGTCATTCAGGTCGCTCCTCCAGTCCAGGCGCACGGGGGCCGTTGGATTGCACCCTCCGGGAATCAAACCGCGGAACTCATAGTTGGTGGAATAGCCCGCCTTCAAACTGCCGCTCACGGGTCTCAGGGGCGGATCGGAAGGAGCCTCCGGAATGCGTGACTCCGCCAGGGAAGTTGAAATGGAAACGGCCAGAACCGCTCCAAGAGCAGAAGAAAAGGAAAAATGCATAAACTCGGAACTACGGTGCTGCAACATTCTGAATAAAAATGCTCCCGCTGGCAACAAGCAAAAAAGACGCAGGAACATTCTTCTCCGCTCCGGGGGCTTCATCCAGCTGAAAGGCATTCATTCCAGAAAGAATAAACAGGACTGAACCGGGCTTTTGTGCAGGGATTGCCGCTTTGCCTGTGTCCCTTCCTCCCGGGAATCTGAACAAAGAACAAAAAGAGCGGCGGATTGCTCCGCCGCTCCTGAAACATGATTCAATCGTAAGCCGGATGGCTTAGAAAGAGTAAACGAGGTTGGCACCAGCCACCACGCCGAAGTTCTTGTAGGGCTTGCTGCCTTCCACGAACTGCTTGTTAGCCTTCAGGGCGCCGTTGCCGGCCCAGTTGAAGCTGACGAAGGGAACGACGGCCAGGTTTTGCACACCCAGCTTGACAGGCATTTCAACCTTCACCCACCAAGCCTGTGAGCCATTGGCCATGAAAGCGGACTTGCTGTCAAAGTAACCGGCAGTAGCAGACATGCCGCCCGTGATCATGATGTCCGTGGCGGGGCAGATGGAGGCCTTCCAACCCACATACGGCTGGAACCACCATCCGGTCATGCCCTGGAAGCCATAGCTCGTGGTCACACCGGCGAACCAGCTGTTGCACAGGTCATAGTTCAGGTTCAGATAGAATTCCTGGGCTACGGAATGAGCGTGACGCTGGCCAACGGTGCCGTTGGCAAGAACGTTGCTGTAGTCATACTTGGCGAAGTTGCCGAGCAGGCCGCCATGAATCAGATTCCAGCCAAGGGTAGTGGACAGATTCTTCAGCAGACCGTCCTGGTTCTTCCAGCCAAGGTTGAAATTGGTTTCATTGTGGAACGCAATATCCTTGTTGCCAAGCAGCTCGTGACCGGAGGTCAGGGAGGTGTAGGAAGCAGCGCCGACAATGGAGTTGGCGTCGCTCAGCTTGTAATTCAGGTTTACACCGGCAGGGATAACACTATCCCCTCCCACCAAGGCGTGGGAAGCCACGATGCCGCGGCTGGTGTAATTGGAAGCGTAACCGGCATAGATATCGCCGGACCACGGACTGACAGTCGCCACCGGAGTGGGAGTAACAACCGTAACGGGAGTCCCCGCAAAAGCAGCGCCGGCAAAAGATGCCACAGCCGCTGCCACAGTGATGATGTTCTTGGTTTGCATGACTATTACTTGGTTAGGGTATTAATTGTTGATTTGCTAACAAGGAAAGAAAAATACCTTTTCCCCCTTGTTAAGAAAAGTGAAACATTTCCGTCACAAATGTAAAGCCTTTTCTCCCACATGTTTAGCTATCAACTCTATTACAATCACTTATATTATTCATCCCTATGACAAAAAGAAAGATTTTCCATATCTTGTCACACTTCCCATTCCATGGAGTAGGAGGATAAAGACATTCCGCCTCGGCCAGCCGCGCGTCTTCCTTCAGGGAAAGGGACGGATTCACCAGCACGCGCCGCCCGCAGGAAAGCAGCATGGGCATATCCGCGGAACTGTCGCTGTAGGCGGTGGAGTTTTGCAGCACACCGTGCTCCGGCAGAACGCCCTGCGCACGCAAACGCTCCACCTTCACGCATCCCTTGTTGTTGCCGGCAGGTAATTCCGGCATCGCCGGCATGCGGCTCTCCAGCAGAACATCCGTTCCCAGAACGCCGTCAAATCCCAGCAAATCCCCCAGGGGTTCCGCATAAAACGTGGGGGAGGCGGAAACCATGAGGCACAGGTCTCCATTCCTCTGATGTTCTTGCAGCCGTTCCTTCAATTCAGGATAAATCCATTCCTGCGCCAGAAGCCCGAACTCTTTTCCATACCGCGCCACCGTTTCCGCGGGCAGGCCCCACAGGTAAATGAGGTAAGCCCGCTTCATCCGGTTTTCATCCCATATTCCCAGGATGTAAAGAGGGATACAGGCCAGGAAAAGCAACACCAGCAGACGCCGCCATGGATGGCGCCTCACCACGAAACAGGAAAAAACATACTGCGTATCCCACGGCAGCAGCGTTCCGTCCATATCAAAGAGGGCCACGCCCCTCCCGTTCAAATCATCCGTCATGCCGTCCATCCTATACCCCCCGCCCCAAACTCTCAACTCTCAACTCTCAACTCTCAACTCTCAACTCTCAACTCTCAACTCTCAACTCTCAACTCTCAACTCTCCCTTAAACGCCCAAAACCCCGGCCGCCGAAAGGCAACCGGGGTTTTGAAGCAAATCCAGAAGGAGATAAGATTAACGGGAGTAGAATTCCACGATGAGCTGCTCGTTGACGATGGGAGCAATCTCTTCCTTGGAAGGTACACGCGCAACCTTGCCCGTGAGCTTGTCACGGTCGCATTCCAGCCAGTCCGGAACCACCGTGGCCTGGGTCAGGTCAAGGGAACGGGTGGCAAGCTGCTGGGAGGAGGCCTTGCCTCCAACGGCGATCACGTCGCCGGGACGGCAGGAGTAGGAAGCGATGTTCGTTTTCTTGCCATTCACGGTAATATGGCCGTGGGAAACGAGCTGACGGGCGCCAGCGCGGGTGTTGCTGAAACCGAGGCGGTACACAACATTGTCCAGGCGGAGTTCAAGGAGTTGAAGCAGGATGTCGCCGGTAATGCCGCGGCGGCGGGCAGCTTCTGCATAATACTTGCGGAACTGGCCTTCAAGCACACCGTACTGGAAACGCAGCTTCTGCTTTTCTGCAAGCATCACGCCGTAGTCGGACTTCTTCTTGCGGCCGGCGCGCATGCCATGCTGGCCGGGGGGGAAGGGGCGCTTTTCAAGAGCCTTGGTAGAACCGAAAAGAGCAACGCCAAAACGGCGGGACACTTTATCGCGGGGACCGGTATAACGAGCCATGATATATTAGATCTATAGGTAAAAGGATTCAATTAGACGCGGCGGGCCTTCGGAGGACGGCAGCCGTTGTGGGGAATGGGGGTCACGTCCTTGATGGAGGTGATTTCAATACCAATCGTCTGCACGGCACGCACGGCGGATTCACGACCGGAGCCCGGCCCCTTCACGCGCACTTCAACTTCACGCAGGCCGTGGCCCATGGCCTGGCGGCAGGCATCCTGGCATACCACCTGGCCGGCGTAAGCCGTGCTCTTGCGGGAGCCCTTGAAGCCCATCTTGCCGGCGGAGGACCAGCCGATCACGTTGCCGCGCTGGTCGGTCACGGTCACGACGGTGTTGTTGAACGTGGAGGAAACATGAACCACGCCGGAGGAAACGTTCTTGCTGCCCTTGGCCTTCAGGATTTTGGGCTTGTCGTCATCGCCGCCAAGGCCGAGTTCCGCAAAAATGTCCTTGCGGGGTTCAGGCTTCTTGGTGGTTTCTTCAGGAGCGGAAGCAGCGGCGGCCGGAGTTTCAGCGACCGGAGCGGGAGCGGGAGCTGCCGTTTCCACGGGCTGTTCAGCGGTTTCGTTGGTGATTTCTTCGCTAGCCATAGTAAAGCTATATAGTAAAATTCAGGTTGGCGGATTACTTCTTCTTGGCCTGCGCGCCAACAGTCTTCTTCTTGCCTTTACGGGTGCGGGCATTCGTGCGGGTACGCTGTCCACGAACCGGAAGGCCGCGGCGGTGACGCTGACCGCGATAGCAGTTAATGGAAGTCAGACGCTTGAGAATGGATTGCTTTTCACGACGAAGGTCACCTTCAATCAGGATGCCGTCGGTGGTGATCACTTGAACAATCTTCGTGAGTTGTTCGTCGGTAAGCTGTCCCGTACGAATGTCGGGATTGATGCCTGCTTGTTCCAGGATTCTCTTAGAAGTCGAGCTACCGATTCCGTAAATATACGGAAGGGAAGCCTCGATGCGCTTCTCGTTGGGTATTTCTGTACCGAAAAGGCGTGCCATAATGGATTGGATTTGCTAGCTGTTATTTTTCTCTGCCTCGCGCAGAGCTATTGCTTGGGGCAAGATGGATACCATAAATTGAGGTTTTGACAAGAGCAAAACATCATTTTTTCTATTTTTAATCTCTTGCGGCGCTTGGTCCTGCACCGGGCCCATGGCGGCGGAGGATGCGCTCCACGGCCCAGGAGGCATGTTCCGCCACCAGGGAAGACTCCCCGGAAAGCGCCTTTAAAAAATCAATGTCCTCCGGCGTCCCGGTATTCCCCAGGACAATGCATCCGTTGCGCAGCAGCCCCTCCCTCCTGATTCTTTTCATGGGGGAATTCCGGAACAGGGCAGCAAAACCACTGGCATCCAGAGAAAGCAGATCGCGCAGAGGTACGGAGGCCAGGTACCGGGACATGCGGAACCGTTCATCCGCATCCGGCAGGGGCTTTCCGTTCCAGGGGCAGACCGTCACGCAGGTATCGCACCCGTACAGGCGCGAGCCTATCAGGGGGCGTATTTCCTCCGGAATGGAACCCCGGTGTTCAATCGTCCAGTAGGAGAGACACCTCCCGGCATCCACCTGCCCGTTTTCCATGATCGCGCCCGCAGGGCACAGGTCCGCGCAGCGGCGGCAGCTTCCGCATCCGTGGGAGACCGGAGCGTCCGGCTCCAGTTCCAGCGTGGTCAGCACGGTGGCGATAAAAAAACGGGAGCCGCCCTTCCTGCGCACGATCAGGCCGCTTCTCCCGCGCCACCCCACTCCGCAAGCCTCCGCGTGGTCCCGTTCCATGACCGGGCCGGCGTCCACATACCCCTTGTGCTCCCCTCCGTAAATGGAAAGCAGTTCCAGCAAGTCCGCCAGCTTCTCTTCCAGAATGCCGTGGTAATCCTTTCCGTGCGCGTACAGGCAGATGCTTCCCTGCTCTTCCGGCCGCTCCCGGGAACTGTCGTAATCATAGGACAGGCAAATGACGGAACGGCAGCCGGAAAGGACTTCCGCGGGATCCACGCGCCTCTCCGGGGAACGCGCCATCCATTCCATTCCCGCGTGCCACCCGCGTTCCAGCCACTGGAATAATTTTTCCGCATGCGGACTCTTTCCGGCCCGGGCCACGCGGCAGCCGGAAAACCCCAGCAGCCGGGATACGGCGCACAGGGAATCTTTAATCACAGCGGGATCCGGCGTCAGCACGCCCGCATCATGGACAAGAGCGCCCCTTCCACCAAGAATTTTCTTCACTCCGGTGGAAATTGGATTGCCTGCACACTTCCTCCGTCTCATAATAAACCTATATGAACATCCGGATTCTGAGCGATGGGAAACAGGGCCACCTCAACCAGTCCCTGGGGCTGGCCCAGGCCCTGATCGCCAAGGCGGGGGGCACCGTGGAGACGGTGGACCTGCAAGGACTTTCCCTCCTGGGGAAAATCCGGAAGACCGTCTCCGGAAGCGACACGCCGCGGCCGGACCTGTTCATCTCCGCCGGGCATGGCACGCATATCCCGCTCATCTGCGCACGCCACCATTTCAAGACCCGGGCCGTCCTGTGCATGAAACCCACGCTCCCCTGCACCTTTTTTGACCTCTGCCTCATTCCGCGCCATGACCTGCGCCCCGCACGCGACTATACGGACACGGGCATCTTCCCCACCCGGGGAGCGCTCCATCCCATGAGGCCGGACCCTTCCATCCCGAAGGACATTACGCTGATCCTCATCGGAGGGCCAAGCAAAGACTTTGACTGGGATGACGAAGCCATGCTCAACCAGCTTTCAGACATCAGCATCCGGACACCGGGCAACATCGTGCTGACCACCTCGCGCCGGACTCCGGAGGGCTTTGCAGAAAAAATCCAGACAGCCGTTCCGGAAATCACCGTCGTTCCCGTGGAGGAAACGCAGCCGGGCTGGGTGGCGCGGCATCTGGCGCACGCTTCCGCCACATGGGTCAGCCAGGACAGCGTCTCCATGGTGTATGAAGCGCTGGGCGCAGGCGCTCCCGTAGGCGTCCTGGCCGTTCCGCGCCGCAGCGGCAAACGTAAATCCCGCATCCTCTCCGGCCTGGAAATGCTGGAAAAGGAGGGCCTGGTCACCGGATACCGGGAATGGAAAAAGAACGGCTTTCACCTGGCAACACCCGGCGCCCCCCTCCTGGAGGCGGACCGCGCCGCAGACTACATCATCACCAGATTCTTCCCCCAATACCGCGCCTTATGAAAATAGTGCATCTCGTCCCCTCCATGGAGTCTGGAGGCGTGGAACAAGTCGTCATGGAACTGGGCAGCGGCCTTGCCGCGCGGGGCGCGGAAAACATCGTTGTCTCCGCAGGCGGCCGCCTGGTTCCCCAGCTGGAAAAGGAAGGCTCCCGCCATATCCTGATGCCCATCGGCAAGAAAAGCCTCGCCACCTTTTTCCGCATCGGCGCCCTCCGCGCACTGCTCCAGGCCATCAGGCCGGACATCCTGCACCTCCATTCCCGCGTTCCCGCCTGGGTGGGATACCTGGCATGGAAAAAACTGCCGCCGGAAGACCGCCCCGGCCTCGTCACCAGCGTTCACGGCTTCTACTCCGTCAACAGGTACTCCGCCATCATGAGCCGCGGAGAACGGGTGATTGCCGTATCCAACTGCATCAGGGACTACATCCTCTCCCATTACCCGTCCACCCCTGAAGACCGCATCAGAGTCATCCCCAACGCCATCTCCCCGGAGCAGCACTATCCGGGTTATTCCCCCTCCCGCGAATGGCTCACGGGCTGGTACATGGCCTATCCGGAGCTCAAAGGGAAATTCACCCTGTGCCTGCCGGGCCGCATCACGCGCCTGAAAGGCCAGCTGGACCTGATCCCCGTCATCAGAAAACTTCTGGAACAGGGAATCCCGGCCCACGCCGTCATCGTGGGAGAAACCAAAAAGGGAAAGGAAGAATATAAAAATGAAGTCCTCCGGGAAATTGAACGCGCCGGCGTCTCCCATGCCTTCACGTGGACGGGCCACCGCCAGGACCTGAGGGACATCATTTCCACGTGCTCCGTCACCCTCTCCCTGACCCGGAGTCCGGAGGCCTTCGGCAAATCAACCCTGGAAGCGCTCGCCCTGGGCAGGCCCGTCGCCGGATACGCCCACGGCGGCGTCAAGGAACAGCTGGACGCCTTCCTGCCGGAAGGAAACATCAGCGTGGGGGACACCTCCGCCATGGCCGCCCTGCTGGCCCGGTGGTACGCCCAGCCGCCCCCTCTGCCCCGGCAAATCCCCTCCCCTTATAATATAGAGGATATGATTCAGGCCCATCTTGACGTTTACAAGGAACTGGCATCCCGTTCATGACGCCGCAGGAAGCCGCCATCACCCTGAACCTGATCCCGGGGCTGGGCCCGGTCAGGGTCACGCGCCTCATGCAGGTATTCGCCTCCCCTGAACCGATTCTGGAAGCCCCAGCCTCCATGCTGGCGGAAATTCCCGGCATCGGGCAGCAACTGGCACGCCTCATCTCCTCCTGGCGGAGCATTGCCAACCCATACCGGGAACTGGAACTGGCGGACAAGGCGGGTGCCGCAATTACCACGGTCTTTGACGCCGCCTATCCCGCCGCCCTGCGCTACCTTCCGGACGCGCCCATCGTCCTTTACTCGTGGGGGGCCTGGACTCAGGCGGACTCCGAACGTTCCATCGCCGTCGTAGGCTCCCGGATGGCTACCCACTACGGCAGGCTATGCGCTAAAACCATCTCCCATGACCTGGCGGAAGCCGGAGTAACCGTCATTTCCGGCCTGGCGCGCGGCGTGGATACGGAAGCCCATCTGGGCTCCCTGGATGCAGGGGGCCGCACCATTGCCGTCATCGGCGCAGGCCTCAACAGACTCTACCCCCAGGAAAACAAAAACCTGGCGCGGCGCATCGCGGAAGGCCATGGAGCGGTGGTCTCCGAATTACCCATGGACATGCCCCCATCCCGCACCACCTTTCCCATGCGCAACCGCATCGTGAGCGGCTGGAGCCAGGCCACGCTGGTGGTGGAAGCTTCCGGACGCAGCGGAGCCCTGATCACGGCACGGATGGCAGGTGAACAGGGGCGGGACGTTTTCTGCATTCCCGGCCCGGTTGACCGCCATTCTTCCGACGGCTGTCATGCCCTCATCCGGGACGGAGCCACGCTGGCCACCAACGCCTCCGACATCCTTCACGACATGAAATGGACGGCGCCGGAACAGGGCCTGCCCCTTTTCTCTCCGCACTCTCCTTCTCCTGCCGCACGTCCCGCTGCCCCCACGCCGGAGGAAGAGGAAACCCTCCATGCCATAAGGCTGGGCTTCAATACCATTGACACCCTATGCGCCGCCCTGGGAAAACCGGCATGCGCCATCACTCCGCTGCTGGCCAGAATGCAAGTTACAGGGCAAATCACGCCGGACGCCGGGGGATACTTTTCCATCAACCGCAAGGAACGCTAAACAGAACGCAGTCTGCCACCCTCCGGAGACAGCCTGCGTTAAAATAGCCTGCAAACCGTAAGGTCCCCTACTGCTTGACCTCCTTGCGCACGGCGTCAATCCAGGCGGACACGGTTTCCGCCTGCTCCCACTTGATCGGGGAGGCCACCTTTTCCTTGGATACGGGGTCGGAAATTTCAAAAATTACTCCGTACACAAACTTGATGTCATCCGGATTCCTCTTCTTCTGGAAACGGCCCTCCTGCTGGGCCTTGAAATCTATTTTCTCATAAGACGCCAGGAAAAACGCCAGCATCAGTCCATCCTCCCCCTTGATGGGGGAAACCAGCGGCAGCACCGGGCACTTTACTTCCTTGCCGCGGATAATGGTTTTAACCAGACGGGGCTCCACCTTTTTCAGAAGATCCAGCTTCTTGGCAATGTTTTCCTTGGCAAACGCCTTTTCAAAAACAGCCAGGTTGCTGTAACCATTCTTGTCACGGAAGGGAATCATGATCTCCATGTTGTTTCCCCCATCCGCAAGTTTCACTTCCACGCAAGTTTCCTTCTGCTCCATGGACAAGGAGGACTTGGCTTTGTCCGCACATCTTTTGGTATCAAAACACGGTGTACTGAAGGGAAGAATTTCGGCGCCGGCCACGCAGGCGGCCACTAGAGACAGGAGTATAACGGGAACTTTCATCATGAAGAGAATTTATAGTAGACAATCATAATCACCTATGTTCCGCAATGACTTTTTTCTTTGGTTCCGGGCTCCTTCCGGCATAAAAAACCTTCGGTTCCGGACGCAAGACGAACGCCCTTAAACATCGCAAAACAACCTCCGATCCTGTTCCTAACAATTATTATTCCAGAAATAAAAAGATCAGAAAGGGAAGAAACAACGCCCTTCCGGAAGTCTTCATTCCCCAACACTCAAAACGCACGCAAAAGTTCATAATAACATATTTATATTCAATTATAATTGTAAATGTATCAGAATACTTCCTAAAAAAATTACTGTCCACGGACATATTTTGAACGTCTTTTCACAGGAGAAAGTCTCATTATTTACAAGATCTATCCGACGGGTGGGAAAAGTAACTCAAAATCCGTCCAGGGTGGTTTTTGGTTCCATAGGTAGTTAATAGAGAGAAAAGGCCGCGGATCAAACAACCCGCGGCCTTTTTTTGTCCAATCCCCCTTTCAAATGCGGAGTTTGGGCTTGATGAATGAAACTTCTTACTGTAGCAACAAGACATGCGTTTGTTCGCCCTTCTCGCAGGATTCACCCTTTGCCTGAGCTCAACGAGCTGCCAATCGTATGGGGATTCAAGTGATTACATCCCCCTGGCAACGCCTGTCCCCCCACAGCTTTCCCAGCCCGTTGCCCACGCTCTTCCCCGCCCCGCCAATTTCCCCACGCGCCCGGTGGCCATTCCGCCCAGTGCTCCGCGCACACCGCGCTGCGCCAGCGCCTGCGTCATGGATGCACTCACCGGAAAAGTGCTTTTCTCCCACAACGGCCTCCAGCACCGCCAGGTAGCCAGCACCCAGAAACTGGTAACGGCCATGGTCGTGCTGGAACACGGCAGCCTGGACAGAAAAGTGGTCATCCAGCCTTCCGATACCAAGGCGGACCCCACCAAGCTGGGTTTCCGCGCCGGAGAAGTCTATTCCCGCCGGGAACTTCTCAATGCCCTGATGGTCCGCAGTTTCAATGACGTAGCGGTGGCCCTGGCCCGCGACACGGCCGGCTCCGTCCCCCGTTTTGCCCAACTGATGAACGCCAAGGCCCGCCAGATGGGCATGTATAATTCCCGCTTCGTCAATCCCAACGGCCTTCCCGCAGACCAGTACTCCACTGCTATTGACATGGCCCGCTGCGCCTATTACGTCTACCGCAATCCGGAACTGCGCAGCATCATTTGCAAACGCCAGTACGCCTTTACCCGCGCCAACGGCAAGACGCTTCTCCTGAGGAACACCAACAAGCTGCTTTCCCAGCACTCCTGGGTCACCGGCATGAAAACCGGGTACACGAACGCCGCAGGGCGCTGCCTGGTCTCCTCCGCCGGCTTCAATGGCCGCCATGTCATCGTCGTGGTCCTCGGCTGCCATCCGTCCCGCATCTGGACGGAATCGGAAAACCTGCTCAAATGGGCCCTGGGTGACGCCGCATAGGCACCCGGCGGCAATTGGTATTTGACTTTCACGGCGTGACCCGCTATCAGTCCTGCCTATGTTACAGGCAGGTATTGTAGGTCTCCCCAACGTCGGCAAATCCACCCTCTTCAATGCGGTCACCAGAACCCGCAAGGCCCAGGCGGCCAATTACCCCTTCTGCACCATTGACCCGAATGTGGGCATGGTGACCGTGCCGGACGCACGCCTGCAGGTGCTTTCCGACATGTCCGGCTCTGAAAAGATCATTCCCACGCTCATTGAATTCGTGGACATTGCCGGCCTCGTGAAAGGGGCCTCTGAAGGCGCGGGCCTGGGCAACCAGTTCCTGGCGAATATCCGGGAAGTGGACGCCATCGTGCAAGTGGTCCGCTGTTTTGACAATGACGACATCATCCACGAACTAGGTTCCGTGGATCCCCTGCGCGACATCGAAATCATCAACTCGGAACTCATCCTGGCGGACATCGCCGCCATGGACAAAAGGCTTTCCTCCCGGGAGCGCAAGGCCCGCAGCGGAGACAAGGAAGCCAAGGCGGAGGTAGCCCTCATCACCAAGCTTCTGCCCCACCTGAATGAAGGCAATCCGGCTCTCACCTTTGAAGCGCAGCTGGATGACGACGAACGCAAGCTTCTCCATTCCTTCCAGCTCCTTTCAGACAAAAAGAGCATTTTTGCCTGCAACGTGAATGAAGACGAACTGGCGGACGCCATCAACAACCCGGACGCGCACCCCTACGTCTCCCAGGTGAAGAAATACGTGGCGGAACACCACAATGCGGAAGCCATCGTCATCTCCGCCCGGATTGAGGAAGAGCTCATCGACGTCTCGGAAGAGGAAGCCCGCGAATTCCTGGAATCCCTGGGCGTACAGGACTCCGGCGTTTCCGACCTCATCCGCGCCGTGTACCATCTGCTGGGCCTGCGTACCTACCTCACCACCGGTGTCAAGGAAACGCGCGCCTGGACCATCCCGGCCGGGGCCAAGGCCCCTCAGGCGGCGGGCGTCATCCACACGGATTTTGAACGCGGCTTTATCGCCGCGGAAGTGGTGCATTACGATGACCTGGTATCCTGCGGCGGCAAGGCCGGAGCGCGGGAACACGGCAAGCTGCGCATTGAAGGAAAGGAATATGTCGTCAAGGACGGAGACGTAGTCGAATTCCGCTTCAATGTTTAGCCCAAAGCTTTCCCGGAATTCCATTGACTTTTCGTAATGCAGAGAGCAGATTGCTCATAACCTTCACATCGCCTCATGACTGATTCCGACGTCAAATCCACACCTTTGGCCGCCAAGCACGTTGAACTGGGTGCCAGAATGGTCCCCTTCGCCGGCTGGAACATGCCGGTGCAATACACCGGCATCCTGGACGAACACAAAGCCGTGCGCGAAGCCTGCGGCATCTTTGACATCTCCCACATGGGCCAGTTCACGGTAGCCGGCGCCGCAGCCGCGGCATGGCTGAACTCCATGCTGACCAATGATATCAACAAGCTGGACATCGGCCAGGGGCAATACTCCATCATGCTTAATGAGCAGGCGGGCGTCATTGATGACCTCATCCTGTACCGGATGGAACCGGAAACCTTCTTCGTGGTGGTGAACGCCTCCAAGATTGATGAAGACTTTGCTTGGCTCTCCGCCCACAAACCCGCGGAAGTGGTCCTGGAAAACCACTCCGACGAATATGTGGGCCTGGCCGTCCAGGGTCCCAAATGCGGGGAAGTCTTCGCCCGCGTCATTCCCGGCGTGGAACTTCCTCCCCGCAACGGCATTTCCCGCATCACGGTGGATGGAACGGACCTCATCGTCTGCCGCACCGGCTATACCGGGGAAGACGGTTTTGAATTCTTCTGCCCGGCCGGGGAAGGCGTCAAATGGTTTGAAGCCTTTCTTGACGCAGGAGCCAAGCCCTGCGGGCTGGGCGCACGCGACAGCCTGCGCCTGGAAATGTGCTATCCTCTGAACGGTTCCGACCTCGCTCCGGACAAAACGCCCCTGGAAGCCGGGCTCGGCTTCTTCTGCGCGCTGGATACGGAATTCATCGGCGCCGGCATTCTTCGTGAACAAAAAGCCAATGGCCTCAGCAAGCGCCTGGTGGCTATTGAATACACCGGCAAGGGAGCCCCTCCCCGCGCCCACTATACCGTTCACGTTCCCGGAGGAGAAGCCATCGGAGAACTTACCAGCGGCGTGCTCTCTCCTTCACTGATGAAGGGCATTGCCCTGGCCTACCTGCCTGTCGCCCATGCCAAGGTCGGCACGGAGCTGGAAATTGACGTAAGGGGAAGAAAATTCCCCGCCGTGGTAGTTAAAAAACCCTTTTATAAGAAAGGCTGACACTACTGCGCAGAAATAAACTGACAAACACCGTATTTTACTACACTCTCATCTCAAACAATTACATCTTATGCACGACGTACCAGAAAACCTGCTGTATTCCAAAGACCATGAATGGGTTGAAATTGACGGAGACATCGGCACCATCGGTATTTCAGACCATGCTCAGGCCGAACTCTCCGATGTAGTCTTTGTAGACCTCCCCGAAGTAGGCGCCACCGTTGCCGCCGGCGACCCCGTCGCCGTTGTGGAATCCGTCAAGGCTGCCAGCGACGTATACACTCCCGTTTCCGGTGAGATTCTGGAAGTGAATGAAGAACTCTCCAATGATCCTTCCCTCATCAACTCCGATCCCTACGGCGCAGGCTGGCTGTACAAAATCCGCCTGGACGTCCCCACGGAAACGGAAGACATGATGAACGCCACGGACTACGAGGAATACTGCTCCTGACCCATTCCTTCCTCCCCCCGCCCCGGTGATTCCATCCCGGGGCCTTTTAATTTAACCCGGCCCCACGGCCGGGCCCATACCTGCCAGACACCACATGAAAACCAACTCAGACTTTGCCAGCCGGCACATCGGCCCCCAGGGGGAAGAACGCCGCGAGATGCTCAACGCCCTCGGGTACCAGACGCTTGACGAACTCATTGCGGACATCGTTCCCGCAGACATCCGGATGCAGGCCCTCCTGGACCTGCCCGCGGCCAAATCGGAAACGGACGCCCTGGCGGAACTCCGCGCCATCCTCCGGAAAAACAAACTGCTGAAAACCTTCATCGGCCAGGGGTACTACGGCACCATCACGCCCTCCGTCATTCTGCGCAACGTACTGGAAAATCCCGGCTGGTACACGGCCTACACCCCTTACCAGCCGGAAATCGCCCAGGGCCGCCTGGAAATGCTCATGAACTTCCAGACCATGGTTTCCTCCCTGACGGGGCTTCCGGTGGCAAACGCCTCCCTTCTGGATGAAGGCACCGCGGCGGCTGAAGCCGTCACCATGTGCCGGAACGCCCGGCCCAAGGCAAACACCTTCTTTGTGGCGGACACCTGCCATCCCCAGACCATTAGCGTCATCCGCACCCGCGCCGCCTTCCAGGGCGTCAACATCATGGTGGGGGACTGGACCTCCTTTGACCCTGCATCCATCGGCGCAGACCTGGCCGGAGTGCTTGTCCAATACCCGGATACGCTCGGCCGCATCTGTGACTACACGGACTTTTTCTCCCGCGTGCACGCCGCAGGCGCGCTCTGCGTCGTGGCGGCGGACCTGATGGCCCTCACCGTCATCCGGGAACCCGGCGCCTTCGGCGCTGACATCTGCATCGGCAACACGCAGCGGTTCGGCGTCCCGATGGGCTTCGGAGGCCCCCACGCCGCCTACATGTCCTGCACGGACGCCCTGAAGCGCCGCATGCCCGGACGCCTCATCGGCATGTCCATAGACACCCAGGGACGCCCGGCCTACCGCCTGGCCCTCCAAACGCGGGAACAGCACATCCGCCGTGACAAGGCCACCTCCAACATCTGCACCGCCCAGGTGCTTCTGGCCGTGCTGGCCGCCTTCTACGCCGTATACCACGGGCAGGAAGGCCTCAAGCGCATCGGCACGGAAATCCACCGGAAAGCCAAAAGCCTGTACAAGGCGCTCACGAAAGCCGGCATCACCATTGAAAACAAGGATTTCTTTGACACCCTGCTGCTGACCGTCCCCGGTCAGGCGGACGCCATGGTGCGGAAAGCCCTGGAAGCGGGCTACAACATCCGCAAGGTGGATGCCGACCACGTCACTATTTCCCTGGATGAAACCGCCACCTGCGCAGACGTAGCGGCGCTGGCCTCAGCTCTTGCAGGCACGGAAACTTCTGTTCCCTGCTGCTGCGAGACTCCCGCCTGGGCCCCTGTCCATACCCGCCAGACCCCCTTCTGCACGGAAACGGCCTTCAACTCCTACCACTCCGAGACGGAAATGATGCGCTACATCCGCCGTCTGGAATCCCGTGACCTGGCCCTGAATGAAGCCATGATCCCGCTGGGCTCCTGCACGATGAAGCTGAATGCCGCCTCCGAGATGATCCCCATCACATGGCCGGAAACCAGCTCCCTGCACCCCTTTGTTCCGGAAGACCAGTCGGAAGGCATCCGGGAAATGCTCACCGTCCTGGCTGACCGCCTGGCGAAAATCACATGCTTCGCCGCCGTCTCCCTCCAGCCCAATGCGGGCGCGGCAGGGGAATACGCGGGCCTGCTGGCCATCCGCCGCTACCAGAAGCACGCCGGGGAAGGCCACCGGGACGTGTGCCTCATCCCCACCTCCGCCCATGGAACGAACCCCGCTTCCTCCGCCATGGCCGGACTCAAGGTGGTGCCCGTCAAATGCGACGAAGGCGGCAACATTGACATGGAAGACCTGAAGGTCCAGGCGGAAGCCCACCGGGATAACCTCTCCTGCATCATGGTCACCTACCCCTCCACGCACGGAGTGTATGAACAGACCATCAGGGAACTCTGCGACATCGTCCACGCCAACGGCGGCCAGGTGTACATGGACGGCGCCAACATGAACGCCCAGGTAGGTCTGACCTGCCCCGGCCGCATCGGCGCCGACGTCTGCCACCTGAACCTGCACAAGACCTTTGCCATGCCACACGGCGGCGGCGGTCCCGGCATCGGCCCCATCGGCGTGGCGGAACACCTCGTCCCCTTCCTGCCGGGCCACCTCGTTCTGGGCCATGAAGAAGGAGCCGTGGCCTCCGCCCCATGGGGCAGCGCCTCCATTGCCGCCATCTGCTGGATGTATCTGTCCATGATGGGACCGGAAGGCCTCAAGGAAGCCACGGAAATGGCCATCCTGAACGCCAACTACATCGCCAGAAAGCTCGGCCACCTCTTCCCGGTTCTCTACTCCGGCAACAAGGGACTCGTAGCGCATGAATGCATTCTGGACCCGCGCCAGCTCACCCATGACGCCGGACTCACCGTGGATGACATCGCCAAGCGTCTCATGGACTACGGCTTCCACGGTCCCACCATGTCCTTCCCCGTTCCGGGAACCCTGATGGTGGAACCTACGGAATCTGAACCCAAGGAGGAGCTGGACCGCTTCATTGAAGCCATGGAGCGCATCCATGCGGAAATCATGGCCGTTATCAACGGTACGGCGGACAAGGAAGACAACGTCCTGAAAAACTCCCCCCATACCGCGGAAATGGTCTCCGCCGACGAATGGCGGCACCCCTACTCGCGCAGTGAAGCTGCCTACCCGGTATCCGGCCTGCGCATCCATAAATTCTGGCCGTACGTCGGCCGTGTGGACAACGTGTACGGAGACCGCAACCTGGTCTGCACCTGTGACACGGTGGAAGAATTCGCCAAAGCCGTGGAAGCGTAAACCTGCCTGCAACCTTAACCCGGAAAGGGCTGTCCCATAGGAATGGGACAGCCCTTTTCATTACCGGAAGCCGGGAGATACGCGCAACAGACATACGACCGGCCATCCGTGAATTACCGGAGGAAATCAAGGATTGCCGGTTAACAAGTGAAAAACTCAGTCTGGGAAAATCCGGTGGTAATCCCCTGAACAAGGATCCATACCATTAAAAACCCGTTCATCCTGATCATGTTGGTAATGATGTGCACATGCCGTAAAATCCCCGACTTTCAACCTGCGGGTCTTCAATTCCAGGGCGGCTCCCCATACTTGTTCTCTCCCGGCAGGCTCTCCCCGTAGCACAAATACAGCAACAGCAGCCAGCCTACTACGGGCACGGCCAGCCATATCAGGGAAAGGCCGCTTTTCCCCACATCGTGCAGGCGGCGCACCATCGTAGCCGCCAGGGGGAGAAACAACACGGGAAGCACTACGTAAGCCAGGGGAAAAAACAGCTCCATCATGGGAGACACAGAGAAAAAGCCGCTTTTCACGATGGCCGGCCCCCCTGCCACGGCCAGCCACGCGACGCCCACGATGGAATAAACCTCGCGCATCTCCTGCTTTCCGGCGCGCCCTTCAAAACTGCACCATCCCTTAATGATGCGCATCCAATACTTCTTCCGGGTCCAGGCAGGAATGGCGGGCTCGAACCCCGTTTCAGGCTCCGGCATGGCGGATTCCTCCATATCAGCGTCCATGACGGTCATGGACGGAATGAAGGAAGACAACGGCTGCCAGCCCCCGGCGGGAAGCTTCCTCACCATGGTGCGGTTGGACAGGCGCCCGTGATTGCGGGCCTGGATCAGAAGCACCAGGGAAACGGGCCCCTTGGAGGAACCGTCGATCGCCTGGTACTCGTAAAGATCGCTCATCTGAGGCTCTTACTTGCCTGCGCTGTCATGGCTGAACGCAGATGCCGGAATCTCCTGCTTGGGCAGGCCGGGACCTTCCCACTTCAAGACCAGCTTGGAGGCGGGGCCAGCATTACCTACATAGCTGATGCGGATGGGATGCAGCCCGGCCTTCAAATAAACGGGGTTCTTCCGGTCGCCCAGATCGGAGGAAACTTCAGTGCCCGGCTCGTAAGTCTTGTCCGCGTCAATCAGCTCCATGCCGTGCAGGCGGACAAAGGCCTTGCTTCCCTTGTTCGCGTCCGTGGACAGGTAAAAAGTATACTCCCCGTCAGCGGGAATCTTCACCAACCCCGTCAGCTCCACTCCGCGCTTCCGGGGACCGTTCATCTTGACGGACGGTGACGGAGCCACGCCGTGCGCGGCAGGCTGCTTCTTCATCTGGCGGAAATCCGGGACCCACGGGAACTCACCTTCATAAACGGACCACTTCAAGCCGGGAGAGGCGGCGCCCTTCACTTCCACTGCCGGAACCAGCTCCGTATCAAACACCGTCTTGGCAGGAAGGAAGGTACGGCGGTTGGACAGGGCGGCGGCCTTCATGCGGGCCTGGAGCTCCGGCCTGGAGGAAGCCAGGTCCTTGCTTTCCTGCGGGTCATTCAGGGTGTCAAAAATCATGAAATCCTTATCCGCATCCTTCACGCCCATGCGCAAGCCTTTCAGGCCGTCCACAAAGACAATCTGCTGCTGGCCCCGTTCCGCTCCCTTGTGTTCTCCCAGGAAATCCTTGTAACCAGGTGTTTTGCCGGCAACATTATATTCGGAATAAATAATTCCCGGCTTCTGCTGGTCCGCATGGCCTGTCAGCGTCGGAAGCAGGGAAACGCCGTCGCTGCGGGCGGGAACCGGCACTCCGGCGGCATCCGCCAGGGTAGCCAGCCAGTCATGGAACTGGCCAGGCTGCAGGCTGATCTGCCCCTTGGGAATGCGGGCGGGCCAGCGTACCAGCGCGGGAACGCGCATGCCGCCCTCCCAGCAGTCGCGCTTGATGCCGTCCATCATGCCGTAACTCTTGAAAAACTGCGGATTCTGCGCTCCGTGCCTGTGCTTGGGATCGGCGCCTCCCTCATTATGGGGGCCGTTGTCAGACGTAAAGACGATCATCGTATCATTGTCGATCTTCAAATCCTTGAGCAGATGGATCAAATCCGCCACGGCATCATCCACGCGGCGGATCATCGTGGAATGCCGTTTGGCCACCTCATTCGGGAAGCGGGCGTTGTCCGGATGAATATAAGTATCCTTGTCCTTTTCCGCCTTGACGTCAAAAGCCGTATTTACGGATTCCGTGCCGTTCTTCTTCACCCACTGCAGGCCGCCCTTCAAACCGCCGCCGGCAGGATAGGGCGTTCCGGGAACCACCAGGTTGCCGTGAGGGGCCGGAAAAGCCAGGTACAGGAAAAACGGCTTGCCGGTCTTGCGGGCGGACTTGCGCTGGTCCACAATCCACTGCTTGGCGCGGGCGGCGAATAAATCCGTGGAATAAGCGGTCTGCGGAACCTGGTCCTTGATATTCTTCCATTCGGGATTGGAAGCGTAACCGTTATACTCGAAAATGTCACGGGACTCGGAAGGGTAATGGAAATGCCCGGCCAGATGGTCCAGGATTCCGTAAAAATAATTGAAGCCGCGCTGGTGGGGGCCGCCCGTCACCGGGCCGTGGCTTTCCCCGCCGCCGCCCACGCCCCACTTGCCGATGGCGGCGGTATCATATCCGGCATCACGCATCACGGTTCCCAGCGTATGGGAATCTTCAATGGGATAGTCAAAGCGGTTGTTCCTCACCACGCGGGAATGCCCCTGGTGCACCCCCAGCAGCAGGGAGGCGCGCGCCGGAGCGCAGACCGGAGCGGCGGAATAATGCCGGCGCAGCTGAATCCCCTCCCGCGCCATGGCAGACAGGGCCGGAGTCTTGAACTCGTTCTTCCTGTCTACCGTCCGGCCGTTTAATTTCTGCTGGCTCCAGTTGGAATCCAGATCCCCCCAGCCCATGTCATCCACCAGAATGAAAATAACATTGGGCCGCGCGGCTTTCTCCGCGTTGGCGGAAGTTTTTACGGGTTTCCCCGGAGCTGCCATGCAGGGAACGGCAGCGGTTAACAAAACGGTTAGAAAGGACAACAGCTTCATCTTAAAAAGGAAATATGATATGAAAGATAAACGTTAAAGATTTAGTCCATCTTACAGAAAACCGGCCCACTCTCAAGAGAATTAAACGAAACATCACCATTGGCAGTTGATTATCAATAGCTATAACCCTATTAAAGGACTCCGGCACGCTGCCGGACAACCTAAGGGTCTATCCATCATCTGCCAAAGCGGCTCTTGGCATCCGGAAGACGATGAAGCTCCGGAAAGCATATCCACTTATGACTCCGTTAAAAAATACATGGAACCCTGCTTGATTCCAGCTTCCCAAGGATATCCTCCTGAATTTCTCCTTCTTTCCTGAACGCACCAACCGTCCCATACGGCGCGCCTGTGCCTATACGGCAATATTCCCTATTCCGTCAGGAAATAGAAGACTTCCCGGTTTGACCTTAAAGCTGAAAGTTATGCAGCAGAGAAAAAGAAATTCAAGGGCCAGGGTTTCTCCTGGCTCATTTTCCCGCAGCCGCAGAAGAATCCTGTTTCCCTTTAAAAGACCAGGAAACAGTTCTCCTGCCCGTCAGCCCGGAAAAACGGTTAAAATCTTTTCTTCCGGTCATCCCTCCGGAAACGGTCATTCCGGCGGTCGCCCCGGTCATCGCGGTAGCCGCCACGGCTGCCCCTGAATCCACCGCGGTCCCGGTCTCCACGGTAGCCTCCGCGGAATCCGCCGCTGCGGCGGGGCGGACGCGGTCCGTCGGAATATTCCGGCGTGCCCTTGTCCTCGCGCACATTAACCTCATACCCGCAGACGGTGGCGTTAGCCAGGGCATCCAGAAGCTGGGGAGCCACGGAAGCGTCCACTTCAATAAGGGAGTGCTTGGGGAAAATCCTGATGTCTCCCACGGCGCCCTTTTCCATTTCCACCGTATTGTAGAACAGTCCGGCGATGTCCTTGGGCCTCAGGCCGATCATCCGGCCGCCGTTCATGAACAGCGTGACCGTATCACCATTATGCTGCCAGGAATCACCCTTCTGCGGGCTTTCCGTTTCTTCTCCGGGCTGGACTACATGGCGGGATTTGCGGGCCGGCTTGTCTTCCGGAATGGGCTGCACTTCCCGGTGGGTGCGTTCCCGGAGCAAATCAAACAGGGCGGCGGCCAGGGCTTCAGGGGCTGCCTCCACATCCTTCAGTTCTTCCGGCAGCACGGCATCCGGCTTGAGGCGTTCCAGAATGTCATCCACCAGGGATTCCGTCCGGAGCTGGTCCACCTGCACGGCGGTAAGCACGGGTTCCGGAGTCAGCTTGACGCCGATAAAGCGTTCAATGCGGCTCATCAGGGAAAAATCGCGGCGGCCTACAAACGTGATGGCCTTCCCCTTGCGCCCGGCGCGCGCCGTGCGGCCGATGCGGTGCACGTAATCCTCCGGATCACGGGGCAGTTCAAAGTTAACCACGGCATCCACATCATCCACGTCCAGACCGCGGGCGGCAATATCCGTGGCTACCAGCAGGCGCAGGCTGCCCTTGCGGAAGGAGTCCATCACGCGTTCCCGCATGATTTGCGGCATATCCCCGTGAAGGCGGTCCACGGGATATCCCCTGGCCGTCAGGCCGTCCACAATGTCATCCACCACTTTCTTGGTATTGGCAAAGACCAGGCCCATCTTGATCTTTCCGGTATCCAGCAGGCGGCTGAGCACCTCAATCCGGGAAGAAAACACCACCTCATAATAAGACTGTTCAATGGTGGGCACCGTCAGCGTGGGCCGCTCAATGGTGATCTGGACGGGGTCCTTCATAAACCGGCTCACCAGGCGGTTGATTTCCGGAGACATGGTAGCGGAGAAAAACAGGGTCTGCTTCGTCTCCGGCATAAACTCAGCAATACGCTCAATATCTTCCAGAAATCCCATATCCAGCATCTCGTCCGCTTCATCCAGAATCAGCATGCGGAGATTGTCCAGCTTCAGCGCTCCGGATTCCATCAGGTCCATGACGCGGCCTGGCGTTCCCACCACGAACTGCACGCCGCGGCGCAGGGCGTCAAGCTGGGGACGGAAGGAGGACCCTCCGTAAATGGGCACTGCGGAAACGCCGTCCATGAACAGCGCCAGCTTATCCACTTCCCGGCAAATCTGGACGGCCAGTTCCCGCGTGGGGCACAGGGCCAGCACCTGGACGCTGCGTTCATCCGGATCAATGCATTCCAGGGCCGGAATGGCAAAGGCAAGGGTCTTGCCGGACCCCGTATGGGACAGACCAACGATATCGGACCCTCCGATGGCGGCGGGAATCGCCTGTTCCTGAATGGCGGAAGGAGTATCGAAGCCGAGCACTTCAACGGCTTCCAGAATCTCCGGCGAAATGCCAAGCGTCGAAAAAGAAGATGTTTGAGTCATGGGGGAAAAATGATCTGTCAGAGTCACGGGAGAAGCTGAACATTATTCACACCTGTGTCCAGCCAAAAGAACGGAAAATACCGTGGGATGCCACGATTTCCGCAGGGCCGCCAGTGCAGGAAAAAACGCCTTCCCCCCTGCTTCTGGTCTTTACATTCACACACGGGGTTGCAACTTGCGGGAGCATATCCGCGTATGATACAAGTACCTGCCTCCGAATTCATGGATAAGAAGCAAAACACCTCACGTTCCTCCCTCCTGGGAATTTTTATCAACATCCTTCTGCCGGTATTGATTCTGGACTACTGCAGCGCGGGTCCGGCCAATCCCCTGCAACGCCCGGCGGGGGAAAGCTTCTGGCACCTTGGCCCCGTGTGGGCGCTCGTCATCGCCCTGTCCCTTCCTCTTGTCTATGGAATCCGCTCCCTGGTCGTCACCCGGAAATTCGACTTGATGTCCGGCGTAGGCATGGCCGGCGTGCTGCTTACCGGCGTCATCAGCATCTTCGTCATCGGACCGGAAGGGCGCATCCACAGCGCCACCCCCTGGCTGTTCGCCGGAAAGGAAGCCCTCATCCCCCTCATCCTGGCCGCCGCGGTCATTGTCTCCCGTTCCACGGGCTCCCCCCTGCTTAACATATTCATTTACACGCCGGAGCTGTTTGACGTATCCAGAATAGAACAGAAGGTGGCTGCCAACGACGCGGAGCAGGCCTACCAGCGGCTGCTGGCCAGCTCATCCTGGGTGCTGGCGGGCACGCTCGTGGCCTCATCCATCGGCAACTTTTTCCTGAGCCTCTCCTTCATGTCTTCCGTCATGCGCCAGCCGGAGGCGGAACAGCAGGTGGCCTATAATGTAGCTATCGGCAGCATTACCTGGTGGGGCTTCCTGATCATCGGCGTTCCCATCCTGGCAGCCCTCGTCTTCATCATGCTGCGCCTGATCAAACGCCTCGGCCAGCTCACCGGACTCACCCGGGATGAACTCCTTCTCAGATAATCCGCTCAAACCATGCACCTCCATACTCCATTCATCCTGATTGCTGCCGTCGCCCTGAACGCGGCCTGGGCGGCCGCTCCTCAATTCGACCGCATCTACGGCTCCCACATGGTCCTTCCCCACGGAAAAAACGTACCTGTCTCGGGAACGGCGGACCCCAACAAAGAGGTATCCGTCACCTTCGGAAGCTCCACCCTGAACACCAAGGCAGACGCCCGGGGCAAGTGGCGCGTCATGCTCCCCCCCATGCAGCCCAACGGCACGGGACAGACGCTCACGGCTACCCAGAACGGAGATTCCTCCAAGCTGGACGACGTTCTGGTGGGAGAGGTGTGGCTGGCCTCCGGACAATCCAACATGCTGTTCCGCCTGAACCAAACCAATACCGCCAGGGAAGACATGGCCGCCTCCGGGGATGAACAGCTCCGCCTGCTCAACAACGTCCCCCAGGCCCACACCAACAACGCCCCTTATTCAGACAAGGACTTCGCCTCCGTCACCACGGATAATTTCTACAAGGGGCAGTGGCAGGCCAGCACCCCTTCCACCTCCGGCCCTATGACGGCGGTGGGCTACTACTTCGGCAAGAAGCTCCGGGAAGGCCTTGGCATGCCCGTGGGCATCATCCACTCCTCGCTCGGCGGTTCGGAAATAGCGGCGTGGATACCCCGGCAGGTCATCAACACCAACAACAGCTTCCGCACCCTGCGCGGCAACCACTGGCTGGATTCCCCCCTTATTTCCGACTGGGTGAGGGGCCGCGCCAAAAAGAACATCTCCCCGCGCCTGGACCAGGGCTCCCCTGACCATCCCTACAAACCGGCGTTCCTTTATGAATCCGGCATCGCGTGGATGACAGCCCTTCCCATCACGGGCGT
This sequence comes from Akkermansia muciniphila, assembly GCF_002884975.1. Lineage (NCBI taxonomy): Bacteria > Pseudomonadati > Verrucomicrobiota > Verrucomicrobiia > Verrucomicrobiales > Akkermansiaceae > Akkermansia > Akkermansia muciniphila. The sequence goes on along the minus strand of NZ_PJKB01000002.1, from coordinate 150,275 downwards.
CATCTGGTACCAGGGCGAATCCGACGCTGAAATCATTGACAACGAACAGAACGGCATGCTGCTGAAAACCATGATCTCCTCCTGGAGAAAAGCCTTCCGCAATCCGGAAATGCCCTTCGTCATGATTCAGCTCCCCCGCATCAACGATCCGTCAAAAATCCGTGCCGGCTGGCCGGAATTCCGGGAAATGCAGGACACGGTAGCCAAAACCGTCCCGCAGGTCTACAGCGTCAACACCATTGACCTGGGTTCCACCAACGCCGATGTCCACCCCCCCTTCAAGCGTCCCGTGGGAGAACGCGCGGGGAACACGGCACTCAACAAGGTTTACGGCAAAAAGGTTCCCTGTGAAGGCCCCTCCTTCAAAGCCTTCAAACCCTCCGGCAACTCCCTTCTGATCCAACTGGAACATGCCAAAGGCCTGACCACGACGGACGGCAAGGAACCGGCCCAGTTTGAAATTGCCGGAGCGGACGGGACCTACCATTCCGCCACGGCGGAAATCGTGAATAAAAAAGGCAGCACCGCCGTCATCCGCCTTACTTCCCCGGAGGTCAAATCCCCCAGGAACGCCCGGTACTGCTGGAACCGCTTCGTAACCCCCAACCTGGTCAACGGAGACCAGCTCCCGGCCCGGCCCTTCCGGACGGATGCGCCCGCTCTTAAAAAATAACTCTCGTCATTCCACCCTGCCATGAACCTTCATCTTCTCTTCGCTTCCCTGGCCGCGGCCCTTTCCCTGGGCATCGCGGCACAGGCCGCCCCCACCAAAGTAGCCTGCGTGGGGGACAGCATCACCTTCGGCTCCGGCCTCAAACCCGGAGATGCCCGGTATCCGCAGGTGCTCGGCACGCTGATGGGTCCGGACTTTGACGTCAGGGGCTTCGGCAATCCCGGAAAAACGGCCGGGGATTATCCGGGCCAGGTGGGCCGCTGGTACGGCAGCACCAAGGAACACAAGCAATCCCTGGAATTCAAGGCGGACGTTTACATCTGCAACCTGGGCATCAATGACACGGGCCGCTGGTGGGACCCCAAGCTGTTCGCCAAGGGTTATGACGACCTGTTCAATGCCTGGAAATCCGCCAATCCCAAGGCCAGATTCTTCGCCTGGGGCCTGCTGGGTCCGGACTACCGCGGCCCGCTCAACAAAAAGGCGTTCCCCGGCAACTGCTACCCGGACGTGCGCAAATACGCAGGCTCGGACAACGGCTCCGCAGCCAACCGTCCGGAAGCGGAAAAACTGATCGCCACCGTGGCGCGCAAGCACAAGGTCGGCCTCTTTGACGCGCTGCACCCCCTTTCCGACCATCCGGAATGGTATGTGGACGGCCTGCACCCCACGGAGCCGGGCGCGCGGCGCATCGCGGAAATCACCTTCGCCAAGCTGGCAAAAAGCATGAAGCTCAAGCAGCCCGCTCCCAAGCTGGAACCTGGCACCGGCAACGTGATTATCAACAATCCCGGAGACTCCGGCATCCTGCTGGACGGCTGGAAGCTGACGGACGGCTCCAATACGCTCGTCTTTGAAAACGCCACCGTCATCCACCCCAAAGACAGGCTTATCATCACCATAGGCGCGGAAACTCAAAAGGACCCAACCAAGCCCCTGGAAATCAAATCCGCCAAATCCCCCTCCGCCTTCCGCCTGATTCCCGCAAAAAAGCATTGAACACCCCTTGAAAAACCTATTGAAGAGGCTGTCTGACAGCCTCTTCAATAAGAAACATTATCTCCTTCTCCACCCGCGCGCGGCAGTATCTGCCGGCAGACCGGAAACTGTGGAAAGTGCCCGGCTTCTCCTCAAACGGAACGTCCGCGCAGCAGGCCGCTTCCTCCTGGTTCCGGATATTTCATTTCATCCTATTTTATTTGAGCATTTCTGCCGCACGAACGGTCTACAGTGCATGGAACAGAATAAATGCAAATCACCCGCATGCTGCCTGCTTGGCTCCTTTGCCACTAACACCAGCATGGACTTCGGCGTCCTGCTGCTGCGCCTGGGCGTAGGCGCAATGATGCTTGTGCACGGCATCCCCAAGCTGAACATGCTCATCAGCGGAAACTGGGCCGCCTTCCAGGACCCGCTCGGAATCGGCAACTTCCTGTCTCTGCTGCTGTGCGTGGGCGCGGAATTCGGATGCTCCATCCTGATCTTCCTGGGCCTCTTTACCCGCCTGGCCGCCCTCATCCTGATCATTAACATGTGCGTGGCGCTCTTCCTCGTCCTGGGCCTCTCCGGCTGGGGCGCCCAGGAACTCGCGTCCATCTACCTGCTGATTTATCTGACCCTCTTCTACACGGGGCCGGGCAAATTCTCCCTGGATGCCTGGTGGCTCTGGCGCGACTGCAAGATAGAAGTGGAATAAAAAGGCCTCCTCCTGCCCGGCCTATGGCAAAAATACTTCTTTTTTCACTCGCCGCGGCAGGAGCCTTCCTCTAGGATGCTGGCACACCCAGTCCATCCGTTCAATGTCCGGCAAATTAACCTACAAGCAATCGGGGGTCGATACCAAAGAAGCAGCCGCTTTTGTATCCGACATCAGCTCTCACGTTAAAAGAACGCAAAAGCAGCGCTCCCTGCACCAGGCCTTTGGTCTTTTTGCCGCCGCCTATGACCTCAGCTCCTACAAGGAACCGGTCATCGTCACCGGATGCGACGGCGTGGGCACCAAGACGGAAATCCTGTTTGAACTGGACATGGTGGAAACCGCCGGCAAGGACCTGGTGGCCATGAACGTCAACGACATCCTCACCACTGGCGGGGACCCTCTTCTCTTCCTGGACTACCTGGGCATCTCCAACCTGGAACAGGAACGTACGCGCATCACCCGCCTGGTGGCCGGGATGTGCGACTATCTGGAATCCTGCAACTGCATTCTGGCAGGCGGGGAAACGGCGGAAATGCCCGGCGTGGTTCCGGAATCCATCGTGGAGCTTTCCGGCTTCTGCATCGGCTGCTGTGAAAAAAGCAAGCTGATTGATCCCAAGACCGTCCAGCCCGGTGACGTATTCATCGGTTACAAATCCGACAGCTTCCATGCCAACGGCTGGAGCCTCATCCGCCGCATCCTGGAAGAAAATCCGGACGTGGTTGATGAAGAGGAACTCCGCTCCCTGCTGCAGCCTACCCGCCTGTACCATGATGTGGTGGCGGACATGCGCAGCTCCAATGTCATCCCCAAGGCCTATGCCCACATCACCGGGGGCGGCCTTCCGGAAAACCTGGAACGCTTTCTGGGCGACTACGGCGCGGACCTCACCATTCCCTTCTGGGATAACCCCGCAGCCCAGAAAATCCTGAAGCATGCGGACCCCCAGGACCGCTTCAACACTTTCAACATGGGCATCGGCTGGGTAGCCATCGTAAAGCCGGAGGACGTGGAAGCCGCGTTGAAGGCAGGCCCCGGCGGCACGGTCATCGGCACGCTGAGAGAAGGCCGCGGCATTCATGTCAAGGTACAGGGCGAATAGAGACGGAGCCATTTCCTTGCAGCGGATACACCACACTTCACAGGACAATCTTTTCATCACAATCCCATGAGCGATTTTCTTAAACACGAGTGCGGCGTAGCCGCCATTCGCCTGCTTAAGCCTCTCTCTTATTTTCAGGATAAATACGGCTCCACCCTCTGGGCGTTCAACAAGCTGCTCATCCTGATGGAAAAGCAGTACAACCGCGGGCAGGACGGCGCGGGCATCGGCTGCGTTAAGCTGAACATGCCCCTGGGGCAGCCCTACCTGTTCCGCACCAGGGACGCCAGCAAGGACGCCCTGACCACCATCTTCAACGGGCAAATCAAGAAGCTCAACAAAAAAGTCCGCCGCGGCCAGGTCAACCTGAAGGACGCGGAAGACATCAAGAACAACTTTGACTACGGCGGTGAAATCCTGATGGGCCACCTCCGCTACGGCACCTCCGGCCTCTTTGACGAAGGTTCCTGCCATCCCTACCTGCGCCGCACCAACTGGCCGACGCGCACCCTGATGGTGCTGGGGAACTTCAACATGACCAACACGCCGGAGCTCAACCAGCGCATGATTGAACGCGGGCAGCACCCCGTCTTCGGCACGGACACGCAGACCGTCCTTGAAGAAATAGGTTACCACCTGGATGAGGCCCACACGGACCTTTACCGCGCCCTGCGCGACGGCGGCATGCCCGGACCGGAAATCCCCCATGCCATCTCCTCCCGGCTCAATATCCAGGAAATCATTCATAACTCCGCCAAACAGTGGGACGGCGGCTACGCCATCATGGGCGCCATCGGCAACGGGGACTACTTCTGCCTGCGGGACCCCCACGGCATCCGCCCCTGCCACTACCTCATCACGGATGAATACATAGCCGTAGCCTCCGAACGCGTTCCGCTGATGACCGTCTTTGAAGCGGAAAGCGAACAGGTGCAGGAACTGCCCCCGGCCCACATGCTCTCCATCAAGGCGGACGGCACGCATAACATCACGGAATTCACCACTCCGCTGAAGCCCACCCCGTGCTCCTTTGAAAAAATCTACTTCTCCCGCGGGAATGATCCCATCGTGTACCGGGAACGCAAGGCCCTGGGCGCGGCGCTGACCCCCCAAATCGTGGATTCCCTGGAAGACCGCTTTGACAAATCCGCCATCACCTACATCCCCAACACGGCGGAAACCGCCTACTACGGCCTGCTGGAAGGCCTGCGCGTCTACCGCCGCAAGCGCGTGCACGCCCAGCTTCTGGACGCCCTGAGAAACGGGACCCTGGATGAAAAGATGCTGGACAGCGCCATCCTGAAACGGTGGCCGCGCGGTGAAAAAATCGCCCACAAGGACATCAAGATGCGCACCTTCATCACGCAGGAGAAGAGCCGCGCGCAGCTGGTCTCCCACGTGTATGACCTCACTTACGGGGCCGTGGGTCCGGAAGACGTGCTCGTCGCCATAGACGACTCCATCGTCCGCGGCACCACGCTGAGAAGGTCCATCCTCCGCATCCTGGGACGCACCAATCCCCGGAAAATCGTCGTCGCCTCTACTGCTCCGCAAATCCGGTATCCGGACTGCTACGGCATTGACATGTCCGAGCTGGGGAACTTCATCGCCTTCCAGGCGGCGGTCTCCCTGCTCAAGCAGCACGGACAGGCCCGGCTGCTGGAAGATGTGTACAAGGCATGCAAGGAGGAACTGACCAAGCCCAGGGAAGAACGGCGCAACTGCGTCAAGGCCATTTACGAAGGCCTGACGGACGCTGAAATCTCCCGTGAAATCACGCGCCTAGTCACGCCGCATGACGCTCCGTGCCCCGTGGAAGTCATTTTCCAGACCATTGAAAACCTGCACGCCTCCATAGAAGGCCCCTGCGGAGACTGGTATTTCACTGGGGACTACCCGACTCCGGGCGGATATACCACAGTTAATGTGGCATACATGCGCTGGTTTGAGGGTAAAGGGGGCCGTGCATACGATTTGCCCTTGTAGCGGGTACCTATTTTTGGGTATTCTGCTGCTAATATGTCGGGACCCATTGCATATACGACCCTGGAAGACACTGAACTGGTCGCCAGGGCGCGGGAAGGAGATTCGCGTGCTTTTGATGAACTAGTCGTTCGTCACAGCCGCAAGCTCCACGCCACTCTGTACCAGATGACGGACAACTATGACGATGCTTATGACATCGCTCAGGAAGCGTTTTCCAAAGCCTACCGGGCCTTGCGCTATTTCAACGGGCAAAGCGCCTTTTACACCTGGCTGCATTCCATTGCCGTCAACCACGCCAGGAACTTCCTGAAAAAGAGAAACCGCAGGATGACCTACAGCCTGGACGACGACGAGTACGGCGACCATACGGAAAAGGACATGAACATGGCTGATGAAACGGATGGGGCGGACCCGGAACGCCGCACCCATTTGAACGAACTTCAGCTCAAGATCAATGAAGCCCTGAAGAAACTCTCCACCAAGCACAGGGAAGTCGTTGTCCTTCATGATGTGAAGGGTCTTAACCATACGGAAATATCCGCCCTGCTGGGCATCTCCGAAGGAACGCTCAGATCACGTCTGCATTACGCCCACAAGGAACTCCAGGGACTGCTGGCGGAATATCTGAGTTAACGGTGAAAAAAATATTGAACGCCGGTTCCCCCCGCCCTGTCAAAATGCATAGTCCTAGGTTTAGGACTAAAACCCCAAACCTTTATTACACTTAAAATCAACGACGATGGATAAACAATCCACAGAACACAATGAGGAAACTCTGGTTGCCATGCTGGCATCTTTTCGCAAGGAAGCCTGTTACCATGACAACTTTGAGGAAGATTTCCTCCGTAATTTTCACTTAAGAAAGGAAACCGATCCGGCTACCCACTCTGCTTGGAAATTGCTACTCGAACGCCTGGACAACTATCTGCAAAACTTTCGCGGTTGGCAGTGGGTCTACGCCTCCATGTCCATCGTGACATTGGCTGCTGTCGGCGTTATTATCGCATCCGGGAATATGGATGAACCTGCTGATTCCTACGTATCCACCAAGGATAATGAAACAAAGATCATTCAGAACTCCGTTCCCGTAAGTATCGAAACTATTGAAAAACCTTCAACCGAAGCCGCCCCCGCTGAACAACCCGAATTCACCACGGGAGCGTCTTCACATGAAACATCGGCCAAAGACAGTCAGCTGAAGACTGATTCCAATACCGATAAAAAACCGGTATCCCGCGTTCTCATTGAGATGTAACAATCCATGATGAACCTGGCTCCGATATTGGCGGGCATAGCCGTTGCAGGCTTGATTTATCAAGCGGCGGCCGTGCCTGCCCCTTTTAAGGTAGAAGCCATTCCGCAACAGGCGGAAGGAGCGCCGTACACTGCCATGGCGGCGCAGGTCGGAAAAGACCTGATCGCCTCCCTGATTCCGTACAGGGTCTTTAAAAACGGAGGGGTAGCCTACTATCTTGGGGACAAGGACACTCCGCCCCTGCAAGTATGGGCCCAGGAAAAACTCACGGGCCTGACCATCTTCAAGGTGGACGCCGCCCGGATCAGCGGAGATCCCGCAATCCTGGCGCCCGCTGGCACTCTCAGGCGCGGCGCACGGCTGGCCTTTACCAGCAACCGCAACGAACCCACGCTGGGAATTTACGTGGGCATGGAGCATTCCATAGGAGACACCAGCTTCCCGCTGCGCCTTGTCCGCGCCCAATTCCCCAAGCTGGCGGCACCGCCCATCGGCCAGCCCTGCTATGACGCTGAAAACCGCCTGGTCGGCATCGTGCTGGGAGTCTCCCGCAGGGGAACGTGCCATCTGCTGCCCGCCCAGGCCATTTCCTTCCTGGCGGACCATCCGGAAGCCAAAAGAGTGCGCCTGGGGTGCCTTCTGGACATTAACGCCTCCACCCCCGTCATTGAAGGCCTCATTAGCGGAGGCCCCCTGGCCCGGGGAGGCATCCAGACCGGAGACATCCTCATCAGCATCAACGGCTCCGCCATCCGCAACTATGGCGACATGCTGGACGCCACCTATTACCTCACGGGAGACAAGCCCCTGACCGTTGAAGTCATCCGCGGCACCCAGGTGGTAAAAAGCAAGGGCATCATTCCCACACAGGATGCCCGGTAATGCGGAAACCCGCCTCCCGGGGAAACGCCGCAGCCCCCGCACGGCCCGGTCCAAAATCGTTCCGTGGCTTGTTTCAGGCTTGAACTCGGACGCCGGCGCACTTAAAAAAGGGCGTGCTTCAAATCGTCTTCAATAAAATCAGCGCTGCGGAAGTATCCAGCATCCCTACTCTGGAACAACTGGACCTGCTCGGAGACTTCCAGGTTTCTGAATCCACTCTGCAAACCCTGGATGACGCCCGTTTCGGCAAGATGGAAAAGGACGGTAAAATTCTTTACCGTTACGTAGCCAGAGACTACCGCATCTATTTTGAAGTCATTGAAGGCAAGGTGGTCGTCCACCGTGTCCTGCACGCCAACAGCCTGAACGATTTCCTGTTCCGCACCAACATTTCTCCCTCTGCGGGGGAAGATGAAATCCTGAGCCAGTCCAAACATTTCTGGAAACTCATTGACGAAGGCAAAAACGCCTCCAAATCCTGACCATTCTGATCCCATGGCCTGCATCATCCTGGGCATCTCCGGCTCCATTGCCGCGTATAAGGCGGCGGACATCGCTTCCGCCCTGGTTAAAGCCGGGCATGAGGTGCACTGCGTCTGCACGGCCAAGGCCCAGGAATTCGTCACGGCCCTCACATTGCACACCATCTCCCGCAACCCCGTTTTTTCTTCCTTTGAGGATGAAAAGGGAGACTGGGTCCCCCCCCACATCCAGCTCGCGCAGCGGGCGGACCTTCTGGTGGTGGCTCCCGCCACGGCAAACACCATGGCCAACTTCGCCCACGGCTTCGCGCCGGACATGCTCAGTTCCCTTTACCTGGCCTGCCAGGCTCCCGTGCTCATCTGCCCGGCCATGAACGTCCACATGTGGGAACACGCGGCCACGCAGCAGAATGCGGCCATCCTGAAGCAGCGGAAAGGCCACCACATCCTGGGCCCCTGTGAGTCCGGCGTTCTGGCCTGCGGCGCGGAAGGGGCGGGAAAACTGATGCCGGTGGACCGGATTGTTCAAGAAACGCTCTCCCTCCTGCCGTAACGGCTGCGTAAAAATTACCTCCATGCCTGTTTATTGGTTTGCCCCGGGAGAAGTAAATCTTTTATCATGGGCATTATGAAAATGCTCCTCTACTTCCTTGGGACTCTCATGCTCTGTTCCTGCGGGCCGGACAGATACCCCGTCAGCTTCCACATGGAGACAGGATCAACGGACAGCAAAAAATTCGCCTTCATGCATGACGGGCATTACTACAGCAAGGCTCCTTTCATCTCCCAGAAAGACATTGAATCCTATTACTCCTTCCCGGCGCAGGACAATACCTACGGTATTGTGGTCAACGTCAAGAAGGGCCTGGAAAGCCGGGTGGAGGGAATGACGGCCCAGAACCTGGGCAGGCAGATTCTTCCCGTAGTCAACGGGCACACCATGCAGCCCCTGCGCCTTTACAACAAGCCCGTCACCTCCGGCAAGCTGGCCGTCATGGGCGGCTTCTCCCCGGCGGACCTGGCAGCCATGGCGGAATTCATTCCTCCGGCGGACCTCAAAAGGGAGGAACCCATCAACAAGCTGGCCCCCGTCACCAAGCCCCTTCTTCCCGCCAAGGACCCCACGCAGGAAAAGAAGGAAGTCAAGGAGCCTGAAGAACATAAGGACCGCACCGTGGTCAGCACCCGCCGGGGGCGGATCTGATCCAGCACTCCCAGTATGAGCATGCACGGCAAGTTCCTTCCTTTCCTGATCGTCATTCTCCTGCTCTCGTGCAGCATGCCATTCCTGATGGCGGATACCGTCGTGCGCTTCCCCACGGAAAACACGGCCCTGCTGGACAACCGCCCGCAGGACTTTTACATGTACGTGGACCGGAACTTTGAAGGGGTAAAATCCCAGCCCTGGCAAGCGGGAGCCTACGGCTTCACCCGGACCCTCGTCAGAACCCAGGCCGGCCCCGTGGCGGTCAAATTCCATGAGGGCATTGACATCAAGCCTCTCAAGCGGGATGCCTCCGGCACACCGCTGGATGACGTGCACCCCGTAGCCGGGGGAACCGTGGTCCACGCCTCCTCCAATCCCACGCACAGCAACTACGGCCGCTACGTGGTTATTGAACACCGTCCGGCGGACGGACCGTTTTACAGCCTGTACGCCCACCTGGCGTCCGTCTCCTGCAAGGAAGGAGACCAGGTAGGAACGGGAAACGTCATCGGCAGGCTGGGTTACTCCGGGGTGGGCCTGAACAAAACACGCTCCCATGTGCATCTGGAACTCTGCCTCAAGCTTCAGGACGATTTTGAAACCTGGTACTCCAGCCTGAAACTGGGCACCCCCAACCGCCACGGCGCCTACAATGGGCTTAACCTGGCCGGGTTTGACCCGGCGCCCGTTCTCATCCAGTGCAAGGACGGCGCGGAATTCTCCCTCTCCCGCCACATCTCCAGTCTTCCGGTCCAATATGTGGTGCGCGTCCCATCAACGGGAAACGCGCCCAACCTTGTCACACGCTACCCCTTCATGTTGAAACCGGGACCGGACAACCCCAAATCCTGGGAAATCAGCTTTACGGGAACGGGAGTTCCCGTTTCCGTGACGCCTTCCGCCCAGCCGTGCACGGAACCCACCGTCATCCGGGCTGTTCCGCACCCGTTCTCCCAACTGTACAGGACATGCAACCGCGTTTCCGGTTCCAGCAAGGAACCGAAGCTGACCGCCTCCGGCAAACGCTACATCCGGCTCATCTTCATGGGGCCCGAACCGTAATCCTACCATGATGCCCACCTTTTCCAGTTCCTCCCGTTTTCTTCACGCCGTCCTCGCCTCCTGCGCGGTCTTCCTGCTGTCCCCGGGCGCCGGAGCCGCGGCAACTTCCTCTCCCGCGCCAGCCCTTTCACCGGAACGCCAGGCCCTGCTGAAAAATAAAAAATACCAGCAGGGGCTGAAGGCCCTGGAAGACCGCCTTCCCCTGGAAGCCAGCAAGCACTTTCAGGAATGCCTGAATTCCAAAAGCCTTCCGGAAGCTCAGAAAGCCGTCATCCGCCCCTTCCTGGCGGAAGCCCTCATTCGCGCCAATAAAACGGAAGAAGGGTTGAAAGCCTGGGAAGAACTGCCGGATTCTTCCATGAAAGCCTACTGGATGGCGACAGGCCTCTTCAACAAGGGCTCCTTCACGAAAGCTCTGGAAAAAATATCCGCCATTCCGGAGGCCGATCCCCTTTTTCTCTACGGGGTCCAGTTGAAAGCCCAGCTGGCGCGCCAGCTCCAGGACCGCCAGCTCCTGGTGGAAGCCCTCTCCCGGCTGGGACAGGCGGATTCCCCCGCCATTTCCCGGACAGCGCAGGTTCTGCTGGCTGACACCCTGGTGAATGCGGAACGCTACCCGGAGGCCTCCGCCATTCTGGAACAGCTCAAGGCGGGAATGGAAGGCAACGCGGATAAAGACCTGCCCATGCGCTCCTATGCAGAGCTGGTGGAAGGCAAACTGGCGGACAAACAGGGGAACCCGGAACAGGCCATAAAGATTTTTGCCTCCGTGATGGACAACAAGGCCTATCCGGGGAAAATCCGGGACCTGGGACGCCTGGCCCTTGCCAAAGCGGAGATCATCCGGGAGAAAAACAATCCGGAACAGGCGGAAGAGGAAACGCGCGCCCAGCCCCAGGCAGAGGAAGCGCCGCACACGGCCGGAACGGCGGAGGAACGCCTGCTGGCGTTCATTGGCGGCAAGTCGGAATCCTCCCTGCTGATGGACGCCTTCAATATGCTGCTGGAGGAAGACACCTTCCGCACCAATCCCCAGGCGCTGGAAAAACTCACCGGCTGGGTGAATGCCCGGGACGCCGCGCGCCAGCCGGCTGCCATGTACGCCATGGGCAGCCTGCTTCTGGCAAAGGACGACCTGCCCGGAGCCGTGAAAATTGCGGAAGAGGGCCTTTCCAAATACCCGCAGAGCCTTCCTGTTCAGACTCTTTGCCTGAACACCATCACGGCCCTGCTGAACAATAACCGCGTGGAGGATGCGGAACGCCTCATTTCCAAATATCCAGGCACGGCCCCCGGCCTTGTCTTCCAGCAGGGCGCCCTGGCCTTCCGCAAGGGAGACTACCAGCTGGCGCAAAAGCTTTTCCATGAAGCAGCCCGCCGCGCCTCGGAAAAGACGGCGGAAAGCGCCCTGTTTAATGAAAACCTGGCTGCGCTGAACGCCAATGACGCCGCGGGAGCCGCCGCGCTGGTCAAGGAAGCCGCTGGCTCCGCACAGCTCCGGGAGCGCATTCTCTTTGAACAGGCCCATTACGCCGCCAAAAGAATAACTCCCCAGGCGCCCGAACTACTGGCCCGCTTCGTGGCCCTGGCGGAAGATCCCGCCTTGAAAACCCAGGCGCGGCTGGACCAGGCGGAGGTGGCCCTGAACCTCAATCCTCCGGACCTGGAAACCGTGCAGGCCCTTCTTCCCTCCCTGGAAAAGGAACAGCTCACGCCGGACCAGACCATGCAGCTTGCCCGGCTGAAAATCCTGGAAGCGGAAAACCGGCAGGAATGGGCCAGCGCCATCCAGGCCTGCCGCCAGGCCATCTCCCTGGATGCGGAAGGCAAACAGGCGGACCTGCTTTATCTCAAGCTGGGGGAACTCCTGTATAAAAACGGGGACTTCCATGAAGCGCAGCTTGTCCTCCAGCCCTTCGCCTCCAAATATCCGAACAGCCCGCTGCAAGCCGCCGCCCTCTTCCTGGCCGGGAAAGCCGCCCAGCAGAGCAATACCGGGAACACGCTTCAAGCAGCCCTGAATATTTTCAAAACCCTGGGGGAAGGGGACACCCCGTTCGCCCAGCCGGCCAGAATAGAGGAAGCCTCCGTCCTGCTGCGCATGGGAAAGGCGGACCAGTGCATCGCCGCCCTGGAAAACCTGCTCTCCACTCCGCTGCCGCGGTACATGCGCCTCCTGGCCCTCTCCATCCAGGCGGACGCCTGGGTGACGAAGGAGGACACCAACTCAAACACCCTCCGCAGAGCCATCAACCTGTGCACGGAAATCCTGGACACCCCAAACCTGGGCCTGGCCTGGAAATTCAAGGCCCTTACCCAGCGCGCCCAGTTCTATGAACGGATGAACGACCAGAAAAAAGCGCTGGATGACTACGCCTCCATCCTGGCTCATACGCCCAGCGGCAGTTCCGCCAACAAGCGCCGGGACTGGCACTGGTTCTACAATGCCGGATTCGCCTCCATCCGCCTGATGGGCCAGCTCCAGGACTGGGACGGCGCGCTGGCACTGGCTAAAAAACTGGCGCAAACGTCCGGCCCCCGGGCCAGAGAGGCGGCGGCTTATGCGCGCCGCATCCAATTGGAACACTTCATCTGGCAGGATGAACCGGAAAAAGCCGCCCCGGAAGCCGGAAAACCGGAAACTCCGGAGCAAACAGCCAGGTAAGCCGCTTCCCCTCCCGCCATGGACACGCCTCCCACAGACAAAACCTGGAGAATTAACGCCGCCGCCATCATCATGGACACTGACGGCTACGTACTGCTGGGCAAGGACAACGGCCGCAACCCGTACTGGCACTTCCCTCAGGGGGGCGTCATTAAAAATGAAAGTATTGAACACGCCCTGGCCAGGGAGGTATGGGAGGAAGTGGGCCTGCGCCCCTCTGACTACACCATCGTGAGCAGTCTCTCCGGACTGCGTTACAAATACCCGTCCAGCAACCGGAAAGTCACGCGCTGGGTAGGCCAGGAACAAACCTACTTCCTCGTACGCTGCAAGACCAGGCGGCCCAAGACGGACCTGCACCGCAGCCCCGAATTCTCCAAAACGAAATGGATTCCGCTCCAGAATATCAAGCTGGAGATGTTCCCCAAATTCAAAAGGAAAGTCATCAAGGACGCCCTTGAACAATTCTTTGGCCTGGATCCGTCAGCCAAACCCTCCGCCGTGAAAACATCTTCCCCAGCTTCTACCGCCTCTCCAACATTAACTTCGCATACAATGAACCGTTACCTGGTGCCTCCGGGCAAAAAACTGCGTTTAAAGGATTACTCCCCGGATGATAAATCTCTCTTCTCCGGAACCAAGGAGGAATCCCTGATCGAATTCGACAAGCTGAGGGAGGAATTGCAGGAATTGCAGAAAAAACTCTTTGCCCAGCACAAGCACAGAGTCCTCCTCATCCTCCAGGCCATGGACGCGGGCGGCAAGGACGGCTGCGTCAAGCACGTCTTTTCCCGTGTGGACCCGCAGGGGCTGCACGTGGTCCCGTTCAAAAAACCCACCATTGAAGAACTGGACCATGACTTCCTGTGGCGCGTGCACAAGGAAGTGCCGTCCAAGGGGCAGATCGCCGTCTTCAACCGCTCCCACTATGAAGACATCATCGCCGTGCGCGTGAAAAAGATCTTTCCGGACCCCGTCTGGAAACGCCGCTACAAGCACGTTCTGGATTTTGAATCCATGCTTGCGGAAGAAGGTACCGTCATTATTAAGCTATTCCTGAATATCTCCAAGGCGGAACAGAAAAGAAGGCTGGAATCCAGGCTCCAGGACCCGGATAAACTTTGGAAGTTCTGCATGGACGACCTGGATGACCGGAACCGCTGGGAAGAATTCCAGACGGCCTATCAGGATCTCATTGAAAAGACATCCACTCCGGACGCTCCCTGGTACATTATCCCGGCAGACCGGAAATGGTACCGGAACCTTGTCGTCGCCCGCCTGATGGTGGAAAAGCTCCGCCATCTCCAGCTCACGTTCCCCACTCCCAACTTCGACCCGGCTTCCATCACCATTCCAGATTGATAAACTCTGTCATACCGATAACTAGTTTGTGCATCATAAAATTATTTTTGTACATTTCTCGGTATTCAATTGTCCCATCATTACAAAAACGGCATTATTCACAATAACAATCAAAACTTAGAATTTCTAACGCTTGACTGACATAGTGAAAAATTGTTAGAAAACGACTTAACACATAGAATGTGTAAATATTCTACATAGAAAAACAGAACGCAATGTATTTAGCATCCCAACGTAAAGAGTTCATTCTGAAAACCCTGGCCGAGCATGGAGCCGCAAGAACTATCGCCTTGGCCAAACAGATGAAGGTCACGGACGAAACCGTCCGCAATGATTTAATTAACCTTGAAAAACGCGGCTTTCTCAAGCGTGTCCACGGCGGGGCCCTGGCGCTTACCCATAAATCCCTCCATGAAGACATCGTCACTCAGGACGATGTTTCCATAAGGATTGCAAAAAAAGCGGTCCAGAACATCCCCGCTTCCGTGGTCATGTTCATTGACAGCAGCACCATGGGCTACCAGATCTGCAACCATATCAATTCCCGGGACACGCATGTGGTCTCCAACAACCCCACGCTGCTGACCCGGCTTGAAGGCATTCCGAACCTGAGCTTCTACTGCACAGGCGGACGGTTTGACCGTGAAGCCCTGGTTTATGTGGGACAGGAAGCCGCCAAGGCCGCCGGTTCCCTGAGCATTGACATGGTTGTGCTGACGCCGGACTGCTATTCCCCCAAGCATGGAGCCGGATACAAGAACATGCTGCAATCCGAATTCATCAAGAGCGTCATCCCTCCGGATGCCAAGGTGATCATCGCCACGCCTTCCACCAGCGTGGCGAACAACCCGGCATTCTACACCGTTGCGCCCTCCCAGATTTCCATGCTCATCACTGATGAAGCCCTTTCTCCTGAAATGGCTGACCAGATTGAGAAGAGCGGCGTCAAGGTGGAACTTGCCTGACGCTTATCTGCTTCACCCGGGCGGAGGTTCACTGGAACCTCCGCCTTTTTTATGTTTATTGGTTACTCTCTCTTTTCCATTCCAACCGGTACTCCCGGCTTCCTGTCAGCTCATCATCCCTGGAGCCGATCTCCACAAAGCCGCCGCGTTCATAAAACGCGCGGGCACGGGGGTTTTCCTCATACACTCCCACCGTCAGCATTCCCTTGCTGTGCTCTTTCACCCAATCCAGCAACGCCGTGCCTATCCCCTCACACTGGCGCTCCGGAGCCACAAACAGGGCGGCCAGCTCCCCTTCCCCCACCAGGCAGGCAAATCCGGCCACGCCTCCTCCGGCCCGGCATACCCACGTGCGCGCCCTGGGCAGGTACACCTGTTTCATCTCCTCCACCAGGCCGCACCAGAACCCCACCCCTGCAAAAGCATGGGCCTGTTCGGACGCTTTCATCCAAATATTCAGGACCTCCGTTTCATCCTTGCTCTGGTAATGTTCTATCTTCATACATTGACAACACGCGGGCGGCACATTCCTCCGCAGTTTGTACAGGCTAACAAAAGAACCGTACAGATTCAAGAAGGAAAATACCGTCTGCGGGCAGAAAAAGGACTCATGCGGAGCCGCCCGTTCCGGCCGGACGCCTCTTCCGGAGAGTGGAACGCATTACGGCTTATAAACAAGCACCGGGCCAGTCCGGGAGGACTGCACGCCGCGCACCTTCCGGACGGCGGAGGCCACCAGGGCCGCCGCCTGCGCCACTTCCTCCTCCGTGGTCATGGAGGACAGGGAAAAACGCAGAGAGGAGCGTACCGCCCCGTCAGAAAGCCCCATGGCCGTCAGGACGTGGGACGGCATGGGCTGCAGGGTGTGGCAGGCGGACCCCGCGGAACACAGCAGTCCGGCGGGCTCCAGCAACAGCATCAGCGCCTCCGCCGTACAGCCGTCAAATGCCAGATTGGAGGTATTCGGGATGCGCGCCATCCCTCCGGAATGCACGGTTACGCCCGGAACCTCCGCCTTCAGGCGGGATTCAAAGGAATCACGCATCCGGGCCAGACGCCCGGCGTCCTCCTCCAAATGCCGCAACGCCGCGCGCGCCGCCGCGCCAAAGCCGATGATCCCCGGAACATTCTCCGTCCCCGACCTCAGGCCGTGCTCCTGCCCCCCGCCAAACAGAGAGGGAGCCAGCGGAGCGCCGGAACGCCTGTACAGGCAGCCCGCCCCCTTGGGGCCATGAAACTTATGGGCGGATACGGAGGCGTAATCCACCTCCATCCCGTGCAGGTTCACGGGAATTTTCCCGGCGCACTGCACCATGTCCAAATGCACGGGAACAGCATGCCGCCGTGCTGCGGAGCACAAGGCCGCCGCATCCTGCAATGCGCCCGTCTCGTTATTGGCCCAAGCAAAGGAGACCCCGGCCGCACCATCCGCACAAACAGCCTCCCACTCCTCCGGAACGGCGCGGCCTTCCCGGTCCACGGGGCAAACACGGCCATGGCCCAGGGCCAGAGCCGTTTTCAGTGAAGCGTCATGATCCGTGGAAAGCACGCCTATGCCCCGGCCCCGCTCCCCGGCCATCTGGCGGAATGCCGCATTGGTGGCCTCCGTGCCGCCGGAGGTAAACACGATTTCCGAAGGAAACGCCCCCAGGAGGGCGGCCACGTCCGCACGGGCCTCCTCCACCGCTTCACGCACGAGCCTGGCGCAGCCGTAACCGGCGGAAGGGTTGAAAAACCGTTCTTTCAAAAACGGCTCCATGGCCGCGTAAACCTCCGGAGCCAGCGGAGTGGTGGCGTTATTGTCCCAATAAATCACGTCTTCATAACTCCCCCAATCGCGGGAAGGAGTCAAGCCGGAACATTATGCCCGGCTGCACAACATCACTCTTCACTTTTACCCGTGATTCCGCATAATGCCGCTCATGCGTTTTCTCATCACGGCAGGCCCCACCAGGGAAGCGATTGACCCCGTCAGATACCTCACCAACCGTTCCTCCGGAAAAATGGGGTATTGCCTGGCGGAAGCGGCAGTGCATGAAGGCCACAGCGTCCTGCTGGTCTCCGGCCCCACCTCCCTGGACATTCCGCACGGCGTGGACTTCCTGCCGGTGGAAAGCGCGCAGGAAATGTATGACGCCGTGAAGAACCAGGCCCCCTATGCGGATGCCGCCATTCTCAGCGCCGCCGTGGCGGATTACCGCCCTGTCTTCGTTCCGAACCGCAAGATCAAGAAAACGGGGGAACGCATGATTCTGGAGCTGGAACGCACCGGAGACATCCTGGGTTCCATGCGTACGGAATTCGGCTTCAGCGGCGTCCTGATAGGCTTTGCGGCGGAAACCCACGATGTGGAGGACTACGCCCGCGGCAAACTGGAACGCAAACGGTGCGACATGGTTGTAGCCAACGACGTTTCCCGCAGGGACATAGGTTTTGATTCCTCGGAAAATGAAGTCATGCTTGTCTATCCGGACCGGACGGAACTGCTGGAAAAAGCGCCTAAAACGCAGATCGCCCTCCGGATCATTGAGCACGCCTCCCGTCTGGCGCAGGAAAAAGGGACGTCATGCTGACCGGCATACTCGTTCCGTGCTTGAACCGTGACGGAGTTTTTCACATGATTGAATACTAACCGTCTCCGGACGCCCTCACCCCTCCCCAGAACCGCAGCTTTACCTTTCATGCCCGTCACTCTTCAGGATTTAGGCTGGAACGACCACTTTCAACGCGCTTTCAACGCCGTCGCCAAGCCCGGCTGGATTCCGGGGCGCCTCATCCGGGAAACAAAAATCAATTTCACCGCCCTGCTGGACGGGGGGGAAGACGTGGAGGCCGTCGTCAGCGGCAAACTCTGGCATGACGCGGCCACGGATGCGGAACTGCCCGCCGTGGGAGACTGGGTGGCGATTGATCTGGGAGAAGCCGGGGATGAAGCCGTCATACGCGCCATTCTTCCCCGCCAGACCTGTTTTTCCCGCAAGGCGCCGGGGAAAAGCAGCGCGGAACAGGTACTGGGAACAAACGTGGACATCGTAGCCGTGGTGACGGAACCCGGCACGGATTTCAACCCCAGGCGCATGGAGCGCTATTTTACACTCATCCGGCGCAGTGGGGCCACCCCCCTTATCCTGCTTAACAAGGCGGACCTGTTTTCCAGGGAAGAAGTGAAGGAAGCCATGCAGACCCTCCGGGAGCTGTCCCCGGAATGCTCCATCATCAGCATCAGCGCCCTGCACAACAAGGGAATCAAGGAATTCCGCAAATGCCTTTCCAAGGGGCAGACCATCTCCATCGTCGGTTCCTCCGGTGTGGGAAAATCCACGCTGGTCAATACCCTGCTGGGGGATGAATGGCTCTGGACGGGGGAAGTGAACGAGGTGACCGGCAAGGGACGCCACACCACCGTGGCGCGGGAACTGGTGCTCCTCAAGCACGGCGGCCTGCTGATTGACAATCCCGGCATCCGGGAAATCCAGATGTGGACGGATGAACATACCCTCCGGGAGAGCTTCGCGGATCTGACGGAGCTGGCCCATGAGTGCAAATTCGCGGATTGCAGCCACGGCACGGATTCCGGCTGCGCCATCAGGAAAGCCGTGGAGGAAGGGCGGCTGGACAAGGAACGGTATCTCAACTTCCTGAATCTGGAAGATGAAATAGCCCGGTTGGCCAAACGCCAGAAAAAGAGGCAAATGAACGTGGAACGGGCCGGAAAGAGGGACCGGAAGGTGCAGGCCCGCAATTACGAGGACCGCGTGGACCTGGAACGCCGCCACAAGCCCAACCACCGCAGCCATGACTGATTCCAAGTCAAATTAACTTGTCAAACCACAGGGGTTCGCCTACCTGTAGAGGATGCCTCTATCTCTCCGCCTTTTCCGTATTTCCGCGGCCGTTCTGGCGCTGGGCGCGCTCCCCCTCTCCGCGGCGGAACCAGCCGACCCCGCCCAGGCCAAACCCGTGGTTTCCATCACCAGCCTGACCCCCGTCCGGCTGATGCGGGACGCCCACAGCAAGCTTCTGGTGGCTCAATGCACCATCAACGACGTTCCGTGCAGCCTCATTGTAGATACGGCGGCGTCACATACCACCTTTGACATTAAATTCATTAAGAAGAATTTTCCCGGGCTGCCGCTTCAGAACGCTCAGATCGCCCCCGGCTCCAACGTCAATACCGTCCCCCAGCTGTTTCCCATGCAGTCTTTCTCCATCGGAGGGCTCCAGATTAAAAACTTTTTCGGCTTTGCCATGGACCTGACTCCTCTTCAAAATGACATGCAGGTCAAGGTGGACGGCATTCTGGGAATCAACTACCTGGGCTTCTCCCCGTTCCTGCTGTCCGTAAAGGACGCCTCCCTGCAATTCCTGGAACGCTCCAGCTTTCCGGCACAGCGCATGAAGCCCCTGGACGTGGAACGCCATGCTTCAGGAATTTTCTATGTCCGCTGCTCCCGCGGAGGGGCTCCCTTCCTGCTGGCCCTGGATTCCGGCTCATCCCTCTCCCTGGCCCCACTGGAACATTGGCCCGCAAACCCGGACGGAAGCCAGCTTACGGCAAAGGCGTCTGACATCAACGGACACAGCGGAGACCGCAATGTCATGAAGCTGGGCATTCCCTCCACGCTCCGCATGGGTCCGGATTTCCAGCTGGAAGGCCTCTCCTTTGCCGTGACCGGAACAGGCGGCAGATGCCAGATAGGCGTGGATACCCTCAAGCATTTTGACATCATCATTGACGCTCCGCAGGGGGAAGTCTTCGCCCTGCCTCCCCATTCCAGGCCGGAGCCCCGCGGGAAAAAGGCTCCCGCCGTCAAACGGGAATCTTGAGCATAATGCAGATCATGCGGATGGTGCGCGCCGTAGCGCCGAAATGGGCTTTCAGCGCCACCTGGGCGCGCGAGGACTGGGCGTGAGCCAGCAGCGGATTGTCCAGCATCTCCTTGAGAACGTCCGCCAGGTGGTCTTCCTCACACCGCGTAATGCCGTCCACGCCTTCCAGCAGCTGGACCAGCGCGTCAAAATTCTCCATGTGCGGCCCCGTCAGCACGGGCACGCCGCAGGCCACGGCCTCCGCCGGGTTCTGTCCCCCGTCCGCCAGAAAGCTCTTGCCGATCACGGCCACATCCGCCAGGGCGGTCCAGTCCCTCAGCTCCCCGGTGGTATCCGCAATGTAGCAAACCTGCTCCTTCAGGGTTTCCGGAAGTTCTCCGTCCGTCCGCAGCACACACTGCCAGCCGTGGGCTTCCAGATCACGCACCACCGCATGACGGCGCTCCGCATGCCGGGGAACGATCAGGGGGAAGCCTCCCGCTTTGCGCACCGCCTCCGCTATCAGCGCTTCCTCTCCGTCATGGGTACTGGCGGCCAGCACCACGGGCTTGCCCCTCTTCAGCTTTTCCAGAATGGCGGAAAACTCCGGATTGGTATCCCGCCGTTCCGCCATCTGCTGGTCAAACTTGATGCTGCCCGTCACATGAATGATGGCAGGGCGCACCCCCACGGATTCAAAGCGCCGCACGTCCCCCTTGTCCTGCACGCCCATGGCGTCCAGCGCGGAGAAATAATACCGTGATATCCATTTGAAAGCGCGGTAACGGCTTTCAGACCGCGCGGACATGCGGGCATTAATCATCGCCATGGGGATGCCGCGCACCTTGGCCGCACGGGCAAAATTGGGCCATAGTTCCGCCTCCACCAGCACGATGGCTTCCGGTTCAAAACGGTCAAAGCACCGCCCCGGCAGCCCCAGCAGGTCAAAAGGCGCATAAATCACGCGCACCCCGGGCACCTGGGCGTTCACCGCCGTGTCATGCCCCGTAGCCGTGCTCGTAGCCAGCACGGCGGAACCGCCGCGCTCCCGGAGCCACGCCCGGAGAAACTTGAGGGCCAGCACCACTTCACCCACGCTCACGGCATGGACGTACAGCACTCCCTTGGGCTCCCGGTTGTAGGAAACCCGGTACAGGCCGAAGCGTTCCAGCAGCCCCGTGCCGAATCCGCCGCGCCTTTTCTGCTTGAGCAGGTAGGAGGGGAGCGTCACCAGCCACCCGACGGTGTACAGGATGTTGTAACAGAGAGAGAATAGGAAGGCTTTCATTTTACTTCTCAGGCAATCGATAGAACAGCAGCATGTTTTTCCCGTACCGGCGCGTATCCACCAGGTCCAGGCCGTCAAATTCCGCGGCGCCTTCCCTGCCGGTTCCCCATCCTTCCTGCACTTCCGCGATAAACAGGCCGCCCTTCTTCAGCAGTCCGGAAATTCCGGCCTGCGCCAGCTCCACAATAAAATCACGGTCCGCCGGGCCCTTGCAGTAGGGGGGGTCCGCAAAAATAATGTCGTATTTCCTTCTGGCCAGCAGTTCCCTTTTCACGAACTGGACGGCGTCACCCTGGATGACGGTTCCTCCTTCCAGCCCGGTTTTGGCAAGGTTGGCTTTAGCCGTGGCGCAGGAGAGACGGGAAAAGTCCACCATGCGGGAGCTTCCGGCCCCGCGGCTCAGGGCCTCCAGGCCGAACGCCCCGGAACCGGTGAATAAATCCAGCACCTCGGCATGCTCAATCAACGGGTGCAGGATGGAAAAAAGGGCTTCCCTGACCCGGTCGGTCGTGGGCCGTACTTCCCCTTTGGGGACAGACAGGGCTATGCCGCCGGCCTTTCCGCTGATGATACGCATGTTTTTACCGGAAATGAAAGGAACGTCATGTCCCTACTGGCGGGCCTTGGCCTTGGCCTTTTCCAGCAGGGGGTCTCCCGTGACGCGGGTGATGGGAACGCGCAGCACGATGGACTGGTTGGCAATGGCAATATTGTCCGGATTCTTCTCGGACATGTTGTAGACGAAATAGGCGTACTTGCCGTCCTTGGTCTTGCCCGCAATGATGGTTTCCGTAAGGGTGGAAAGGATGGTCTTCTTTTCCATGGTCCATTCCTTGCCGCTCCATGCGCCGTACACGTTCAGGTCATCATAGGACACGTCCCCCTTCAGGGTCAGGACGCCATTGGGGGAAATCCAGGTCTTGTTATTGGAGTCATACTTCAGCGTGCTCATGGGCAGCGGCCCCTGCTGGGCCACGGCGGCCAGATTCCAGATGCCGCGTTCCCCGGAGGGGAAAACGCCCAGAGCCACCGGGGCCACTTCCTGCACCTGCTTGAGCTTCCAGCATTCCAGGTACTTGGCATATTCATCCTTGGTCCAGCCCAGGCGTTCGTCATAGGGGACGGGCTGTCCGGGAATGATTTGGCTGACCAGTTCTTTTTTGTCCTTGTCCGGCAAAGCGGCAAAAACACCGTCAATTTTCTCCATGAACGGCTGCAGGCTTTCATCAAGCACAACGCTGACGGCGGAGGCCTCCACCATTTTGCCTACCGGAAGATATTCATCAATAATTTCCGGCTTTTCTGCTGCGTACAGGGAAGAAACCAGAGCGGGGACCATCAGTATTAAAGCCAGATTGCGGAGCGCTTTCATAACGTATATGTGCATTTTACTCAACAAAAGACCCTTGGCAAGAGTCAAAGTGAGTGTTATCCGTATGTACATCATGAATTGGAAGTTACTTTTCACTACCCTGGCCGCCGCTCTGAGCCTTGCTTCCTGCGTGTCCACCCCCGCATCCCGCATCCAGAAAAACCCGGTTCTTTTCAATTCCCTGCCATCCTCCCAGAAGACGCTGGTGGAAGCCGGGCAAATTGCTGAAGGCATGTCTCCACCCGCCGTTTTCCTGGCCTGGGGAGACCCCTCCGCCGTAGCTGAAGGCAACCTTGACGGGAAGCCCGCCACCCGCTGGATTTATTCTTCCCTCCAGCCGGTTTACTCTCCGCCGCCCGCTTTCTGGGCCGGCCCATACTGGGGCGGCCCCTATTGGGGGCCGGGGTTCTACAGCCCCTATTACCCGTATTACAATGATGTAACCTACGTTCCGGTGAATACCGGCTACGTGCTGTTCATCAACGGCAAGGTGAAATCCTGGGAACGCAGGCGTTGACCCCGGAAGGGAAAGCGGCAAAGCCCTTGCCGGGCACGGAACGGCGGCGCAGCGGATGGGAACCAATCCCTCATGATGCGCCGCTTTTCCCGTTCCAGGACTTGCTTACCTCCGCACCTCCGTTCAGGAAGCCCTCCGCCTAATCCCTGCCCTTGGACAGGGGGCGTTCCAGTTCCTTACGGAACGTGGGGAAGAACTCCTTCAATTCCCCGGACACCTTCGGATATTTCAGCTTCATTTCTGCCAGGGCTTCCACCATGGCGCACATGCAGACAAGCCTGGAAAACCACTTGTTGTCCGCCGGCACCACATACCACGGAGCGTCCGGAGAGGACGTGTGCCGTATCATTTCCTGGTAAGCCTTCTGGTAGTCGTCCCAGAACTCGCGTTCATGGATGTCCCCCTCTGAAAATTTCCAGTTCTTGTCCGGGGTATCCAGCCGCGCCAGCAGGCGCTTCCTCTGCTCCTCGGAGGAAATATGAAGAAATATTTTCACGATCCGCGTCTTGTTGGCAAGCAGGTGGCGCTCCAGGTTGTTGATGGACTTGAATCTCTCCTTCCAGAATGACCTTTTGGCATGGGCGGGATCAAACCCCTCCCCCACCAGAAATTCCGGATGCACGCGCACGCTCAGCACCTCCTCATAATAGGAACGGTTGAAGATGCCGATCATCCCGCGGCGGGGAAGACGGCACACGCACCGCCACAGAAAGTCATGGCCCCGTTCCAGGGTGGTGGGCGGCTTGAAGCTGCTGACCACGCAGCCCTGGGGATTGATGCCTCCCATCACATGCTTCACGATGCCGTCCTTGCCCGCGCTGTCCATCGCCTGGAGAACCACCAGAAGCGCATAGGATTCACTGGCATATAACACCTCCTGAAGCTGTTCCAGCAGTTGAATTCCCTTCTCCAGCTTGTCAACGGCCTCCTTCTTGCTGTCCTTGTCCAACTTGCCGAGGTCGCCCGGATCGTAGCGGGACAGTTTGAAGCCCTCCCCGTCCGTCACCCGGTACGGCTCAATGAATTTTTTGCAGCGTTTGACCAGATCAGCGGGAATATCCATCATTCCGGTAATGACACCGTTCTGCGTCAATACGTTGAAACAACCGCAAAAAACTCCGGGCATTCCCCCCTCCGGGGAAGGCTGTTTCACACCGTATTACCCGGCCTTTACGGAACGGAATTTTCGCAAAGGCCGGGGTTTCCGGTAAAACCGCGGTGCGGACACAGACATCAATTCTCCACGCGCACCTGGTCTGCCGGAGTATTTTCCAGCTTGCAGTCCGCGATGGTCCACGTGCGGGGGGGCTCTACCTTGTTATTCTTTATCAGGATGTTGGCGCACCTCCTGAACTGGAAGGGCTTCTGTCCCCAGCCCTTGAAATCATCATTGTAAATGACTTTGTTATTAATGAATTTCAGATTATCCGTGGAAATGGCGAACAGCAGCGGCACGTCGAACGTCTTGAACACATTGTTTTCTATCAGCACATTACGGTGATAATAATCTTTCTGCCTGTTCAATTGCTTGACTTCCGGGTAAATGGAAATGATGGCGTTCGTGAACTGGTAGCGGGAGGTCAGGTTGTTGATGAACGTATTCTTGCGGATCACCACTTCATGGCAAGCGCCGCTCTCATACCACCCCTGGGCGTCCCCGGCCAGAAGAATGGCCGAACCGGAGGAATGGTCAAACAAGTTGCCTTCCACCAGCACCCTCTCAGGCGTGGTAAAAAGCGTCCCGCGGGCGCGGTTGTTGCGGACGATGTTGTTGCGGAATACCACGGAAGGGTAAAAATCCGCATTCTCCACGGCGTCCCCGGCCTTCACGGAATCAGGCAGCGGTTCTTCCAGCGTAATCACCAGTTCCGTAGAACTTTTTTTCACGGCGGTTTTCACCGTGCCCGTGCCGCCGGGCTCCAGCGTAGGCCCGTTGATGAACCGGATTTTTTCACCGGGAAGGAATACTTCAAAACCCACCGCCTGTCGGTGCATGTACTTGCACTTCAGCGTATGGCCGTCCACCACCTCCATCACGCCCAGGCAGGTGGAATGGACATTGATGGCGTCATCCATCATTCCTTCAAACAGGGCTTTTTCCACGATGATTTCACCCCGGGTATTGGAAAAATGGGTGGCGTCCGCTCCGGCCGTGTGCACGCGCCCCGTGCCCTTCCTGATCATGACGCCGCCGCCCTTCATATGGAAATCCTCAGACCGCTGAACCAGCAGGGCCATGCCCGTGCTCTGGTGCAGGGACACATCATTCATGACCGTCTTCTTTGCCCGGTAAACCACGCAGCCCGGATGGGGGCGGTTGTAGTTCCGGAGCACCAGCGTGTCTCCCGGCTTGATTCCCTTCTGCTTGAGGTTCCAGGCCATCCGGAGACGGTTCCCCCCCAGGGGCTCCACCCGGCCGTTCCAGCCCATGTCAGACGTATTGGCGATGATATGCCCCGTCCCCTTCTCAAAAGCCATGCAGCTAGCCATTCCTTCCTCCCAGCCTTCCCCCAGAAAAACGAACTTGTTGTTCCTGAGTTCATAAGGGTAGGCCTTTTTATCTATTTCCACCTCCGTGGATTTGTCGTCCACACTCACCACGCGCGCTTCCGTGCACCAGGAACGTTCATAATCCACGGCCAGACGGTTGATGGTAATATTCTCACTGTCCATGACCAGCAGGGGAATCACCTTGCCGTGAAAGAGGAACAGGGAGCCGTTGCCTTCCAGGCGGACATTCCTCAAATCAGTCAGGGCCACGCACACCGGATGAATCAGGGGCTGGTCATGGTTGGAAATATTGAAGCTCATGTTCAGGGCGCCCTCCGCATAAAAATGGTATACCCCCCTGGGGATGTTCAAAACGCCCCCACCCTGCTTCCGCAGCGCGGAAATAGCGGACCGCAGCGCCGGACCCTGATCTTTCCTGACGCCGGGAACCATGCCGAATTTGGCGGCATTCACCACGGCGCCCTTCGCGCCTGGCTGTTCCGGGCCCGTCTTCCAGGCCAGGTCCACCCAGTCCGCGTGGTCGTAGGAATTGTTTTCCACCCGGTCAGCCATCAGGTAAAGATGCCGTATGCCGTTTTCCGCCACCGGAACAGAAAACTTCTTCGCCGGCATGCCCCGCTTCATCACGCCGGAACTCCACAGGACCCCGGAACCGCTCATCACGCGGAACTCCACGCTTCCGTCCCCGTCCGTACCGTCGTCAATGCCGCACGCTCCTTCCAGGCTCACCACTCTTGCGCCCTTCCGCTCCGGCACGGGAAGGGGAATCATGGACGTGGCGTGAGTGCCAATGCCCGTGGCGTATTTTTTGCCGCCCACACTCAATTCCTCATTCTTGAAAGACCGGTTCAACCGGGTTTCCCCTGCCTCCTGGCGGGCCATCAGCAGGCTGGCGGCCGACACCTCCACGGGCACGGAGCCGGGCTTCCCCGCGCCTTCCTGTCCCCGGCATACCACCGGGAATGACCCCGCAACGCACGCTGCGGCCACAAAACTCCATGAAAACATTCGGTTGAACATATCCTTCATTATACCTTTTTTCCATTTTCCTTCTATCAGAAAAAATGCAACGCGCCCGAAAGCCGCCCGCCGGGGAAAAGAGAGATTGCCTTCTCAACCGAATTCAGGGACACTGTTTCCATGCGACCAGCTTCCCTACTCCTGCCCGGCATTCTGCTGGCGCTTTCCGCCTGCGGGCGCGGAGGCGCTACGCTTGAAACGGATAACGTCCAGGCGGAATGGTTCCCCAACGGCAGCCGCACGTCCATTGTCTTGGAAGGTGAAACGGAACCTGCCCCCGCACGGGAAATCCAGCGCGGGGTTTCCGGCATGACTCTCTTATATCATTCCCTGGGGGACGGCCGGGGGACCCTGTCCGTCAACGGGGCAATCCCGGAAACGGCGGCGGTAACCAGCCAAAAGGGAGCCTCCCCCACCGCGCTGCATTTTAAAACTTCCACACGTGAAATCATCCTCAGCGGCGTGCGCCGCCTGGACACGGAAGGCAAAACAGCCTCCCTGGACAGCTGGCGCTGCCAGGAACGGAAAACGCCCCTGCCCCGCACCGGGACAGCCGGAACCATGACCACGGAAACTCCTGACCAATGAACTTCATGCGGATGCTGAAACCGGGAAAATGGAAAATAAGGGCAGCGCTCCTGCTGAGCGGCGCTCTTGTTCTGGCATGTTCCCAATGTTCCGTCCGTTCCCTCGTTTACCTGCCTCCGCAGCCCAAGGACAAAACCGTCTATCTGGAAAAACGCGCCGCCTGGGAACCGCACCGGCGCACCTTCCACCATAACGGGGCCAAACTCAGCGGCTGGCTTATTGAAAAGAAAGGACAGCCCCTGCTGGTATATTACGGAGGGAACGCCATGGACATCTCCATGATGCTGCCGTATCTGGACCGCTTCCCCCACGCCAAGCTCCTGGTCAACTACCGCGGCTACGGGCTCAGCACAGGCTCCCCCACGGAACAGGACATCATGGGGGACTCCCTGGCGATTCTTGATTCCGTGCTGAAGGAAACCGGAAGAACTCCGGATGACGTCATCCTGGTGGGGCAAAGCCTCGGCTCAGGGGTGGCCACCCAGATCGCTTCCGTCAGGAACGTGAAAAAACTGGTCCTGCTGGTTCCTTTTGACAGTCTGCTGGAAGCCGCCCGCGGGCTCTTCCCCTATCTTCCCGTCAAACTTCTCCTGCCGGACCACTTCCGGTCTGACCTGGCGGCTCCCAGGGTATCCTGCCCCGTGAGCATTCTGGCGGCGGGATCGGATGAAGTCATTCCCCCGGACCACGCCAAACGGCTCCGGGACTGCTTCTCCACTCCAGTCAGCTACCGGGAATTCCCCGGCGCCATGCATAATACCATTTGGCTCAGCCCCGGCTTTGACCAGGCGTTTTCCAAAAGCATCAGCTACTGATCCGCTCCATGCGCAGGAGCCAGGGACACCCGGCGCAGGCATTCCCCCTCATGCTCCAGCAGCAGCCAGGAGGTTTCCTCCGGCAGGGCGTCCGGAAACAGGTTGGCCCATTCCACAATGAGCACCGCATCACCATCCAGGTACTCATCCCAGCCGATGCCGAGAAGCTCGGACTCATCCCTGAGCCGGTAAAAATCAAAATGGCACGCCCTCAGGCGCCCGTCCGTATGCTCGTGCACCAGGGAAAACGTCGGGCTGGCCGCCGCATCGGAACTTCCCAGCCCCTCCATGACCCCCTGGGTCAGGTGCGTCTTTCCGGCGCCCAGCTCCCCCACCACGCCCAGCACTTCCCCAGGCATTAAAATTTTACCTATCCGGCGTCCCAGCTCCCGCATTTCCTCCGGGGAATGAGTTAAAACGGGGCCATTTTTAAAAATTTTATACCATTCGCTCATTTTTTCATGAAATTTTGCTTGTCTAAAAGAAGATGATATGGTTTATTGCGGCTCCCGCATCCGCGGGTGAACCTTAACAGTGATAGCAATGGCATACGCAATTTTCAAAACAGGTGGCAAGCAGTACCGCGTTCAGGCGGGCGACGTGATCGACGTTGAATGCATCAATACCCTCGAAGAGGGTGCTGAAGCAAGCTTTGATCAGGTGCTTATGGTGGAAAATGACGGAAACGTGACCCTCGGCACCCCCACGGTGGCGGGCGCTACGGTTTCCGCCAAGGTCGTCAGCCAGTTCCGCGACAAGAAGATCATCGCTTTCAAATTCAAGCGCCGCAAGGGCTTCCACAAGAAGAAAGGTTCCCGCCGCTCCCTGACGAAGCTGGAAATCACCGCTATCAACGCCTAATTTCAACCCTTAATTTTATCTTCATCTTATGGCTCACAAGAAAGGTCAAGGTTCTGTCAAGAACGGTCGCGACTCCCGCAGCAAGCGCCTCGGCGTTAAAAAATTCGGCGGGCAGGAAGTGATCGCGGGCAACATCATCATCCGCCAGCGCGGCACCAAGTGGCACCCCGGCAAGGGCGTGGGCATGGGCCGTGACTACACCATCTTCTCCCTCGTGGACGGCCGCGTGTTCTTTGACCGCGAAGGCCGCCGCGTTAATGTGGCTCCGGAAGCTTCCGACGCCGCCAACTAAATTACGGATAAACTCTATCTCCCTGCAGGGGCGGCCATCCACAGGGATGACCGCCCTTCTTTTACCCTCCCCAGAACCCAAATAAATAACAGGAATTGTTCTTGCAAAACAATTACCCCTCCCCCACTATCCACGCAGAGCATGAAAAATAAGATATGAATCCCAAAACAGATTCCAAGCAAGCCGTTAGAAGCACCTCCACCCTCCCGGTAATTTCCGGTCTGAGGCTCACCAAGCAAAGGCAGGAAGTATACCAGGTGCTTCTGGAACAGAGGGATCACCCCACTGCAAATGAAGTGTACCACCGGGTGCGCAAAAAGCTGCCCAGCATCTCTCTGGCTACCGTTTACAACTGCCTGGAGGCGCTGGTGGAACACGGCCTGGTCAATCAGGTCAACTTTGAACGCAGTTCTTCCCGCTTCTGTCCCAACCTCGTTGATCACGGACACTTCCAGGACACCCGGACCGGCTGCATTTACGACATCACCATCAAGGAGGGCGTGGACCTGAAGGAATTCATCAACCTGCCTGACGACGTATGCGTGGAGGAAGCCCAAATCACCCTGAGAGGCTCCATCATCACGCCGCAGGGCTAATCCCCTTTTAACATCATGAGTCTGGTCATTAAAAATTTGCACGCCAAGGTGCAAGGCACGGAAATACTTAAAGGCATCAACCTTGAAATCCCCAAGGGAGAGGTGCATGCGATCATGGGGCCCAACGGTTCCGGAAAAAGCACCCTTTCCAAAGTCCTCTGCGGCCACCCGGACTATGAGGTGACGGAAGGGGAAGTCTGGCTGGACGGACAGAACCTGCTGGACATGAGCATTGACGAGCGCAGCCGCGCTGGCCTGTTCCTGGCGTTCCAGTATCCCATGGAGGTGCCCGGCGTTTCCAACGCCAACTTCCTGCGCGCGGCCATGCAGGCACGCATGCCCCAGGGGGAAGAACTGGATGCGGTCACGTTCTACAAGACGCTGTATGCAAAAATGGACCAACTCGGCATGTCCCGCAAATTCACCTCCCGCGCGGTCAACGAGGGCTTTTCCGGCGGTGAGAAAAAGCGTAATGAAGTATTGCAGATGCTCCTCCTGGACCCGCTTTACGCCATCCTGGATGAGACGGACTCCGGCCTGGACATAGACGCCCTCCGCATCGTCTCGGAGGGGGTCAACTCCATGCGTTCCCCATTCCGCAGCTTCCTGGTCATCACCCACTACAAGCGCCTGCTGGACTACATCAAGCCGGACGTGGTCCACGTGCTGGCGGACGGCAAAATCGTCCGTACCGGCGGCGGAGAGCTGGTGGATGAACTGGAAAGCAGGGGATACGAATTCCTGAAGGAGACGGAAGAAAAGGAAGAGGCCTAACGCCGCTAATCCGGCAGTCATCTCATGAGCGATAAACCTGACACGTCAGAAGACGGGAACACACAGAACCTGTTTGACTTTGACCGGAGCAAAGGGGACTTCTCCTTCCCGGAGCGCCATAAATTCGACGCCGGCTACGGCCTGACGGAGGCCACCATTGACTATATTTGCGACGTCAAGGACGATCCGGAATGGGTGCGCCAGTTCCGCAAGAACGCCCTTGCCGTTTTTGAAAGCAAGCCCATGCCCACGCACTGGGCTTCTCCGGAAATTGAAAAAATAGATTTTTCCAAGATACGCTACTATCTTTCCGACGGGGAACGGCCCAAGCGAAGCTGGGATGACGTGCCGGAAGACGTGAAGCGCACCTTTGAACGCCTGGGCGTTCCGGAACAGGAACGCCAGTTCCTGGCGGGCGTGGAGGCCCAGTATGATTCCGAGTCCGCCTACTCCAACATGAAGGAGGAGCTCCGCAGCCAGGGAGTCATCTTCGTGAACTCCGCGGAAGGCCTGAAATACCATGAAGACGTCTTCCGCCCGTGGTTCGGGAAGGTCATTCCCACGGGTGACAATAAATTCTCCGCCCTGAACAGCGCCGTATTTTCCGGCGGCTCCTTCATTTACGTGCCCAAGGGCGTAAAGCTCAAGCACCCGCTCCAGGCGTACTTCCGCATCAACTCGGAAAACTTCGGCCAGTTTGAACGTACCCTCATCATTGCGGATGAAGGGGCTGAACTCATGTACATGGAAGGGTGCACGGCCCCCCAGTTTGAAACGTCCACCCTCCACTCCGCCGTGGTGGAACTGGTAGCCCTGAAGGGCGCCAAAATCCAGTACGTCACCGTGCAGAACTGGTCCTCCAACGTCTTCAACATGGTCACCAAGCGCGGACTGGCCATGGAAGATGCGGAAATCCGCTGGATAGACTGCAACATAGGCTCCGGCCTCACCATGAAATACCCGGCTGTGGTGCTCAAGGGCAGGCGCGCCAGGGGAGAGGTCATTTCCATCGCTCTGGCGAACACGGGGCAGCACCAGGATACCGGGGCCAAAATGATTCACGCGGCGGACGACACCACGTCCAACATTGTCTCCAAATCCATCAGCATCGGTGAAGGGCGCGCCAGCTACCGGGGCCAGGTGGTCATGGGGAAAGGCCTCAAGGGCTGCAAGAACAATACGGAATGTGACGCCCTGCTGCTGGCGGCCAACAGCCGCACGGACACTTACCCCGCCATCACGGTAAAGGGGGACAAAAACACGGTGCAGCATGAAGCGTCCGTCTCCCAGGTCTCTGAAGAAATGCTCTTTTACATGCAGCAGCGCGGCATCCCGAAGGCGGCGGCCATGTCCCTGGCCGTCAATGGATTCATTAATGATCTTGTCCAGGAATTCCCCATGGAATATTCCGTGGAGCTGCGCAGGCTCATTGACCTGGAAATGGAAGACAGCATCGGATAAGGAAGGAAATGATGAACCACTTGCTCAACGAAGAACAATTCCCCGCAGGCTTCCTTCCCGCATGGTTTGAAGCCAGGCACCGCCGCGCCCTGGAACAGGCGGACCAGCTCCCGGAACCCTCCCGCCGCATGGAATCCTGGCGTTTCGGCGCCCCCGGCAACGAATCCCTGGAAGACTTTGAAGCAGCGCCCCCCCTGGCTCCGGAAGCCCTGGCCTCCATCATCACGGAGCACGCCTCCATGCCGGACGCCATCCGCATCGTTTACGCCAACGGGCTTCCCGTCTCCATCCCGGATGAACTGCCGGAAGGGCTCTCCGTGATGGATATGGAAGACTTCGTGCTGCAATACCCGGACGCCGCCCGCAAACATCTGGAAACGACGCCGGAAACGCTGGGGTCTGAAAAGCTGGCCGCGCTGAATACCGCCCTCCAGCACAACGGGCTGGTCATTATGGCGGAAAAGGAAATCTCCCGTCCACTGGAAGTTTTCCACTTCATCTCCGGGGACAAGGTGGCCGTCTTCCCCGCCACGCTGGTCATTGCGGAAACCGGAAGCCGCCTGCACATTCTGGAACGCCACATCAGCGCGGACCATGGCAACCAATTCTGCGGAGCGCTGCAACAGCACCATCTTTCCTCCTCTTCCTCCGTCAAATACGCCCTGGTCCAGGAACTCAACAGACGTTCCCGCGCCGTGGAACTCTGCCATATCATGGCGGACGATTCCGCGGAAATGGAACACTTGACCAGCCATCCCGGCGCGGCGTGGGCCAGGCAGGAGACGGTCTGCCTCCTGAACGGAGACGGCGCGAACGTACGCCTGCTTTCCGCCAACCACCTGAAGGAAAACAAGGAACTGGACCAGAGAACCTACCAGAAGCACCTCTACCGCGGAGCCTCCAGCAACCTGCTTTACGCCAATGTTCTGGACGATGAGTCCACCAGCATTTTCAGCGGCATGATCCTGGTGGCGGAGGGGGCGCATGACACCAGCGCCTACCAGAGCAACCGCAATCTGATCCTCAGCCCCCGCGCGGAAGCCAACTCCATTCCCGGCCTGGAAATCCTGGCGGACAGGGTGCAGTGCTCCCACGGTTCCGCCACCTCTTCCATCTCTCCGGAAGAAATCTTCTACCTGCTTTCACGCGGCATTCCGGAACAGACGGCGCGCAGAATGATAGCGCAGGGCTTCCTGAAGCATGCCCTGGAGAAGTTCAGTGATGAGCCCCTCCGCGCCGCCGTGGAAGGAATCATCCTCTCCTGACCCTCTCCCCCATCCGGAGGGTATTCCGTCCCATCCGGATGCGGATGGGAAAACGGAGAAAAAGGTTCTTTTTCCTCTTCCCGCAGAGAAGAATCCGCCAGGCATTTTCCGGCTCCGGCGGCAGGCACGCTCCGGTGGTTAATGAACAGCCTCCGTGCATGATAAGAAACAGCGGATTGCGAATCCGGACAAACGGCAGGCGCTTCATGCAACCCTGAAATCTTTTGTGAAGCAGTATTTTGCCAACTGGCCGCACCTTCGGATTAAAGACTGCCTCTCTTTCTGGTATAAGTGTGCTTTTCTGCTAACCAATTTGGGTTCAGAAAAACATGTTGACTTCGAATTCGCAATCCGTAATCTTTGGTAAGATATTCATTTTGCAAAAGGTCTTACATGATTTCCATTGCCATCATTATCCCCGCCTATAATGAAGAATTGACTATCCGGGAAGTGATGCAGGATTTTTATAACCACTGTCCGGAAGCCGCCATTTATGTCATTGATAATAATTCTTCCGATAAAACTGCGGAAATAGCCAGGAAAACGTATGAAGAATTAGGGTGTTCCGGCGCGCTGCTTCAAGAAAGGCGGAAAGGAAAGGCCATGGCCGTTAAAAAGGCGTTCCGGGAAGTGGATGCGGACGTATACGTGATGGTGGACGCGGACCTGACCTATCCGGCCGCCGACCTCCACCGCCTGCTGGAGCCCGTCCTCCGCGGAGACGCGGACATGGTATGCGGTGACCGCCATGACGCCGGCATTTACAGCCGTGAAAACAAGCGCCCCATGCATGATACGGGGAACAAGGCCGTCCGCATGCTCATCAACAAGCTGTTCCAGGGGAACCTGCATGACATCCTGACGGGCTACCGCGTCTTCTCCAAAAGGTTCGTCAAAAACTTCCCCATCCTTTCCACGGGCTTTGAACTGGAAACGGAAATCAGCATCCACGCCCTGGACAACGGCTACTCCATCGTGGAAGTGCCCACGAACTACATGGACCGTCCGGCAGGGTCCGTTTCCAAGCTTTCCACGGTGTCAGACGGGGTGAAAGTCATCAAGACCATCTTCTCCGTCCTGATGAACCATCGCCCCCTGTTCTTCTTCTCCATCATCAGTGCCATCCTGCTCATCCTCGCCATCCTGGCGGGCCTTCCGGCGGTTCTGGACTATTTCCGGTATGAGTACGTCTTCCACCTTCCCCTTGCCGTCCTGTCCATGGGGCTGTTCACCGTATCCGCGCTTGCCCTGACCATCGCCTTCATTCTCCACGGCCTGCGGACCTCCCAGCGGTACGACCACGTCCTTTCCCTCATGCACTGGGACGAACGCAATCTTGAGCATGAAAAACACTGACTCCCTCTCCAGGCGCTCTTTCTGGCTCTGCTGCCTCCTCTGGACCGCCATGGTGGCCGTGTTCTTTGCCCCGGCCATCTTCGGGGGCAAGGTACTGGCCCCCATGGACATCATGGAATGCCTCATTTCCCCGTATGCCACGCAGCCCATGGAAAACGTCCACAACCACTTCACGGTGGACGCCATTTCCCAATACCTGCCCTACAACTATTCCGTAGCGGAGAGCTTCCGGCAGGACGGCTACATGGGCTGGAATCCATACGCCCATAACGGCACCCCCATTGCGGAAAACACCATGCTGTGCCCCGGAGACTGGCACCACGCCCTTTACTT
Organism: Akkermansia muciniphila; assembly: GCF_002884975.1. Lineage (NCBI taxonomy): Bacteria > Pseudomonadati > Verrucomicrobiota > Verrucomicrobiia > Verrucomicrobiales > Akkermansiaceae > Akkermansia > Akkermansia muciniphila. Next base: position 115,077 of record NZ_PJKB01000002.1, on the reverse strand, counting down.
TTTCCTGCCCTTCTGGACGGCATGGGACACGGGCATCATCCTGCAATTCTTCATCGCGGGCCTGGGCATGATCGTCTTCCTGCGGAACCGGAAGGTTCCGGCTCCCTACTGCCTGCTGGGAGCGGCGGGCTATGGCTTTTACTCCCAATTCGTCATGTGGATCTACCACCGGTGGGTGCTGGGAACCATGTGCTGGGCCCCCTGGATACTCTGGGCCCTGATGCGCAACAGGGAAAAAAGAATCATCGACCTTCCCTCCATCCTCTTCATTGCTCTGGGGTTCCGGGGCGGCCACCTCCAGGCGTGCCTGTTCATCGTCCTGCTCACGGGCTGCGTGTGGCTGGCGGACTGGTGGTCTTCCCCTTCACGCTGGAATCTTAAAACCCTCTGGCGCGTTTCCCTGCCCTACCTGGTATCCGGCATCGGAGGGGCCCTGCTCTCCATAGACGTGCTGGCCCAGACCATTCCTCCGCTGATGGCAGGGGTCAAAGAGCTTCCCTTCCTGACGGGCATCACCCACCTTCCCTCCCTGGTCACCGTCCTGTTCCCCACCCTTCTGGGCGTTCCGGAAACCATCGACTTGTTCAAGCTCATGGGACAGGACCTCTTTGACCTGAAATTCACCGGAGGTGTCATTTTTGTCCTTTCCGTTCTGGGACTCTTCAACAGGAAAGCCCCGCTGACGGCCAAATTCCTGATGGTCATCAGCCTGGTGCTGGTTTTCACCCCTCTCATTACCTACTTTTACTCCCGGTCCACCGCGGTGTATGCCCTGGGCGCTTCCTGGCTGGCGGCGTGGCAGCTCCACGCCCTCACGCAGGAACCCGCAAGAACCGTCTGGAAGAAAATCTTCATTGCCCTGGGGGTTCTGACGCTGGGCTGGCTTCTCTGCTCCGTCCTGATTCAAATCTTCCACCAGGACCTCCTCTCCATGCTCCAGAGGAACCTGCTCTCCCGCCTTTCCGCCGCTGAAACAGGGAGGGAAAACTGGTACCTGCTCCGGACGGAACGGCTGCTGGAGCAAAGCTGCATCTGGTACCCGCGCACGCTTGCCCTGCTGGCGCTGCTGTGGGGCGGCCTCTGGGCCGCTTCCCGCATTCATGTCCGCGCACGGCACAAGCTGCTGCTGGCCTCCCTGGTCATTCTCTGTTCCCTGGGGGAACTGCTTCTGGTGCAGGCCACCTGGGTGCAATATGCGGACAAGCCTGAATCCGCCGGACTGTACAAGGAACCTGAATGGATGCCGCGCCTGAAACAGCAGGTAGGTGACGGTTCCGTCTCCTTTTACTCCACTCAGGGGGACAAGGATTACCTTCACGCCAACCATCTTTCCACCTTCGGAATCAAGCTGGCCGAGGGCTATGAAACCGTCGCACCCAGAAGGCTTCATTCCCTCCAGGACAAACTGGCCCATCCGGAAGCAGCCGCCAGGGCCGGCATTTCCCATATCATCGTCAATCCGCGCCACAGCCTGCCGCAGACTAAAGGCTGGGATCTGGTGGAGAATAACTCCCGGTACATCCTTCTTGCCAATCCCGATTACAAGGGAAGATACTTTGCGGCGAACCACGCTACGGGAGAAAGCACCCCCGTACAGCCCGGCCGGATCACGTACAATCAAATGGATTTCACCGTCCCACCGGGAACCACGGCCCTGGATGTTCTGGAAAGCTACTCGGACGGCTGGACGGCCCGCATCAACGGAGGAAAGCCCGTCCCCGTGGAATGCACGGAAAACTACGGCATTACCGTTCCGCTGGCCGCCGCGGACACCCCCGCGCATGTCCTTCTCCAGTACAGGGACCACCGCCAGGACACCTACTACGGCATCATCCTCGCAACGCTGCTCCTGATCTGCGGCGCGAGCCTGTGGCGCCACATGAAGAAGATACCTTCCACTCCTCATTGACAGGCGTGCCGCCATCCGGGGAAGGAATACAGGCCCGCTCCGGGCTTCCCCGCTCTGCGCCACAAGGCCCCGGAACAGACGGTCAAATGAGGAAAAGGGAAAGGATTCCCCACGATACGTACCCCCCCGGCATTCTGCCCTTGACGTGGACCGCGCCGGGGGTAGTCTTTCACGCATGAGTCTGACCTCTTCCCTCCTTTCCAGGGTGCTCCATGGCACTTCCTGCACCAGAGAAGAACTGATAGCCCTCAGCCGGGAACCGCTGGAGGAGCTGTGCCAGGCGGCCAACGCCATCCGGGAGCACTTCTGCGGAAACGTCTTCGACCTCTGCACCATCATCAACGGGCGCAGCGGCAAATGTTCGGAAAACTGCAAGTACTGCGCCCAGTCCGCCCATTACTCCACCGCGGTGGAGGAATACCCCCTCTTAAGTGATGAAGCCCTGCTGGCGGGCGCCAGGTACAATGATGAGCGGGGCATCCTGCGCTACTCCATCGTCACCTCCGGCAAGAGGCTGACGGATGCGGACGTGGAGCAGCTTTGCGCCAGCTACAGGCACATTGCGGAACGCTGCGGCATCTCCCTCTGCGCCTCCCACGGCCTCATCTCCAAAAAGCACTGTGAGCAATTGAAGGCCGCGGGCGTCTCCCGTTACCACAACAACCTGGAAACCTCCCGCCGCAATTTCCCGAACGTATGCACCACCCACACGTACGACGACAAGCTGCAAACCATCAAGTGGGCCATGGAAGCCGGGCTGGAAGTGTGCAGCGGCGGCATCATGGGGCTGGGGGAAACCCTGGAGGACCGGATAGACATGTACATGGACATCGCCGCGCTGGGCATCAAGTCCGCACCCATCAATTTCCTGACGCCCATCCCCGGTACGCCGTACGCGGACATGATCCCGCTGGGGGAGGAAGACCAGCTGCGCATCGTGGCCCTGGTGCGGTTCATCATGCCGGACGGCTTCGTCCGCATCGCCGCAGGGCGGAATACCATGAAGGACCACGGCAGGAAAATCTTCATGTCCGGAGCCAACGCGGCCATCTCCGGGGACATGCTCACCACCTCCGGAGTCACTATCCGGGAAGACCTGGCCATGCTTGCGGAGCTGGGCTATGAAGTCCGCATGAAGTAAGGACCGTCCCGCTTCCGCCGCCTTTCACCATGAATCACTCAGACTGGTCAAAAAAAGATCTGGAATACATCTGGCACCCCTGTTCCCAGATGAAGGATTATGAAACGCTGCCCCCCATCGTGATTGAGCGCGGGCAGGGAATCAACCTGTACGACGTGGACGGGAAGCGCTATCTGGACGTGGTCAGTTCCTGGTGGTGCAACCTGCTGGGGCACTCCCACCCTAAAATCAACCAGGCCATCAAGAACCAGCTTGATTCCCTGGAGCACGTCATCTTCGCCAATTTCTCCCACAAGCCGGCCATCACCCTGTGCGAGGAGCTGATGAAGAAGATGCCGCAGGGGCTCTGCAAGTTCAATTTTTCCGACAATGGCTCGGGAGCCATTGAATCCTCCATGAAGATGAGCTTCCAGTACCATTACCAGACCGGAAACCGCCAGAAGGTGCGCTTCATGTCCCTGAGCGACGGCTACCACGGGGAAACCCTGGGAGCCCTTTCCGTGGGAGGGCTGGACCTTTATTCGGAACTTTACAAGCCCCTCCTGCTGGACATCGTGCGCATTCCCGCTCCGGACTGCTACCGCTGCCCCAGGGGGAAAAAACGCGGCTGCTGCCAGGCGGAATGCATTGACGCTGCCCAGGAGGCGTTTGCGCGCCATGGGGACGAATGCGCCGCCCTGCTGGTGGAACCCCTGCTCCAGGGTTCCGCGGGCATGCGGATGTACCCCCCCGCCTATCTGGCAAAACTGCGCTCCCTGTGCGACGCCTATAACGTACATCTCATTGCGGATGAAATCGCCACCGGCTTCGGCCGCACGGGCAGCATGTTCGCCTGTGACCAAGCCGGCATCTCCCCGGACATCATGTGCCTCTCCAAGGGGCTGACGGGCGGCTACATGCCCATGTCCATCGCCGTCACCACGCAGAAAATTTATGACGCCTTTTATGCGGACTACCGGGAGGGGAAGGCTTTCATGCACAGCCATACCTATTCCGGCAATCCCCTGGGGTGCTCCGCCGCCCTGGCCGTGCTGAAAGTGCTGGACGAGGAACAAATTATTCCCCGGGCGCAGGAAAAGGCCCCCGTATTCCGCCGGATGATCGCAGACGCCCTGGGGGACCATCCCCACGTGGGGGAAATCCGCAGCCTGGGCCTGGTGAACGCCATTGAACTGGTGGAGGACAGGGAGACCAAAAAGAGTTTCCCGTCCGAACGGCGGCTGGGCTACCAGATTTACAAGGAAGCGCTTAAACAGGGTCTTCTCCTGCGCCCGCTGGGGGATGTCCTTTACTTCAATCCGCCTCTCGTCATCTCCCCGGAGGAAATGCAGGAGGCCGTAAACATCTGCGCCGCCTGCATCCGCAAGGTGCTGGGGTAAACATTTATTCCCCCGCAACAATATGCCCGTTCCTTTTTTTGAAGAAAAGCTGCAACTTTTCTTCACGAGGGGGGTTTGTAAGAATACCCTGTAACCTCATACCGTCATGATACACTTAACCCCGTTCCGCAAACGTCCGGCGCTTTCCGCGCTGATGCTTCTCATTCTGGGCTCCGGTTTCTGCCAGGCCCAGGAAATGCTTACCGACTCCGCAAGGAAGGAAGCCTCCGAGTGGCTTAAGGAAGTCAAATCCGGCTACCTGAACACCAGCTCCGCCCGTATCCAGAAGGCCGTGTCCGCCCTCACCACGGCCATCAGCACGGAAAACGCCGCCATGAAACTTTACGTGGACGCCATGAAGGACCGCTTCCTGAACCCCACCAGCATGATGTCCCACATGCTGAACAGGGGCGGCGGGGGCTTCCGGATGATGCGCATGCCGGGCTCCGGTGGAAGAGGAGGCAGCAACGGCAACAGCAAGCCTGACAGCCCCAGCACCGCTTTTTCCAACTGGCGCAAGCAGAATACGGGAAACAACGTGGCCCCCGGCTTCAAAAAGGCCCTTCAGATGCAGTGCAAATGGATGCTCCTGTGCCTGAAAAAGGCGGATGCGGAGAAAAATGAACGCGAATTCAACGTTTCCTCCAGCGTCCTCTCCATGCTGGATGAGGTGGCTGCCAACGCCAAGGACGTGGGCGAACAGCTCCCCATGGTGGGAGGAGCCAGCGAAGTAATCCGTTCCTATCTGAACATCAGTGACTACCGTTCGGAAACGCTCCCGGATAACATGATGGACCTCAACACCATTTTCGACCGCGTGCTGCTGGCTCCCTACAAGGAGAAGAAGGACGTGGAAAACTTCCGGAAGCTCTGGAACAAACGCATCGGCCTGGAAGCCACCCTGCTGCAGAACAATTCCGCCAGTGACAAGAAAACGGCGGAAGTGGAAAAAAACAATTTCCTGATCAAGAGGCAGTGGGAACGGGAAAAGGCCTGCTTTGAACTTGGCGACCAGGTGGCGGCCCTTGAAAAGATGAAGAGCCTGATTTCCGGCATCAAGGACCCCGCGGAAAAGCAGCGCGCCATCCGTGACCTGGAATTCCTGCTCCTTACCCCGGCGGAACAGGCGAAACTCCGGGAAGAACGCATGAACAACAGGCGCGGCCCGCGCTTTTAACGGAACCTGAATAGCGATGTTCCTTTCCATCCCCGGTGTGCCGCGCGCACCGGGGATGCTGTTTTCCGGAACGGCGGATTGCCGGGAAAAAGGCGGTCCCTACCTGCCGGGCTGGAACCACGTCTTGCGCAGGCGGTAAATCCGCAGTCCATGGATGTTTTCATCCAGATGCCACGCCGTACGTATCCCGTGCTGCTCCCAGATATGGCGGCTGAGCATCCCCATGAACTTGCTGTCCATGTCGGAAACGTCTCCCTGCGGAGTCAGGCAGACGATGTACACGTTATCCCTGCACAGGTTCAGGGAGGACTGGCCCTCCCAGCCCATTTCCTTCAGCTTCCGCTGCACGGGCTTCAATGGGAAATTCCAGCCGCCCAGCGTCACGACATTCTTCCGGGAGCAGCTCCATGCCTTGCGGAAGACGGACTGCCCCGGTGCCAGGTCATCAATGGTGCCTCCGGACATCTGGATGCAGAACAGGGAGTCCGGTTCACGGTCCACCCGCTCGCACAGCAAACGCCCTGCATCCGGAGAAAAGGATTCCAGATTGGCCTCCCACACGGCGGCGCACGCCTGTGACAGGGAAACGGCAAACGCGCAGAACATGGGAACGCCGCCCGTCAAGGCCCCCCGCCCCGTCCATTTGACGCGGATGGGGCGGTACTTCTCAGACCACAGCAGGCACAGCCCCGCAATCAGGAAGGTGGGATACACCACGCGGAAATACAGGCGGTCTATGCTGGACATGTACAGCAGGATCAGCACCAGCAGGGCGCCCACGCACCACCGCAGGGCACGGGCATCCCCGCGCCGGAAAGACACGCGGCAGGCCAGGCCGAACAGAATCCAGCACGGAAGAAGGTCCATGATGGAATTCCAGGAAAACAGATGAAGGGCCTTTTCCGCACGGGCCCACATCCTGGGCCAGAATTCAGCGCCGTCCCGCGCCAGCAGCAGCCTTTCCAGATACTCCGTATTAAACACCCCCATATCGCAGTTGGTGAACATCCTCACCATTTTGATATCATTGGCAAACACGCCGTACTTCTCGCACTGGTACTCGCTCTCCTGCCTGATGGGGCATGTATCCGAGAGCTGCGCGCGGGCCTGGTTCCACGCCGCCACGTCACACCCTTCCAGCACACTCCGGTGGGCGTACTTGTTATACTCATTCAGCCCGAAGGAGACGGCCAGCACGCAGGCCAGCGCAAGCCAGAGACGCCCGCGGGCAAGCAGCTTCTCCCGGGACGGTTTAAACCCGTCCAGGCTTCCCGCCAGCAGGATGGCTCCCCAGAAGGCATCGCACACCAGGGCGCCGTCCAGCCGGATCATGCTGCCCAGCACGCACAGGAAGCCCCCCGCGCATAATTTCTTCCAGGAAGAGGAGCCGTACTTGAGACACATCAGCACCCCGGTGAACCCTACCAGGAAGGCGGCATGGCTGAATTGCAGGGCGGCGTAAAACCCCGGCATGATCAGCAGCCACACCAGCAGCAGGACCAGCGTATTGAAATCATACTTGCGCGCCTTGCGGGCATGCGCCGTCAACATCGTGAAAATGCCTGCGCCGCTGGACAGCGTGGCAAGCGCCAGAAACACGGGCCACACGGACAGGCCGCCCAGCACGGGGGCCGCTTTCAGCAGCAGCCCGGTCAGCAGGGGATTGACGAAAATGACGTGGGCGTCCGCGTAGGAAGGATCGCCCCAGCCGTCAAGCACGGACGCAATCACCAGATCATCATTGGATTGGTACGCCACGCCCGCAATGCTCCAGGCCAGCACCAGCAGCAGGAGGTTGAACCATACGGGATGGAGCAGCGGAAAAAGCGATGTCCATCTCCAAACCTGTTTCAACATAAGCAAATTCCCTGACTTTGGGGGCTATTCTCCCTGCCCGGGCCCGCATACTAGAAACGGGGAAAATGAAAGTCAAGAGCCGATCCCGGCGCACACGGAGGGAAAGTCAAAAGGCCGTTGCACCCGCCTCAGCGGTTCAGGCAGATAATGATGCCCGCAATAATCATCAGGTTCCCCCCTATCTTGCGCAAGGTAATCGGCTTGCCGAAAAAAATCCGGTCAAAGAAAAGGATGTACACGTACGCGGAACACTCCAGCACGTTCACCGTAATCATCGGCAGGTGGGACAGGCAGTAAAACGTCAGAAGGCAGCAGCCCAAGAAAATGGAATATGCCGTCACGGTGGCCGGATTCACGAAATAGGAAATGCCGGTCAGCCGTTCGTTCATGGCGGATTTTTTCAGAATCACCTGCGTGCAGGACGCCAGAAAAACGGAAAACAGGTTCAGGCCGATGTAGAATTCCTCATTCATGCGCGTCCTCCTCCGTGGAAACCAGAATAATGCCGCTGATGATCAGCACCGCCCCCGCCGCCAGCGTCCAGGAGAGGGTTTCCCCCAGGCAGAGCCACGCCAGCAGAATACCCCAGAGGACGACGGCGGAACGGTTGGCGTAGGCCACGCCCAGATTGAATTTTTTCAGCATCACCTGCCATCCCGCCGCATAAATGCCCAGCAGGAACAGCACGCCGGCCAGGAAAGCGTACTTGCGCCAGTCCGTCCAGCCATAGGGGGCCGCCATGCGCCCCAGGACGGTATTCAGGGCGTAAATGACAAATAGGAGGTGAAGGACAAGGTAGTTGATCATAGGGGAAAAGAGCCGGGGGAAACTCACTCATACCGGCGCGCCACTACCACGGCGGGCCTGTGCTTGGTTTCATTGTAAATCTTGGAGATGTAGATGCCGATGACTCCCAGGCACATCAGGATCAGGCCACCCACCAGCCAGATGGAGGCCACGGAGGAGGCCCACCCCGGAGGGGCCACATTATACAGAAGCTGCCGGACAAGCACCCACGCGACGTACAGCATGGCAACCAGCGTCACCCCCATGCCGAAGTAGGAAATGTACACCAGCGGCCTGGCGCTGTAGGAGACCACGGAATTCACCGCCAGCGCCATCTTCTTGCGGAACGTATACGTGGTGGGGGAGGTGGAGGCTTTCTTCACCATGCACGGCACCTGCCGGAAGCCGGCGGAAACGCACAGGCCGAAGAAGAAGGGCTCCCGGTCCTGGAACTTCAGCATTTCCCGCAGGAAACGCGCGCTCATCAGCCGCGCCGTGACCATGTTCCTTGTAATCTGCTGGTCGGAAAGCAGGTTGAACACCGTATAAAACAACTCTCCGGAGACAGATTCAAACAGACCGCCCTTCCTCTTCTCCTGTACGCCGTAAACCACATCCGCCCCGGTCCCTTCCATCTCCCGGGAAAAATCCCCCAGCCACTCGGGAGCTTCCTCCAAATCACTGTCAATCAGGAACACACGTTCTCCCCGTGCTTCCTCGCACGCCACATACATGGCCAGATGGTGGCCGAAGTTGCGGGACAAATCCACCACGCGCACGCGGCTGTCCTTTTCCCGTTCCTTCAGGGCATCTTCCAGCCCTCCCCGCGGACAGCCGTCATTGACCAGCACCACCTCCGTACGGGAGGGATCGTAACCCGCCTCAAGCGCGGCGGCAAAACTGCGGGAACAGAATTCCGCCAGATAGGAACCCGTGCAATACACGGTAGCCACGATGGACAGTTGAACCTGTGGATCAGTCATAACGTTTTTACGTACATCAGAACGCGCTTCCTCTCTCCGTTCTTCGCGCATTCCCCGTCCTCTTCCGGAGCATGGGCGAACCCCATGCGCTCATGAAAGCGGATGGAGCTGGAATTGTCTTCCAAAATCCGTGCGCACAGCCTTTCCAGTCCCAAATCTCCCGCGGCCAGCTCCATCATCCGCGCATACGCGGCGGAAGCCGGGCGCAGTTCCCTGAATCCCCGGTCATACAGATAAATGCCTATCTCCCCGCGGCGCGCGGCGCGGTCAAACCACGGCAGGTACACCAGCCCCAGCGGAACCCGGTCCGCATAAATCACGCAGGCAAGGGCGTCCTCCCCGCGGATATTCCTTTCCAGCCATGCCCGGTGCTGGTCCTCCGTCACCTGGTCCAGCAGAAAAAAAGGGCTGACCGCATCGGAATTGCGCCACATGCGGAGCTGCATGCGCATGGCCTCGTCCACATCGGACACGTTGACCAGGTGAATCTTCATCATTCTTCAAACTCTTCCAGGCCAAACCCGGCCCGCAGCACTTCCCGGCACCCCTCTTCCCCCAGGTCATAATACAGGGGAAGCCTCAGCAGCGTTTCACTGGTGCGGTCCGTGTGCGGCATGGGCCCGGCACAACGCCCGAACCTCACCCCGGCGGGGGAGGAATGGAGGGGGATGTAGTGGAACACGGCCTTGATTCCGCATTCCGCCAGTTTGCCAATCAGGCTGGTGCGCTCCTCCAGAGAATTGAGCAGGATGTAATACATGTGCGCGTTATGCACGCAGTGTTCCGGAACGCATGGACGCCGCAGGACGCCCTGTTTTTCCAGAGGTTCCAGCGCGCGGTGGTACATGTTCCACCACTTCAACCTTTCCCCGTTGATCTCCTGCCCGTGCTCAAGCTGGGCGTACAGATAGGCGGCGGTCATTTCCCCGGGAAGATAGGAGGAACCTACGTCCACCCAGGTGTACTTGTCCACCTGGCCGCGGAAAAACTTGGCCCGGTTGGTCCCTTTTTCCCGGATAATCTCCGCACGTTCCATCAGGTCCGGGTCATTCACCAGCAGGGCGCCGCCCTCGCCTGAAATAACATTCTTGGTTTCATGGAAGCTGTAGCACCCCAAATGGCCGATGGAACCGAGCCTGCGTCCCTTGTAGCAGGAGCCTACGCCCTGGGCCGCATCTTCAATCACATACAGGCGGTGCCGCCGGGCTATGTCCATGACGGCATCCATATCGCACGCCACCCCCGCGTAATGAACCACGCAGATGGCGCGGGTACGGTCCGTAATGGCCGCTTCAATCAGCGTTTCGTCAATGTTCTGGGTATCCGGCCTGATGTCCACGAAGACGGGAACGGCGCCGCGCAGGACAAACGCGTTCGCCGTGGAAACGAATGTGTAGGAAGGCATGATAATCTCGTCTCCCGGCTGGCAGCCGATCAGCAGGGCGGCCATTTCCAGCGCCGCGGTTCCGGAATGGACCAGCAGGGCCTTCCCGGCCCCGGTGCGCTCCACGAGCAATTCATGGCATTTCTTCGTATAATAGCCGTCCCCGCATAAATGGGCACGCTGGATGGCGTCCCGGATGTAATCCAGTTCGGGACCGTGTTTGTGAGGTTGGTTGAAGGGAATCTCCATGGCTTCCAGAAAGGACCGGCTCATGATGAACGCCCGGCACGGGCATGCCGGTCCTGCGGAGGACGTTCCAGAAGCAACGCCCCCGCATGCGGAAGACCCTACTATGAACGGAGTGCTGAAAACAAGCCTAGACCTTGATGAAGGTCCGGTTTTTGTACATGTAATACAGCACGCCCCAAATCAGGGCGTAATTGCACAAATAAAAGACAAACCGGTTCGCATCCCCGAAGCACTCGCTCAACCCGGTGAACAGCACGCGGGAGAAATTGCGTGTGGGAGGGCACAACTCCGCCCACATGTATACGAAAATGGCGTTACTCCCGATCACGGAGAAAAAGAACGTCAGCCAGTTCAGTTTCAGCACGTCCGTCAGCAGGTAAAACAGGGCCAGCAGGAAATAGCACCAGCCCGCCGCCCACAGCACCATGGAACTGGTAAACAGATGCTTGATGATCGGAAAATCCAGGCTCCAGACATACCCCAGGACCAGGCAGCCCGCGCCTGAACCCAGAAGCCAGAGCAATTTTTTTCCATGCCCCTGCACCCTTTTCAATATCTGCCCGCCCAGCAGCCCGAGCATGGTCATGGCCCCAAAACCGAACTGGGCCAGAATCCAGGCGTAATTCGTTCCATCCTGCCAGTCTCCCATCAGGTACTTGTCCAGCAGCAGGGCCAGGTTCCTTCCCGGCTCCAGCATGCCGGCCGGGCATGAACCTACCACGGGATCGGAAAAGGGAATGAACTTCATGACCAGCCAGTAAACGGCCAGCAGCAGGCCAGTGACGACCACCTGCCACCGGATGGACAGATGAAGAAGGCAAATGGCCGCAATCAGATAGCCGGAGGCGATGGCCTGGAGAGTATTGCAGTACAGGGACATTTTAGACGGTTCAAAACTCAGCAGGTTCCCCTGCACCACCATGCCCAGCAAAAAAAGCACCACCACCCGCTTGGCCACCTTCAGGTAAATCTTCCACATGGGTTCCGTGCCAATGCGCTTGGAAAAGGAAAACGGCATGGCCGTCCCCACAATGAACAGGAAAAGAGGCATCACCAGGTCCCAGGCCGCAAACCCTTCCCAGTTCACGTGCGTGCTGTGCTTCACCAGCCATGCGGGGCTCTGGTCATAAAAAAGATTAATGCCGGCTACCACCAGGGCCAGCCCCCCCGTCAGGAAAAACATGTCAAAACCCCGCAGGGCGTCAATGGCCGCAATCCTCTGCGGCTTGGTATCGGAAGCTGAACTCATGGCGATATTTCCTATTACGTCGCACTGCCCTTCAACCTTTCCGCATGCGTTCTTTTTTCGCGGGTCTGCAGAGAAAAACGGCTGTTCCCATAAAAAATCATATTCTCTGCGGCAACTCCGTCATGATGCCCTTCTCCGTATTTCCTTCCCTGCGTTCCGTGCTATGCTCTCCCCGCAGCATGACCATCGGGAACCTCCAATCCGGCAACCGCGACAGCTTCCGGGACATTGAAATTTATGCCCGCCTGAAAATGGATGAACTGGGCCTCCCGGACTGGAAATTCGGCTGGGACCGTGCCCGCAGGCGGCTGGGCGTATGCCGCCTGCTGGAAAAAAGCATTTCCATTTCCGTCCACTTTGTCCGCGCCAATCTGGAAGCCCCCCATGAAATCCGTGACACCATCCTGCACGAGATAGCCCACGCCCTGGCCTGGACGCGCCACGGAGAACGCACCCACGGCGCGCGGTGGAAACAAATCTGCCGGGAAATAGGGGCCGTCCCCTGCGCCGCCGCCAAACCGGACGCCATCCGCGTCACCACGTACAAGTACCTCCTGCGCCTGAAAACAACGGGCGAAGTCGTCGGCAAATACCACCGCCGCCCCGCCTTCGCCAAATACCTCAAGCGCATGGCCCTGAAAGGCCGCCCCGATACGCTGGGCCAGCTTGAATTGATTCTCTATGAGACGCAGAACCCACCGACGTCATAATGAAAGGGCTTTCTGCATTCAAAATCAGTAATTTTCATAGATAACTCTCATGCTGCCACCCTTATTGAGAAAGGCGCAGCTTAAAAGAATATACAACCATCAAAATTATTTGATACGAATCTACAAAAACAAGCCCTCCGGAAAGTTGCTGCTCCCGGAGGGCTTGTTTTTGTTAAAACTTATAACGCTTGTTTAAAATGAAACACATGTCATTTCATGGATTTCCTTATTATTTCGATCAAGCACATTCAGCATGGATTAATTTAAGTAAAATATCATGCATTAAGGATACTATTAAAACAGTAATAGACTCTTAAAGGAACGGAAAAATTAATGATAATATTGAAAATATAACAAAAAAGTAAACCATGGAAACAGCAATAAATATCAATGGTTTTTTCCTGTTTGAGAAGAAAGAGTACACCCAACAAAACAAAAAGATCAAAAAAACAAGAATTAAATAGAAAACCAAATACCCCAATTGCGTGTCATTATTTTTATTATAAAATTGCTGTAGAACATACGTAACACATATATTAACAACAAACAAAATAATGGGAATGACCCAAGTTATAACATTTTTTGTATTCATCTTGTCTATACCTTCAACAATAATTCATTAAAGTCTTCCAATATGTTTTCATATACATGCAGATCAGTTCGAATGAACCCTTGATGTCTATCAGCCAATCCGGAACAGGGTGTAGGTGTTTTAACCTTTTTTTCAACAATTGATGTTGCTGAACCGGGACTAACGCTACTCTCAATCCGGTACTGGCTCTTCTTGAATCAGCATGATATCTTTCACGAGGTATATCTTTCTCATTATCGGGTATGAAAGAAAACACTCCTCCCCCGAGGGAGGTGACTGATAAACCAGTATCGGTTGATAAATTGCCGGTATCCGTTTTCCAGTTGACGGGATTGCTGCCATGCAAACGATGAGAATGATAAAAATCCGCACATAACTCCCATACGTTGCCCAACATGTCATGAAACCCCCATGCATTGGGTTCTTTTTGTCCCACAGGATAGGCCCCTGTATTGGCATCGTGAGGATTCATCCATGCTACTTCCTCAAGATTATCGGGAAGAACGGTTTCCTTGCCGCAGGAATAGGCTAACTCCCACTGTGCCTCCGTAGGCAGGGAAAAGCAATATCCTTCCGGAAGAATCCCCTGTTGTCGTGCAATCTCGGTTAATCGATCACAAAAATCCAGGCATTCATCATAGGATACCTGGCACATGGGGTACCGTGCGCCCGTTGTGATGGTCCATCTGTCTTCCAATTCCGGAATCGGGATCCATCCCATCATCTTTTCCCATTCCTCCTGTGTGATTTCGTACTTCCCCAGCCAGTAGGGATAAGTAATTTCCGTACGATGGTCGGATTTTGCAATTGGGTAGCTTCCTTTTGGAATGAAAATCAAGGTGAGCTTGTGTTCCGAATCGGGAATATCCATTTTTAACACATCTCCGGCCTGGGCAGATTGAATATTGGCTGTCGCAGGGGGTACTATGTCCAGGCATGTAATATCATTGCCAGGATAAAGGAAAAAGATGAGCAAGGCCAATAATGCTATAATAGAAAAACTGATTTTCTTATTATTTTTTATCCATTTTATTATATTATTCACCCTGTACGACCTGTGTGAAAACACCATTCAGTTGGAGGTAGTTCTACAGACGCCCTGCTTTATCAGGCCTCCTCCCTCCAAAAGGAGGCACGATGCAGAAACATCATTCACCATCGACCGGCTTGGCCGTGGAACTCAGCGTGCACTGGCGCACGTAGTCGTACACCTTGGGGTCACTGTCTCCCGCGGCCCATACTACCCGCAGGAAATCGGCGGGATGGATGTTGCCGTGTTCCCGGAAGAAGCGGCGGTCATTATCACAGCAGTAGATGATGTCATCCCCCATGGAGCCGACCAGCTTGGCCCGCGCCTTGGCAATCAGGCGCGGAAGGTAGGGAAGGCCGCTTAATTCGTCTCCAAAGCCTGGCAAATCATACCCGATCACGGGCTTGCCCTGGTAAAATTGCCCGTGCTGGATGGTCAGGAAGAAGTCCCTGCGCACCGCGGCCATCAGTAGTACCGTGGTGGGGGAAGGTTCTCCCGTGCGGGCATAGAGTTCCACAAAGTCAAACAGTTCCCGCGTGCGGCAGCCGATGGAGGACAGGAAGATGATTTCCTGGTCCGTAAAGAAGCCGTCCACATTCCTGTGGCCTTCATGGTAACGCCCCACCGCCTCGCGGAAAAGGTCGTAAAACGTGTCGTTCCAGTCTTCCGCCATCATCTGCCCGGGGATTTGTGTTTGCGCTTGAAGTTCAGCATCATGATCTGCTTGGTCAGGTTCGCCTCAAACCGGGCCTGTTCCTCGCGGGACATTTCCGAGCGGGCCTTCAGCACTTCCTGCGCTTCCTGAATGGCCCGTTCCACGCTGCCTTCATCAATCTGGGAGGAGTTGAGGGCCAGGTCCGTCACCATCAGGACATGGTCGTCATTGACCTGGACAAAGCCAGTCCCCACTACCATGCTTTCCTCCGGGCCGTCCAGCGGCTTATAGCGGAGTTCCCCCGGTTCCAGGGAGGTGATCAGGGCCGTATGGTGTTCCAGCACGCCCATCTCCCCCAGGCTGCCGGGCAGGTACACGTATTCCACCGTGGCGGCAACGGCCACTTCATCCGGGGTAATGACTTTGAACTCCATGCTCATGGTGTGGAACTGCGGGAAAAGGGGTTATTTGGCATCCTTTGCATCCTTGAGGACGTCATCTATGCCGCCGCGCATGAAGAAGGCGTCTTCCGGAACCATGTCCAGCTTGCCTTCCAGGATTTCCTTGAAGCCGCGGACGGTTTCCGAGACGGGCACGTAAGCGCCGGGTATGCTGGAGAAGACTTCCGCCACGTGGAAAGGCTGCGTCAGGAAGCGCTGTATCTTGCGGGCGCGGCTCACGATGAGCTTGTCTTCTTCCGAAAGCTCGTCCATGCCCAGAATGGCGATCATGTCCTGAAGGTCCTTGTAGCGCTGCAGCACCATCTGCACCCCGCGGGCAACCTCATAGTGCTCATTCCCCACGATTTCCGGGGCCAGGGCCTTGGAGGTGGAGGACAGCGGCTCCACCGCGGGGAACAGGCCCTGGGCGGCCAGGGAGCGTTCCAGCACCACCGTGGAGTCCAGGTGGGCGAAGGTAGTGGCCGGGGCCGGGTCCGTCAGGTCGTCCGCAGGAACGTAAACGGCCTGCATGGAGGTGATGGAACCGTGCTTGGTGGAGGTGATGCGTTCCTGAAGATCCGCCATTTCCTCCGCCAGGTTCGGCTGGTAGCCCACGGCGGACGGCGTGCGGCCCAGCAGGGCGGACACTTCCGATCCCGCCTGGGAGAAACGGAAAATGTTGTCAATGAAGAGAAGTACGTCCTTGTGCTCCTCGTCGCGGAAGTATTCCGCCATGGTCAGGGCGGACAGGGCAACGCGCAGACGGGCGCCGGGAGGCTCGTTCATCTGGCCGTACACCAGGGCCACCTTGGATTCCTCCGGCTTTTCCAGGTTAATCACGCCGGATTCTATCATTTCATTGTACAAGTCGTTCCCTTCACGGGTGCGTTCCCCCACCCCGGCAAAGACGGAGAGGCCGCTGCGCGCCTTGGCAATGTTGTTGATGAGTTCCATGATGAGCACGGTCTTGCCCACCCCCGCGCCGCCGAAGGCGCCGATTTTGCCGCCTTTCAGGAAGGGGCAGATGAGGTCGATCACCTTGATACCCGTTTCCAGCACTTCCGTGCTGGTGGATTGTTCCTCCAGCGGAGGGGCGCTGCGGTGGATGCTCTTTTTCCCGGCGCAGTCAAGGGCGCCGCGTTCGTCCACGGCGTCACCCAGCACATTGAAGATGCGGCCCAGGACGCACTGCCCCACCGGCACTTCAATGGGGTGCCCCGTATCCCGCACGGGCATGCCGCGGCGCAGGCCGTCCGTGGAGCTCATGGCCACGGCGCGCACCCAGCCATCGCCGATGTGCTGCTGGACTTCTAGCACCAGGGTCTTGCGCTTTCCGTCAACTTCATAGTCCACTTCCAGCGCATTGAGCAGGGCCGGAAGCGTTTCAGCCTGGGAAAAATCCGCATCGACCACGGCGCCGATGATCTGAACGAGAGTGCCTGTGTTATTCATCATGAGAAAAACTTGGTGTTGAAATAAGAGGAGTGAGGGTTCTGTTTGAAAGGTGGGTGAAGAAGCGGAGTCCGGCGTTATTCCATGGCGCGCATGGCCGTGGTGATTTCCAGCAGTTCATTGGTGATCTGCGTCTGGCGGGCCTTGTTGTAGTCCAGGGTGAGGCCGTCGATGATGTTCTTGGCGTTTTCCGTGGCGCCCTTCATGGCGACCATGCGGGCGGAGTGCTCGGACGCGCGGGCTTCCAGCACGATCTGGACCAGGCCGTGGAAGACGTAAAGGGGCAGGATGGTATCCAGCAGGGCGGAGGGGCTGGGTTCCAGCAGGAATTGCTTGTGGGCGTTTTCCCCGTCCAGGGCCGCGCCTCCGGCCTTCGCCATTTTCATCAACGGTTCCGCTTCAATGGGGAGAAGCTGGCGAAAGATGGGCTTCTGGACCATCGTGTTCACAAAACCGGAGAAGGCAATGAAGACGCGCCCGTATTCCTCCGCCTTGAATTTCTGCACGATGAAGTCAAACACCGGCTTCAATTCCAGCAGGGAGAGCGGGTCCGTCAGGCTCCAGGTGGCTTCCAGCCGTTCATTCCATTTGGCCAGCGCGGCGTTCAGCTTGCGGCCGATGGTGATGTAATGGGCGTTTTCCGGCGCGTGTTCCCTGGTCATCTTGATCAGGTTGGCATTCAGGCCGCCGCACAGGCCGCGGTCCGTATTCACCAGCAGCACCAGGTCCGCGCCGCCGTGGGTCTGCATCAGCGGGCTGTTGCTGGTGTCAATTTCATCCTGAAGGTGGTAGAGCACTTCCGCCAGGGCGCGGATGTAGGGACGCCCCTTCACGGCCTGGTCCTGGGCGCGGCGCATCTTGGCGGAGGCCACCATCTGCATCGCCCTGGTGATCTGGGACGTGTTTTTGACGGACTTGATCCGGCGTCTGATGTCTCTCAGGTTGCCCATGGTTCAGTGCTCCCGTAATGGTTAGTTCCAACTGAGCTTGAAGGATTCAATGGCGTCTTTAAGCCCCGCGTCTATTTCCGGCGTCAGGTCTTTTTCCTTCAGGATGCTTTCCAGCAGGTCCGGATGCTGGTCCTGCATGTAGGCCTCCCACGCGTTCTGGCATTCTTTGATCCTGTTCACCGGAACGTCGTCAAAGTACCCTTTCTGCATGGCGTACAGGTCCGCGGCTTCCAGCCCCAGCATCTTGGGTTCATACTGGTTCTGCTTGAAGAGCTCCACGATGCGCTCCCCGCGGGCCAGCTTGGCCTTGGTACTGGGGTCCAGGTCAGACCCGAACTGGGCGAAGGCCTGCAATTCCGTGAACTGGGCCAGGTCCAGCTTGATGGAGCCGGCCAGCTTCTTGATGATTTTCGTCTGGGCGGAGGAACCCACGCGGGAGACGGAGATGCCCACGTTGATGGCGGGGCGCACCCCCTGGTAGAACAGGTCCGTTTCCAGGAAGATCTGGCCGTCCGTGATGGAAATGACGTTGGTGGGAATGTAGGCGGAAACGTCCCCGGCCTGCGTTTCAATGATGGGGAGGGCCGTCAGGGAGCCGCCGCCGTGTTCCTTGTTGATGCGCGCGGCGCGTTCCAGCAGGCGGCTGTGCAGGTAGAAGACGTCTCCCGGATATGCTTCACGCCCGGACGGGCGGCGCAGAATCAGGGAAATCTGGCGGTAGGCCACGGCATGCTTGGAGAGGTCATCGTAAACGATCAGGGCGTCCTCCCCCTTGTCCATGAAGTATTCCCCCATGGCGCAGCCGGCGTACGGGGCCAGGTAGAGCATGGCGGCGGGGTCCGACGCGGAAGCCGCCACGACGATGGAGTATTTCATGGCCCCGGTTTCCTCCAGCTTGGCCACCAGGCGGCTGATGTTGGCGCGCTTCTGGCCGATGGCCACGTAAATGTTGTACAGCGGCTGGTGGTCCGGCAGCCTGCCTTCCTCCGCCATGCGGTTCTGCTCCGCCTGGGCGATCATGGTGTCCATGGCAATGGCGGTTTTCCCGGTAGCGCGGTCCCCGATGATGAGTTCACGCTGGCCGCGGCCAATGGGGATCATGGCGTCAATGGGGAGGATGCCCGTCTGCACGGGAACGGTGACGGGCTGGCGGGAAATAATGCCGGAGGCGATCTTTTCCACGGGGTAGTAGGCTTCCGCCTTGATCGGTCCCTTGCCGTCAATGGGTTCTCCCAGCGTGTTCACCACGCGGCCCAGCAGGGAACGGCCCACAGGCACGGAAAGGAGGCGCCCCGTGCATTTGACCAGGTCCCCTTCCTTCAAGTTGGAATCATCCCCCAGAATCACGGCGCCCACCTCATGTTCTTCCAGGTTCATCGCCAGGCCCATCACGCCGCCGGGAAACTCAATCATTTCATTGAGCATCACGTCGCTCAGCCCTTCGATCTTGGCGACGCCGTCCCCTACGGAACGGATGACGCCTACGTTTTCCTGACTGACGGGAGCCGTGGCTTTTTTAATTTCTGCTTCGAGTTCTTGAAGTATGTTGCTCATGGGAAAAAAGTTCGTTGGTTAATTGGAAAGGGTGCGGGCCAGGTCGGCCAGGCGGTCAATTTTGGAACGCACGGAGCCGTCCTTCACGTCGTCACCCACCTGGATGCGGACGCCCCCCAGCAGGTCAGGCGCCACTTCCCAGTTGTAGTAAAGGCCGTCGCCGTATTTGGCCGCCAGTTTCGTCTGAATCCGGGAGCGCTCCTCCTCCGTCAGCGGCACGGCGCTTTGAATGGTGGCCGTACGGCTCTTCACGGCATATTCCACCATGCGGGAAAAGGCCGCCAGCAGGGCTTCGTAATTGCGCGGCTTGCGTTCCGCAATTTTCCGGGCGATCAGGCGCACGCGGTCCTCCGCCACGGTATTCCCGTCCAGGCAGAGCCGGAACAGCCTGCGGGCGGCATTTTGCGTGTCCTTTCCGATTTTCATAAATTATTTCAGGAATCCAGGCTGTCGATTGCTTCCCGGTTGATTCTCCGCTGGTCTTCTTCCGTCAGCACCTTCCCGGTGACCTGGGCCGTAGCCAGGGCCACCAGCTGGCCGAACTGCTCTTTCAGCGCGTCGCGCTCCTTCTGCTGTTCCAGTTCCGCAAGCTCTCGGGCTTTTTTGACGATTTCCTCCGCCTTGCGGGCAGCCTCCGCTTCCTGTTCTTCCAGCAGGCGGGAGGCGGCTTCCTTGGCGGCTTCTATTTTTTCCTGTCCCTTTTCACCAGCCTCCACCAGCATTTCATGCGTCTGCTCCTTTACGGAAGCAAGCTGGCGCTCGCTTTCCTCACGCATTTCCTCCCCTTCTTCAATGCGCTGGCGCCTTTTTTCCAGAACGTTCTGGATGGGCTTGAACGCCAGGTAGCGCAGGATCACCACCATCAGGATGAAGGCGATCAGGTTGGCAAGAAAGGGCTCCCAGCTTGTCACCCCGAAGGGAGCAAAGGGATTCCAGGACTGGTCGGCTATGAGATTCAGCATAAAATGAGCGGGTTGAAACATGCCGGAAGTTTTCCGGACCGGCAGGAACGGCTGCGCCGCCCCGGAGCGGAAAAAGCTCCCTCCGGGAACGGAGCGTCCGGGTTATTTCACAAAGATAGAGATCAGGGCCACGCCTTCAATCAGGGCGGCCAGCGTAATGGCAATCACCATGATGGGGGAAGAGGCGCCGGGGTTGCGCCCGGTGGCTTCCGCGGCTTTCGCGCCGATGAGGCCGATGCCGATGCCGGCGCCGATGGTGACGAGGCCGAAGCCCACGTTGCCGGACAGTTCGGCCAGGGAGGTCATTGCAGTAGGATCAATCATGTTGTTGTATGGTTTTATGTTTTTGTTGAACGTTCCCCCACAGGTTGCCCATGGTCCGGAACGGAAAGTTGAAGGTTCGGCTTATGAAGCCTTTCCGGGCGGCAGGCTGTCCGGCACGGGCGGTTCCTTTTCTCCATCCCTGGCCGCGTGGCTGTGGGAGTCGCCGTCCCCCACCTGAAGTTTCAGGAAAATGGCCGTCAGGAGCAGGAACACCAGGGCCTGGATGAAGCCTACCAGCAGTTCAATAGCCAGGAACGGCAGCACGCACAGGGAGCTGAGCACCGGGCCGAACATATTGGCCATGGTCTCAATGATCGTTTCCCCGGCGTAGATGTTGCCGTAAAGACGGGCGCCCAGGGCAATCGGGCGGATCGTGATGCTCAGGACCTCCACCAGCCCCACGAACAGGAAGATAAGCACCAGCACAAACCCCATGAAGCCGGGGAGCCTTCCCTTGGGCCCGAACAAGTGGACAAAGAAGCCTTTCACCCCCTGTTCCCGGATGCACCAGTAAAGCCACATCAGCGCATAAAAGATGCCCAGGAACATCGTCACGTTCATGTCCGCATTCGCGCCGCGGAAGAGCAGCACCCCATTGTAGGTGATGGTGCCCACTCCGGGCAGGAGCCCCATGTAGTTGCTGACCAGGATGATGGTGAAAATGGTTCCGAAGTACCAGAAGTACTTGCGCGTCAGGCGCGGCCCCAGCAGGGACTCCACAAAATTGTACAGGGTCTCAAAAAAGTATTCCACCGCATTTTGCAGCCGGGAGGGCAGGATGCGCATGGCGCGGGTGGCGGACCATACGACTATGCCTATCAGGAGCACCGCCAGAAAAAGCATCAGCATGGAGTTGGACACCGGCAGTTCAATGCCACCGGGAAGAGGAATGGAAAATAGCTGGGGGGCGGCCTGCTCCAGTCCGTGTCCCGCGCCTTCCTCCGCCGCACAGGCGCTCCCGCCCATCATGCCGGGCACTGCCAACGCCGCCAACCACAGGAACTGGAAAAATCTGCTCATCGTCTGTCTTTCACCATTACTCGCGCCAACTCCTGTAAATACGGAAAAAGGGGGGGTACCTTCCCCTTTATTTGACGGTTTTAATTGTGTACTCTCCCCGTTCCCTTGGCAAGTCCAAAACCTGGCACGCATGTAAATTATGAACATTTGTATACAATCTTAAGGGGCTCGCAGAACACTCCCCGCATTTTCTTGCAGCCGCCAGGGAATTTTCAAGCCCGGGTTCCGGAACGGCACGAACGCCCCGCCAGCCATCAAAAAGGCTTCCGGGAATTTCTTCCCGGAAGCCCGCCAGTTCAATTTAATGCCTCTGTTACTTGGCGGAAATCACGTGAATATGGTACACGTCCCTGCCGTCCGCGCCCTTGCGGCCCGTGGCGTGCACGCCCGTGACGTCGGAAGTGATCACGTCCAGCACCTTCACAGCCTTCTGGATATCCTTGTTGCCTTCCGCGGCGGTCTTCAGGGCGTCCCGGACGGGAACCAGGTTAAGCTGGAATTCCAGCGGAGCCACCTGCCCCGGGGCCTTCATGGATTCCTTGATGACTTCCATGCCGAAGGCCTTGGGCATGCTGACGGCCCAGCGGGTGTCAGTCACGGCCACCACCGGATTCAGGTCAGCGCCCAGCGGGCACTCGTAATCATACGTGGTGACATCCCCTTCCACGGAGGACTTGGGAGCGGGGAGTTCCGTCATCTTGCCCTGGCTGGCCAGGGTAACGATGGTCTTGGCGGCGTCAGTTACTTTCTGCCAGGCTTCTCCCAGAGCGGCGCGGTTCTTCACTTCATACACCAGGGAGAAGCGCGGAGCCGGAACATTCTTAAGCATGGGGCTGGGAGCGCCCTTCATGTCCACAATGTAAACGCCGGAATCCGTGATGCCGGAAAGAGCGGTTTTGTACGCCTTCCAGAGTTCTTCAAGGGTGGGCCGGGCCATCTGGAGCATGGGGGCGACCATGCGGATCTGGTCGCTTACGTCATGCTTCGGGTTGGAAATGTAGGCATTGCCGTAATCCCAGCCAATCTGCGCGATGCTTTCATACAGGGTACAGCCCATGTCAACAATCTGCGGATTAATGCGGAAGGAGGAATACAGCACCGTATCCGCCCCGGGACGGACGGAGTTCATGGAGGAGGGGGCATCCAGCAGGTAGAATTCAAGCGGATACGTGCAGGCTTCCACATGCACCCCCTGGTCCTGCCACGCGTAGTAGGAAACGGGCGTGGCATTCTGCGCCACCTTTTCATACAGCCCGAGGAGGCTGCCCTTCATGGAATCAAGCGCGGCCATGGAAGGAGCCAGATCGGCAATCTTCCAGTCGGTGCCTACCGTCTGCATCAGGTCCTTCAGCCCGGCGAACATGCCCTTGTAGTAGGCGATGTCCAGGTTAATAAGGCCCTTCGCGCAAGCCTTGTCCGCAAACAGCAGGCCATAGGCAGGATACTGGAGCTGGGCGTCAGCCATGGAGAAATCCGGACGCGCCAGAATGGAGTCCTGCGGAGAAGCCGCCAGACGAACCTGTTTTTCAGGATTAGTGGTCACAAAGCCCACCAGGGTGTCATCCACAAAAGTGACGGCCACATACAGTTTGGATTCGTCCAGGCGCTTGAGTGCCGCCTTAAGACGGTCCATATTTTCCTGGGAGAGGTTCATCTTGGCTTTCGCCTCATCCAGTTTTTCTTCCAGCTTCACGCGCACTTTCTTGCAGTCCACTTCCGCCACCTTGCAGGGCAGGCCGTTGTAGGTCTTGTCATACAGGGAGACCATTCCATGCAGTTCCATGTCCTCCGGAAGATTGGCGTCCTTCAGGGTGGCCTTGGCCTGGGCCAGGGCCTCCGGCGTCAATTTGGCGGCTACCATCACAGGTGCCGTCGCGGCTTGGGAGGGACGCAGGTCCATCAAATCGACCCACTGGATAAGCATCTCAGCGTACCTGTTGACCATTGCCTCCTTGGCCGCATCATTGGAGCCCTTGCTTCCATCAGCGGAGGCCTGGAAAAGCTTGTAAGTGGATAACATTCCCTGCATCTGGTTCAGGCCCACGCTGGTAAAAGCGTCCTGCGCACTGTCCATCCACGGAGCCCATTCCGGACCAAAGCCGATCATCGCGTCAATGACGGGGCTGTTGACGGAGCATTTGGCCTGGGCGGGCTTGGGGGCATCTTCTCCCGGAATGGCAACGGATTCGTCAGCGTTCTGTTCCGCGGAGCAGTTCCCCCAGGTCTTGACCATGTTCAGATTCTGAACGCTTTTAATGATGCCGGGGATGTCGTAAACACCGGCCACCATGCCCATGTCCCTGGGGAACAGGGCGGCCAGTCCGAGCCGTTCGGCGCGTTTCGCCACCAAATCGGAAGCAACGGGGGCGGAGGGGTCAAGAGCGGCAGCCGGAGTTAAGCCGGCGGCGTCCTGTCCGGCCTTGGCGGAAGAGGATTTATTGTCGTCAGAGCAGGCGGCAAGAGCGCAGGTCAGCGCAAAACAGGGTATGGAGTAGAAATAATGCGTTTTCATTATCTTGAAACGTGGGGGGTCATGATGCCATCCGGCAAAAAGCGCCGTTTCCTTGCGGAAGCAGTCTCACCGACGTGCATCATCCGCATATATAGGGAGTTCTTCCCAACCGCGCAAGCATAATGAAGAACAGCAATGACATGGGAAGCCGCGGCGTTCCGGGAACACCCGTACGGAAAAACGCCCTTCCCGCCCAGCATCGCCACGCAGGGGTTCCCGGCAGAAGCCACACTTTAAAGCGGCTCCGCCATGGGGATGTCATCCTCCGGCATGGGGGCCTTAGGCGCCGGGGCGGTCACAGGGGAGGAATGGTTGAGATTACGGGGGATTTGCCGGGGAAGGCCCGGAATGTAGTCTGAATCACCGCGGCGCGGCCTCAGGGGAGCGGCGGAAGGGTCTTCCGAAAGGGGAGGCGCGGATGGTGCGGCGGAACGGGAGCCGCCTACCGGAGTAGCCTTGATTTCCGCATCGGAAGAATCATCCAGGTCTGCGGGTATCTCATGAACCTTGATGGGCTCCATCCCTTCCGGATCATACAGGCCGGGAGGCAGGTTATCCGGCACCACGGCGGGGGACTCCCCGCGTTCCCGGAGGGCTGCGGCAGCCGTTTCAGGGGTTTCCTCCACCGGTTCCGCCACGGGAATATCATCCTTGGGAGGATCAATGATGGCCTTGATGTCCTTCTTTTCCGTCTCAAAGAATTCCTTCACGATGGGAGCAGCGGCAGCGCCGCCGCCCAGCCGTTCGTGGGCGCGGCCTTCATACAGCACCACATAGGCGAAACGGGGATTGTCACAAGGCATGAATCCGGCAAACCAGGCCAGACGCTTGTCTTCCCGTTCCGGCCCCCACTGGGCCGTTCCGGACTTCCCGGCGATGCTGGAATAGGACAGGCGCGCACGCCCCCCCGTGCCGTTTTCAATCACTTCCCTCATGCCCTTGCGCACGCTGGCCAGGGCGCGTTCATAAGCAGGCAGGGGGCGCTGGACTTCCTGGGGCTTGGGGGCGTAAATGACGTTGGCGTTGCCGTCCTGAATCTGCTTGATGAGCTGAAGCCGGGGCAGGTAGCCGTTCGCCACGCCGGACATCATGTGGGCCACCTGGAGCGGCGTGACCAGCAGGGTTCCCTGGCCGATGGACAGGTTGGCGGCGTCTCCGGACATGAAATCACGCTTGTAGTTGCGGACCATGTATTCGCTGGTGGGCACCAGGCCGGGATCATCCGGAATGGGGAGCCCTGTCCGTTCCCCCAGGCCGAAGGCGCGGGCCGTATCCATCAGGGCTTCCGCACCCAGCTTCAGGCCCATCTGGTACATGAACGGGTTGTTGGACATCGCCAGGGCGCGGATGCAGTTGATGTCTCCCAGGGGTGTTTTGCTCCAGTTGTTGAAGACGTGGTTGCCGATCGTGATAGCCGCCGGACAGTAGATCTGCGTGTTTTCCGTGATTTTGTTGTTCTTCAGCGCGCTGGCCACGGTCATCACCTTGAAGGTGGAGGCGGGAGGGTAGCGGCCCTGGAAGGCACGGGCGCCCAGGGGCCCGGCGGGGTCGTTGCGCAGGGCGTCGTAATCCTTCTGGGAAATGTTCGGGATGAACATGTTCGGGTCATAGGACGGCGTGGAGGCCATCACCAGCACTTCACCCGTTACGCAGTCCAGCACCACCATGGCGCCGCGCCTCTTGCCGCGGGAAAGGATGCGTTCCGCGTCCTGCTGCCATTTCAGGTTCAGGGTG
Organism: Akkermansia muciniphila; assembly: GCF_002884975.1. Classification (NCBI taxonomy): domain Bacteria; kingdom Pseudomonadati; phylum Verrucomicrobiota; class Verrucomicrobiia; order Verrucomicrobiales; family Akkermansiaceae; genus Akkermansia; species Akkermansia muciniphila. The sequence continues at coordinate 89,028 of NZ_PJKB01000002.1, read as the reverse complement.
GTGACGATCGCGCCGCCGGGCTTGGGCCGTATCTGCAGTTCGTCCAGAATTTTGTTGCCGTCTTCGTCAAACATCAGGCGCCATACGCCGGGCGTTCCGGTCAGGTCCTTGTTGAATTCCTTTTCCAGCCCCGCACGGCCTTCCACCTGCTCCCAGAGGGGGTCCATGTGGTTGATGGGTCCGGTAGGAAGTTTCCCCTTGGACCCCACATAACCGATGATGTGGCCGGCAATCGCCTTTTCCGGGTAGGAACGGATGTAAATGGGCAGCAGCTGGAGGCCGCGCACCCCTTTCACCTTGTCCTTCAGTTTTTCCGCTTCCTCCGCGCGGATGACGTTGGTAAGGGGTAGAGGCAGCCAGCGGCGGTGCTCATAATGCTTCCAGAGCTGGTCATCGGAAAAGGACCACGCCTTTCCGGCAATTTTCTTGGCCTGTTCCAGGCAGTTGCGCCCGAATTCCACCACCCGGGAGCGGTCGGGGTTTTCAAAAATTTCAAACCGCAGGGCCAGCTGGTAGGCCACAGTGGTCACGGCCAGAGGCTCTCCGTGGCGGTCCAGGATGGGGCCGCGCGGGGCAGGAATCAGCAGGGCCATGGTCCGGGCGGAAGGCCGGGTGCTGGTATGCGCCTCCCGCGCCGCGTCCAGCCTCCCTCCATTGAGGGATGGTATCAGGGAAAGGGAATCCAGGCCATTCTGCTCCTTGTCCGTCTCCGTGGGCATTTCCGGAGCGTCGGCCACGCCTTCACGTTCACCGGAAGCCGTGCCGGATTCCCTCTTCTTATCCCCCAGGTCCACCGTTTCCACGGCGTCATCCTCTCCGCGCTGTTCCGCCGCGGCCTGGCGCACGGGCGTCCCCCCGCGGGAAGACGAATGACGGGACGAGGCCTGGCCCAAAGCCGTATGCGCCGTCAAGGCGGCAAGCCCGGCCAGCAATGCCAGGGAACGTATCAGAACCTTCATTTTCATCAGCTTGCAGGAGTGTGACAGATGCACCGTAAGGAATCAACGATTATTCACGCTCGCGCTTATTCCTGAACTATTACGGTTGTTCCCATGCCGCATTTGTCAAACAAAATGCGGCATGCCTCCACCGGCACCCGGATGCACCCGTGGGAGTTGGCGTCCCGGTACACGGTTCCCACATGCAGCCCTATTCCCCCGTGGATGCGCATCCACAGCGGCATCTTGGCCCCAATGAATTTGCCGCCGGACGGCACGCGGGAAGAAGAAGTGGCGTCCGAATTCACGCACACGCCGCTTGCATCAAATACACTGCCGTAGGACCGGGAACGGTAGTCCGCATCCTTCTGGATGATCGTGAACCTGCCGCGGGGCGTCTCATGGGTGGATTTGCCCGTGCATACGGGAAAATCCATGGCGGGCTCACCGTTCACCCACAGCACGCCGCGCTGGTCCTTCAGACGGACCACGATTTTGCTGTTCTTCGTCTGCGCCTGGCGGATGCGCCCGTCATGATACCAGATGTCACGCGTAAAACGGTACTGGGGATCCGCCACAAAAGCGTCATAGGAAGAGGCGTACCTGCCGTCCTTCATCAACGGCTTGCCATGCGGGGTCTTCGGCGTGGAGGAACAGGCAGCCAGCACCAGGGAGACACACAGGAAAAGAAGAAAAGAAAGAGGGGTGCGCGGCATGCGGCCTGCTTTACCTTCTTCCTCCATGGAAATCAAGCACGATTCCCCTCCGTTCCGGCATGTTTTCAGGAATCCTGATAAACCTGGCCTTTTCCTGCCGTAACTCTTGCCGTTCTCCCTCCGCGCCGCCATGCCTTCCACCTCTCCAGCTCCCGTCCGCTCCTCCAGGCTGCATTCCCTGGACGCCCTGCGCGGGCTGGACATGCTCATCATCCTGGGGCTGGACGCCCTGGTCCTGCTGCTGGCCTCCAGAAACCCGGAAAACGCCTTCCTCCAGGAAGCCGGACGCCAGATGACCCACGCCGCATGGGGAGGGCTGCGGCTGTATGACCTGGTATTCCCCGTTTTCGTGTTCATCTCCGGCGTTTCCATGTCCTTCTCCCTGGCAAGGCATGCGGACGGGAACGGCTCTGCCGTTCCGGGACTGCTCAAGATATGGAAACGCGCCCTCATCCTGGCCCTGCTGGGCATGCTCGTCAACGGAACGCTCACGTGGACGGAGGACATGCGGTATGCGTCCGTGCTGGGGCTGATCGGCCTTTCCTGCGCCATCGCGGGCACCTGCGTTCTGCTGCTCCGGCGGCAGGGCCCCGTGGCTGCTGCCGGAGCAGCGCTGCTGGCCCTGGTGGCCGTTCTCCAATTCACGGGCGGCAATTTCACGCCTGGCGGCTCCGTCAATTCATGGGTGGACACACACTGGCTCCCCGGGCGCCTGCACGGGGGAACCTTTGATCCGGAGGGGCCTCTCTGCATCGTCTCCGCCGCCGCGCTGTGCCTGGGCGGCTGGCTGGCGGGCAACCAGCTCCGGAAAAACCGGGAACGGCCCATGCGCTTCTGCCTTCTGACGCTGGCCGCGGGCATGCTGCTGTTCTGGGGCGCCCTGATGCTGGACGGCGTTTATCCCATCATTAAAAGCATGTGGACGGGAACCTTCGTCCTGGCCGCAGCCGGGGCCTCCCTGATCGCCCTGTCCCTGTTCCACCTGGCCGTGGATGTGTGGAAGGGCGGTTCATGGGCCTTCCCCCTCCGCATCATCGGCCTGAACGCGCTGGCCGCGTACCTGATTCACACCCTGGTGAACGTGCATGAGCTGAACAACCGCATTTTCAGCGGCGCGGCGGATTTTTTCCCTTCCGTGCAACCCGTCCTTCTCGCCGCCTCCCTTCTGCTGCTGCAATGGCTGGTTTTATTTGCCTTCTTCCGGCGCAGCCTGTTCATTAAACTGTAACAACCTTTCCCAGAAACATTTTGAGATCAAAAATCCAGACATGCAACCGTACCCCGCTTGGGGTTTTCCATATCGGATTTCCCCTCCTTCTTTCATGGGAAAAAAGATGGGGGAACGAAACGGAACAGTCATTTTTTTCTCGTCTCCGGCAAATGCCCTGCCATCATAACGCAGCGTCTTTTTCCTGAAAACAGAGGCGTGCTTCCCGCCAACCCTTCCGCCACCTTCCTTAACTTAATGATGATTCCATGAGAGCGTTTACCTTCCCTGCCCTTGTTCTGGCGGCCCTGACCGTCTGGACCGCCGCAGCCCAGACCCGGATATCTTCCATTACTCCCTTGCCGGGGAAAACCGCACGTCCCCTGCCGGTTCCTCCATACCAGTCCTTCTGCTGGTTCGCGGCGGACCGGGGGCGCTGGCCCGGGGACGGCAACCGGGTTCTGCCCTGGTTCGGCAAGACAGCTCCCGGCAACCTGCTGGACAGCAAACCGAACCCCAGCACAGCCAAGCCCGGGGACCACGCCATGTTCGCGCTGTTCCACCTGAAGGACGGGAGTTTCATGGCGGTGCTGCCCGTCGCCACCCCCGACTCCCTCGCGTGGCTGAAGCTTGACGGGGACGGCAGGTTTCTGGTGGAATACGGAACGCTGGGAACTTCCACGGTAAAACCGCAGCCTGTCCTGGCCGTCACCGCCGTGGACAAGGATATTTACCGCGCCTGTTCCGCCGCATGGAACAAGGCCCTCTCCCTTCCCTTCATCAAGGGAAGAACCTTCCCGCGTGAAAAAAAGGCCTATCCGGAACCGTTCAAGTACCTGGGCTGGTGCAGCTGGGAGCAGTATAAAAAGAATATTTCCTCCAAACTGCTTGAACAGACAGCCCGCCAGCTGGAGGCCTCACCCATTCCCGTCCGGTGGATACTGGTGGATGACGGCTTCCAGACCGAGAAGGACCTTAAACTGATCAGTTTCCAGACCAATCAGGAGAAGTTCCCCCAGGGATGGGAGCCCCTGATGAAGCACAAGAGCCCCAAATTGAAATGGATGGGGTTGTGGAACTGTTACTATGGCCTGTGGAACGGCATCCATCCCAAACACCAGCTGGACGCCCAGACGGCCCGCGGGCTGGTCACCACCTCCAAGGGGAAAATCCTTCCCGGTGACGGCCCCGGAGGAGCAGGGGCGTTTTACGGGCCGTTCCTCCAGTCCGTCAAGAACGCCGGGTTCGATTTCGTGAAGATCGACGTGCAGGCGGAATACCTTAAGCATACGGATGGATTGGACAATCCGGTGCACCACAACACCAAGTGCTCGGAGGCCCTGGAGCAGGCCTGCCGTAAAACGGGGCTCAGCCTGATGAATTGCATGGCGCAGGGCACCGTCAATATCCAGAATACCCGCTACAGCGCCATCACCCGGTGCAGCATTGACTACAAGCTGGGGGATGAAGCCATGGGCAAGTCCCACATCCTCCAGTCCTACGCCAATACGCTCTGGCTGGGGCAGACCGCGTGGCCGGACCATGACATGTTCCATTCCACGGACCCCACCAGCGCGCGCCTCATGGCCGTTTCCAAGGCCGTATCCGGGGGCCCCGTCTACCTTTCAGACCCGGCTGACAAGCTCAACCCGGAAAACATCATGCCCCTGGTCTGGTCCGACGGCCTTCTGCTGCGGCCGCTGGCCCCTGCCGTCCCCCTGCCGGATTCCGTCTTTCTGGACGCCATGAACGAGAACCGCCTGTACCGGGTGATCGCCCCGCTGCCCGGTCAAAGCGCCGCCGTGGTGCTGTACAACCTCAGGCACCCCTCTCCGTCAGAACCGGTCCTCGGCAGGATTTCCCTGGCGGATTACAAAAATGCCGCCGCCCTGCTGAACGGCAAGGCGGCGGAGGCGTATGCCGTCCTTCCCCCGGAAGGGATCGCCGCCTATTCCGCGGAAGGCGGCCGCGCTCTGACCCAGGACCAGCCGGACCTGGACGTGGAGCTCACGGGCTTCAAGGACCGCCTGTTCATCATGGCGCCCATCGTCCGGGGCTGGTCCGTCATCGGCAGAGGTGACAAGTTCCTCGCCCCGTGCGCCCTGGCCGCCGTTCCGGAATACGGGGCGGACACCCTGCGTTTCCGCGTCAAGGAATCCGGCCCGGTAGTCGTCTGGCATGGAAAAGGCGCCGTCAAGGCGGGAAGTACCCCTGTCAGGGACCTGGGGAACGGCTTTTATGAATTGCAATTTCCCGTCTCCGACCGTCCGCTGGACGTCACGGTGACGGCTGAATGACGTTACTTCTTTCCCCCCAATCCTCCTTCCCCATGCATACGCTCCGCTCCCTCCTGGTTTCCGCCCTTCTGCTCCCGTTCTGCTGGCACGCCCCGGCCTCCGCCCTCCCTGAACCGGAAGCCGCGGAACCCAAACAGGCCATTGAACAATTCCTGGGCCTGACCGCCATCTGGATGCTGGAAATGGAATGGACCCACGCCTATGCCAACAAGACGCCCAGGGCGGAGGACTTCCGGAACGCCATGCTGGCGGCGGGGCTCCAGCAATGCCCCGCGGATTTTCAGGAAGCATGGCTGCGGCAAACGGCCAAACCGGGCCGCAATTACGCGGCTCCCGTCCTGCGCAAGTACGGCGTGAGCCTGAAGGACCTCCGGGAACGGCTCCAGGGTAAACTGTTCAAGATCAATCCGCAGGTGCATCCTCCCATCCCCCTTTATGACGAGGATGAAAAAATCCCCCGCATGGACCCGCGCACCTGCGGAGATCCCAAGGCCATTCTGAACGCCCTGGCCGTCCTGCGCGCCGAGGTCATGGGCCTTACCCCGGCCCAACTGGCCCAGGCCAAGCAATCCATTGAACGGGTCATGCTGGAATTCACGCTCGCCTACATGGAAACCGCCATCTGCATGAACAGCGGGGGCATCCGGGAAAGCCAGGTGAAGGCACTTTTTTCTCCTATCAGCACGGAAGGATGCCCGGAGGATTTCCGGCGCGCCTGGCAGCACGACCTTCCGTTCTTCCTGAAGGGGCATTTTACGGGGCCGGAACTGACCCTCTCCACCGTCTGCAAGAAATACGGCGCCAGCGAACAGGAGGCCTTCCTCAAGGTCCGCAAAAAGATGAAGGAATGGGATATCCAGCCGCCCACTCCGCAAACGCAGCCCGCGTTCCGCCGGGACATGCAGGAAATCCGGGAAAACATGCTGGGAGGCCGCTGACAGGAAAGCGCCCTTCCCCTGCCGCCGCACATTTTACGGGCGGCACGTTCCCCTTCCGGTCAGCCCAGCAATCCGGCGTCCATTCCCTCGTTATACTCCCAGATGCCCTGTTCCACCATGAAGGCGCTCCAACTGTTGAGCAATTGCTCAAAGTAGGCGGCATTCACATTAAAATGGTAAAATGTGTGGTCCGCCACATCCAGAAGCTCAAATCTGGAGCGGTTCTTCTTTTTCCGCCACAGTTCCGCCAGCCGCTCGCTGTTGCGCCACGGCAGCAGCCTGTCCCTTCCGCCATGGCTGGCGAACAGGGGCGGCAGCCCTTTCTGCACGCGCCGCAGGGGATTGACGGCATCCCTCTGCTCCGGGGGCATCATGCCGCCCAGCTTAAAGGCAGACTGCGCCGCCAGGTCACATACGCCGCGGAACAGGGCCACGGCGGCGGGGCCGGGAGGAAGGGGGGCCTTTTTACGGAACAGGGACCAGCGCGCGGGATGGTCCGGCAGGGCCACATGCAGGGCCATCAGGCCGCCCGCATCACTCCCCGCCACGGTAATGCGCGCCGGGTCCAGCCCCAGCAGGGCCGCATTTCCATAAACCCAGGCCCAGGCTTCCCGGCCCTCTTCCAGAATATCCATGGGCTCCACCTCATAGGCGCCCCGGGTGCGGAACATGGGGATAATGCCCACAATACCCTGCTGGGCAAGGTGAAGAGCCCACGGCACAAAATCACCCAGGCTCTTGCCCACCCACATGCCGCCGTGGAAAAACAACACGGAGGGCGCAGACGCGCCCGCGTCATGGCCGGGAGGGAAAAAGACGTACGCCATCAGTTCCTCCCCGTCTGAAAACCGCCTCCACACAAAGCCGGGCTGGTCCCGCAACAGTTTCCTGTACCGGGCTTCCGCCAGATGATCGGCTTCCGTGAACAATTCCATAAGAACGGCTTCATGATGCAATTGTGTTGCACTCCGCGCAAGTTTGATGTCTAAATAATCGTGTAATGACTTTCCGTTCCCTTTTTACCGCGGCCTGCTGCGCCGCAGCCCTTCTCACTTCCGCATCCGCAGCCCCTCAGCCCGGAGACGCCAAGCTGAGGGATGACCTGGACGTGGCCTACAATACCTGGCGCCTGCACCTGATGCGCGGCAACTATGACGGGTGGAGGGCCACCACCTCCGCCTACCGCCAGGTAAAAGTGCGCAATCTGGCCGTTTCCGAGAAACGCTCCTTCCCCGCCTCCCTGTTCCGGCAGCCCATGGCTCCCCCGGCGCTCTCCCCGCTGATGTACGTGGGTTCCGTAATAGACGGCCCCACGGCCGCAGCCACCTATTACGGCAAGGTGGACCTGGGCCTGGGCCAGGAACCTACGGACGCGAATGCCCTGGTCCTGCTGTTCACCCATGAAAACGGCAAATGGAAATACGACCAGGCGCGCTTTTTCAACCTCACCCGCCTGCCCGCCGTCAAGGAACGCCTCAAGCGCGGAGACGCCACCGTCCTGATGGAACAGGACGGCTTCCAGCCCCTTGGAAAAATTCCCGCCGTGCCGCCCGTCTGCCCCCCGCCCAAATACATCGCAAAAATTCTGGTGGACTGCCCCGGCCGCACCGTAAAAGCGAACGTGAACAACATTTCCCCCCATGAATTTGACAACACGCGCCTGGCGGAAGTCATCTCCGGCGGCCTGCGGGACGGAACCAACTCACTTACGCTGAACTTTTCCGACAGCCCGAACGGCAAGAAAGGCGCCGTCCTTGTGGAAGTGTACATCATGCCGGAAATCCCGGGGCAGCTCCCCGCCAGGGCGTTCTCCTACTTTGTGCCCCCGCAGGCGCACCCCAGGAGCGGCCCCGTACTGTTCAACGTCACTCCGGAGCTGCTGAAGACCATGGACCCCAAAAACACTCCCCAGGCGGCGGTCCCCGGCAAATAAAACCGTCATTCTTCAACGTTTCCGCTGCGGGTCCGGTCATACCGCCATATGACAACTCAACCTCAAGTCAGCAGCTCCTCGGTATCCGGCAACTCATGGTGGATGGGTATCCTTGGCGTGATCGAGCTATTTCTTGGCTTTATCGCCCTGGCCTCTCCCTGGATTGTCGGGGCCAGCTTCATCTGGGTAATCGGCATCATGCTGATGGTCCTGGCCGTCGTCCGGCTCATCCACACCTTCACCGTTCCCTCCTCCCGCTGGTGGAACCTGGTGACGGCCATCCTGTACGGCATCGCGGGCTGGTTCCTGTTCAGGGACCCCAATGTCTCCCTGGCCATCACCACGCTCATCATCGGGTGGGGACTGGTCATCGCAGCCGTCTTCCAGGGGGCCATCTGGTTCCAGACCCGTTCCCTGGCCGCCAGCGGCTGGCGCCTGTTTAACGTGATCATCACGCTGATCCTGGGCCTCATGGTCATCTTCGGCTGGCCTGAATCCACAGCCTGGTTCATCGGCACCCTGATTGCGGTGGAACTGATCTTCTCCGGATGGACACTGCTCCTGTACGCTTTCAGCGGCAGCTCCTCCCGCCGTTAAATCCCATAAGCGCAATGCCCCTCACCCAGGAAGAAACCGAACGCTACGCAAGGCATCTTTCCCTTCCGGAACTGGGTGAGGAAGGCCAGGAAAAACTCAAACGGGCGCACATCGCCCTGACGGGCCTCGGGGGGCTTGGCTCCCCCGCGGCCCTTTATCTTGCCGCCGCAGGCGTGGGCAGCATCACCCTGATTGACCCGGACAGGGTCAGCCTTTCCAACCTCCAGCGGCAAATCCTGCACGCCACGGACGCAGAGGGCACAGCCAAGACCGCCAGCGCCGCCCGGAGCCTGCGCGCACTGAACCCCGCCGTGAACGTCATGGAAGTCTGTACCCGGCTTACGCCGGAAAACGCCGGAAGCCTGCTGGAAGGGTGCCACCTTGTTCTGGACGCTTCAGACAATTACGCGGCGCGCTTCGCCATGGCGGACGCCGCCTGCGCCCTGCGCCTTCCCCTGGTGTACGGGGCCGTGAAGGGGTTCCTGGGCCAGGTGGCCGTATTCGCCCCCCATGAGGGTACCGCCTGCTACCGCTGCCTCTTTCCCTCCGGCACGCCCATGGAGGAGGAAGACACCGCCTCCGCCGCCGGCATCCTGGGCGCGCATGCGGGCATGATCGGCTGCATCCAGGCGCTGGAAGCGGTAAAATACCTTGCCGGCATTCCCTCTCCGCTGGTGGGGGCCATGCTCTCCGCAGACACGCTGCGCATGCGCTTCACCATCGTTCCCCTGGCGCCAAACCCCGCGTGCAAATGCCGGGAAAACGGGCGTGAGGGAGCCGCAATGAAAAATTGACGCCCACAGGGGCATCTGGCATCATTCCCGCCAGATATGAATCATTTAACACGCGCCAAATCCGTTTTTGAAATGGAGATTGAAGAGCTGCGCGGCGTCCTGTCCCGGCTGGATGACAATTTCAACCAGGCTGTGGACCTCATGTCCCAGGCGCTGGACCGCGGCAACAAGATCGTCATCGTAGGCGTAGGCAAATCCGGCAACATCGGAGCCAAAATCGTAGCCACCCTGAATTCCACGGGAACGCCCACCGTTCTTCTGGACTCCCTGAACGCCCTGCACGGTGACCTGGGCATTGTCCAGGACGGGGACGTCTGCATCGCGATGTCCTTCTCCGGGGAAACCTCGGAACTGCTGGCCCTGCTCCCCTTCATCAAACGCTTTGAACTGCCCATCATCTCCATGACGGGCAACACGGCCTCCTCCCTGGCCAAGTACTCGGACATCGTGCTGGACACGGGCGTTTCCCGTGAAGCCTGCCCGCTGAACCTGGCCCCCACCTCCAGCACCACGGCCATGCTCGTCATGGGGGACGCCCTTGCCATGGCCCTGGTGGAAGCGCGCCACTTCACCGCGCGGGACTTCGCCAAACGCCACCCCGGCGGCTCTCTGGGCCGCGCCCTGCTCACCAAGGTGGGCGACATCATGCGGAAGGGAGAAGAAATGGCCATCCTGCCGGAAACCGCCTCCGTGAACGACTGCCTGAAGGCGATGACCACGGCCCACACTGGCGCCTGCATCCTGCTGACGGCGGATAACAAGCTGGCCGGCATCTTTACCCACGGGGACTTTGTCCGGGCGTACGGAGCCAATCCCCTCATCGGGGAACAGCCCGTCAGCGGCCTGATGACCCGCAATCCCATTTATGTGATGGAAGACGACCTGGCCGCCGAGGCGGTAAAAGCCGTCAGCAACCGCCATATTGACGATCTGGTGGTGCTCAACGCGGAGATGGCTCCCGTAGGCATCATTGACCTTCAGGACCTCGCCAGAATGAAACTGGTCTAAGGTCCCTGCCCTACCACTTCTTTCAGGCATCCGTGATTCAAAAGTAACAAATCAATCACGGATGCCTTTTTCATTGAACCGAAGCTTTCCTTTTTACAATCTAATTTCCATAAATATGTTCCTGAAATTTACGATCGCCCTGCTTGCCTGCTCCTGGGGCCTTGCCCATGCGCAGGATGTCTCCACCCCCGCGGGTGGCCCGGACGCCCCCGCGCCGGAGGAAGCTCCACGGGAAGTCCCCTTGCCGGACGGCAAGACGGTCCCCAAATTCGAACCCCTGGACGAGCACCGCATCAAGATTGGCAACGTGATTGTGAATCATAAGGAACGCACCGTCAGCTTTCAGGCCCAGGTCAACATGAAGGAGGGCATTCTGGAATATGTCTGCTGCATGCCCAACGGCAAGCTGCATGAATCCCTGCTGGTGACGGAGGCGGACCCCCTGCACATCAGCCTGGGCATGACGCTGCTCAAATTCCACCGCTTTGAAAAGTTCTTCCCCGTGCGGGATGAAAACTTTGAATGGCTCCCCTTCACGGAACCCAAGCCTGCGGACTATGCGGACTGTTACGTGCAGGTCGTCATGACTTACACGGAGAACGGCAAGGAACAGAAGAGCGACTTTTCCGACATCGTCGTAAACTCCCAGACCCGGAAGGGGCTGGACCCCAGGGACTGGCTTTACACCAACTCCTTCTTTTACGAAGGCGCCTACCAGGCCAGCCTGAGCGGTGAAGTAATCTCCATCTTCGCCAGCCGCACTTCCCCCATCAACTACATCGGCGACTTCCATGACGGCGTCAACGACACGGGCTGGATTGTCAACCCGAAGAAAAACCTGCCCCTCGGCACCAACGTCACCGTCACCATTTCCCAGAAACCGGTTCAACCCAAGCAATAAGACATCATGTTTAAATCCGTACTTACATTAACGCTGGCCGCCGCGCTGGGCACAGCCGCCTTCGGCCAGACCACCCTGACGGCCGTCCCCGGAGAAGCGGCCGCCTCCAAATACGCCTCCATCAGCCAGGAAATCCTGCGCGCCATTGAAAAAGGGAACGAATACCTGAAGAGCAAGCAAAACCCGGAAGGCTACTGGGCGCAGCCGTCCTACCCGGCCCTGACGGCCCTGGCCGTCACCTCCTACATGCGCGACCCCGCCAACCAGGGCAAGCCCGTCCCGGAATACATCCGGAAGGGATATGACTTCATCCTGAAATCCCAGAAGGAGGACGGCTCCATCTTCAACCGCGGCATGTCCTCCTACAACACCGCCGTGTGCATGATGGCCCTGCTGGCCGCCAATAAGGAGGAATACGCCCCCGCCATCCTCAAGGGCCGCGCCTACCTCATCAAGCAGCAGAACCACTTTGCGCCGGACAACCCCTACAACGGCGGCATCGGCTACGGGGACAAGCAGGCCCCCCCCATCGCGGACCTTTCCAACACTTCCCTGGCGCTGGAAGCCATTTACTACTCCCAGAAGCTGGCCAAGGACGGAAAGTACGGGGAACAGCCGGACCTGGACTGGAACGCCGCCACGGAATTCATTAACCGCTGCCAGCAGAACCCCGCCGTCAACAAGGAACCCTGGGTGTCTGATGACAAATCCCAGCTCGGCGGCTTCGTATACCGGCCGGGCGTAGCCAGCGCCAAGGACAAAAAGAGTGCCGCGTTTGACAAGGCGGAACCCCCCAAGGCCTACGGCAGCATGACTTATGCCGGCATGCAGTCCCTCATTTACGCCAATGTGGACAAGAATGACCCCCGCGTCAAACTGGCTCTCAAGTGGCTGGAAAACAGCTACAACCTGGATGAAAACCCCGGCATGGGCGTCCAGGGCCTTTATTACTACTACCAGGCCATGTCCAAGGCGCTGAGCGCCATTGGCATTGACTCCCTGACGCTGGAAGACGGCCGCAAGGTGGACTGGCGGGATGAACTGGCCAACAAGCTCATCTCCATCCAGAAGAGCGACGGCTCCTGGGTAAACACCAACAACCGCTGGTGGGAGGCGGACCCCGTGCTGGTCACCGCCTACTGCGTGCTGGCTCTGGAACAGCTGTACCACTCCATTCCCCGGTAACCAGCCGGAACAGTTCCGCTCCCAAGGCCGGAAAAGGAGGCAATGACCTTCTTTTCCGGCCTTTCCTATTCCACGCAATGAACGGCGCAGACAGGAAAAGGGTCTTTTCTTCAATCATTTCAAATTCATGGACACCATTGATTCCATTACCCTGATCGCGGCGGCATGGGGGCTGCTGGTCCTCCGGCTCACCCTGGCCCTGATCCTGTGGCCCCACGGCGCCCAGAAGGTGCTCGGCTGGTTCGGCGGTGCGGGATGGAATGGGACCTACCAGGCCTTTACGGAAAAAATGGGCATTCCGCCTTTCCTTGCCAAAGTGGCCATGGTCACGGAATTCGTCGCTCCCATCTGCATGGCGCTGGGCTTCTTCACCCGCATTGCGGCCCTGGGGGTCATCATCATGATGGCCGTCGCCATGACCAAGCATATCAAAAACGGCTACTTTGCCAACTGGTCCGGAAAAAAGGCAGGGGAAGGCGTGGAATTCCACCTTCTTTATGCAGGCTGCGCCCTTGCCCTGCTGCTGACAGGACCGGGCCCATGGTCCGTGGACGCCTGGTTCATGAACATTTTCCACGTGATCTTCGGCTAACGGGCATATCCTGCGCAGCGCCATAGGACGTACTTTCCTGTTCTCAAACGCGGCGCACTCTGGTACTCATGGTGGAGCGGACTTCCAGCCCGGAAGCCCGCTCCTTCCTTTTTCAACCTTCCGCCAGCCATGACCAGCCTGAAACGCTTAAAACTCCGGCACTGCACCAATTGCGAATGCGTGATTAACGGAGTATGGGACTGGGTGGTGGAATGCGCCCGCGAGGCGGCGGAGGAAGAACCCGCCATGCGCGGCATTCTGGATGACGTGTGCCTGTCCCGCAATTCCCTGGCCACCTCCATCGCGGCGCGGCTGGCGCGCAAGCTTTCCCGCCGGGACATGCCGCGGGAACTGATTGAACCCCTCATCCGGGAGGCGCTGGCGGAAGACCAGAATATCCTCAGCCAGATCGCCCATGACCTGATCGCCATCGTGGACCGGGACCCCGCGTGCCGCACTCCGCTGGAGCCCCTGCTCTTTTACAAGGGGTTCCACTCCATCACCACGTACCGCATCTCCCACTGGCTTTGGAAGCACGGGCGCACGATCATGGCCCTTCAGTTCCAGAGCCTGGCCAGTGAAGTCTTTGCGGTGGACATCCACCCGGCAGCCGTCATTGGCTGCGGCATCCTGCTGGACCACGCCACCAGCTTTGTGGTGGGGGAAACCGCCATTATCCGGGATAACGTATCCATCCTGCATGAGGTCACGCTGGGCGGCACGGGCAAGGAGGAAGGAGACCGCCACCCCATTGTGGAATCCGGCGTACTGATCGGCGCGGGGGCCAAAATCCTGGGGCGCGTCACCATCGGCACCTGCGCCAAGATCGCCGCCTGCTCCGTCGTTCTGGAAAACGTGCCGCCCCATACCACGGTGGCAGGCGTTCCCGCCGTCATCGTCAGCGACTCCATTCCGGACAATCCCGCGCTGGACATGAACCAGTGCCTTTGTGACTAATCCTGCAACGGATTAGGAATCCGTCAGTTACCATTGAAAAAACGGCAAAGCCGCAACCCTGCAAAAATCAGGGAAAAAAGCAAGCTCCAAAAAGACCAGACGTGTCACAATGATTTCAATCTCAATGTATTGAAATTTATAATGCACTAAACTTCAACATTTTGAGTTGAGGCCGGATTCCTAATTCGCATACTGCTAGGATATGCGTTTAAGATTACCCCTCTCTCTAAGGTCCGTCCTGCTTGCATGCAGCGCCCTGTTCTCTACCGTGGCCTCCGCCTCTGTTTCAGACGGAAACCTTGGCAACGTCATGTACGTAGGGGACTCCATCACCCATGGCGTCAACAGCAGCTCCTGGCGCTGGGCCATGCACAAAATTTTTGCAGACAACGGCATCAGTTATACCGAAAAAGGTATCATGACCGGCAACTACAGCGGCGGGGTGGCCGCGGGGACTTCCTACGGCGGCAGGGTTTTCCAGAATCTCCATTCCTCCGCGGCCAGCGCGCGGGCCTATGAAATCGCCGGCAGGGCGAACAGCAGCAGCTACGGGCGGTTTGACGGCTCCAACATCAAGAACTGGCTGGGCCTGAGCACGGAAAAAACCAAGGGGGGAACCTACACGGGCCAGACCTTCACCGGGGCCGACACGCCGGACACGTTTTTCCTGCTCGCCGGCACCAACGACCTCCTTTCCGACAACAACAACAGTACGCTGCACCTGCGGCTGGACGGGGTCACCTACCTTCTGCTGAGCGACATGGATTCCATCGTCTCCTCCATCCGCACCGCCAACAGCCAGGCAAGCATTTTAGTGATGACCATCCCCTGCTGGACGCAGCATTCCAACGGGAACCTGGCTGAAACGCACCAGGCCGTAGCCACCTACAACGAATCCCTGAAGGAATGGGGCGCGAAAAACGCCGCCAACGGCGTCAAAGTCATTGACATCAACGCGGGCATCATTGACGTGGCCTCCTCCACCCCTTTCTACGGGGTGCGCTCCATGTTCCACAACCCCACGGCGGACGGCCTGCATCCGAACGCCCAGGGGGACCTGCTGATGGCGGGCAACCTGGCCAAGGGCATGGGGTACGCGGGGCGGTCCGCCGGGCAGGAAAGGAAAGCCGCCCACGAACTGGGCGTCAACTTCGGACAGACGCCCTCCATCACCCAGCAGACGCTGACGGCCAAGGGCTTTACCGCCAATAACGTCACCATCTCCAATAATACGATCAACTTCAACAAATCCGGCAGCAGCACCCTCACCTGCAACTGGGGCCCCTCCCAGGGGCAGGACAAGGGCTACACGGTGGATTTCACCCTGCGCCTGGGCAACGGCGCCACGGGCGGCTGGGACACCACGAACAACTTTTCCCTGAATCTGGGTAACGGAACGCTGAACGTCAATGAAGCGTACATCCAGTGGGGCAGCACCATCCTGTACTCCAAAGACATGTCCGCCAATGCGGATTCCATCCGCGTGGCCTACGTGGCGGGGGACAACGCCCACGGCCTGAACGCGGGCTACTACATCTGGCTGGGGGACGTCCTCATCGGGGAGGCGCAGACGGCGGCGGGGGGCAGCTCCTCCGGCCTCACCTTCAGCTATTCCGGCACGCTGGACGCCATCCTGTCCAATCTGGCGCTGGACGGCTCCCTCTCCTACGCGCCCTCCACCAGCGGCATCACCGGACCGGAAGCCCTTTATCTGGCAAACGGCGGAGCTTCCTCCGCCCTCAAGCCGGGCATGATCGAATGGACAACGGGCGCCGCCGCCACCGCCGTGGCCACGGCCGGGGCCAATGCCACGTATAATGCCCGCAACGGCACCAACTCCAACATTGCCAGCATCACGGGAACGGGAAGCACCAAATTCATTTACGCCAACAACGGGGCCTATGGCAGCGCGGACAGCCGCCAGGACCTGTGGGTGACGCTGGGGGAAGGCGTCAGAAGCGATAACGGCTGGATAGGAGGCCACACGTCGGGCGACCTGTACGGGGACATCCACCTGCGCCTGGCGGAAGGGGCCATCGGCAAATCCACGGTATTCGGCGTCGTTAACGGCGGTACCGTTCACGGGGATATTTACCTGGAATTCTCATCCTCCACCGGGACCTATGACACCTCCTTCACCAACGGGGAGGCGGACCGCACCTCCGTGGCGGGAGCCTACGCCACCGCCGTGAACGGGGACATCACCATGGTGTTCAATGACGGCGTGTTCTCCCACCGCATTTTCGGCGGCCTTTACACGGGAAGCAAAACCATCTCCGGCTCCACCTCCCTTTACATCAACGGCGGAACGTTCATGAATGAAATCTACGCCGGGAACAAGACGGACGGCACCATCTCCCAGGGAACCAGCCTGACCGTCACGGGCACGGACGCCATTCTGGGCAAGGCTGACGGGGACAACTGGACATGGACGCTCCTGTGCGGCGGCAACAAGGCCAGCGGCACCATCAACGGAGGAACCGCCATCACCCTGAAGGACATTGCCGCCACCACCGGAGACGGTTCCGAACACAAATTTGACAAATACGCCGGCACCATCGACGGCAAAGGGGGAGGAACAGTGAACGGAGAAAAGAAGCTCGTCTTCGACCACTACACTACCGGCTTCCTCGGAACGCTCCAGAACTTTGACAAGGTGCAGGTCACCGGAAATTCAGACCTTGCGCTGGACAAGGCCCTGGGCAGCACGGTCGCCTTCCTGACCGTGGATGCAGGCTCCGCCCTCCGGTTCAACCAGGACCAGGGAGCCACGCTGGACATCACCAACAATGGCACGATTCGCACCTCGCACAACCTGACCCTCAAATCCGCAGACACCGGAACCGGAACCTATTGGGTGGAAGGGGGAACGCTGGACCTGGCCGGGCAGGCCGTCTCCGGGAAAATATCCATCTCCGCGGGGGCGCTCGCCAATACGGCGGGACTGGGAGCCGGGAGCGTCTCCGTCTCCGGCATTACCGGAAACGTCAACCTGGGCGGCCTGGACGGCAGCAAGCTGAACTCCATCAACATGGGCAATGGCACAGGAACCATTTCCGGCCTGACGGGCCATGCGGACCTGTCCGGCTCCGACACGCAATTGAGGCTTTCTGCCGCCAACATGGGCGCGGACGGCACGGGAATCATCCAGTTCAATGACGCGGCTAATTCCACTCTGACCCTGGGGAACCTGACCCTGACGCTGACGGCGGATGCCGTGGCGCTGCTCGCCGCTCCGGGGGACTATGCCTTCCACGTCACCAACGCCGCCCTGCACGCGGATACCAACCACATCACGCTGAGCGAATACAACGGCATGGCGTGGGACATTACCCGGACGGAAGGCGGCCAGGTAATCATCTCCTTCGGCCAGCTGGACGCCATGGTCATTGACAAGGGAGCTTCCAAAAACGTCACCTCCGCCAGCACCCTGGGGGCAACCCCCAGCGTCACCAATAACGGAACACTGAACATTGACCTGTCCGCAGCCACTGCGCCGGAAGACAAAACAACCACCATCCGCTACCTGGCCGGCACGGAAGCCGATGCCGTCGTGAACACGGGAACGGACAGCGACGTGATCATCACGCTGCTGAATGAAACCTCCGCAGACCCGGACAAACCCGGCAACACCGCTTACGCGGGCTCCATTGAAGGAGCGGCGCAGCTCGTCAAGGACGGGGAACAGAGGCTGACCGTTGACGGCAGGGTGACCGCCTCCGCTCTGGACGTGCAGCAGGGAGAGCTCGTGCTCCAGAACACGAAGGAAAGTTCCATCATCTCCGGCGCTCTGAACGTGGAGCAGGATGCCGCGCTGACGCTGAACTCCGCCTCCCTGGCCGCCGGGGACCTGGCGGGCTCCGGCTCCATCACCCTGAACGGGGGCGCCCTGCTCACCATCGCCAGAGACACTCTTTCAGACCTGACGCTTCATGCGAGCGTCACCGGCTCCGGCACCCTGAAGCTGGACAATTGCAACCTGATTCTGGGCACGGACAGCAATCTGGGCGAAGACGTGCTGCTCCATCTGGGGGGCGGCAGCCTGCGCCTGCAGGACGGCTCCACGATCGCGCTGGAAGGGCTCCACCAGGAGCAGGAAAACGGCGCGCTCCACCTGGGGGCAGACGGACGTCTGGAACTGGCCTCCAACGACGGGAAAACCTACTCCTTCAAGGGGGATATCACCGGCACGGGAGCCATCACCCACCGGGGCGAAGGCACGCAGATCATCCTTTCCTCCGGGAATGGCGGCGTGGACGTCAGCCATGCCCGGGCGGGCGGCCACCTCGTCCTGGGAGACAAGGACCTGGCCGCGGACGGCTCCATGACCTACAGGAACATTTCCATCGGCAGCAACACTCGGGACGCCTCCGGCCTGGACGCCACGGCGGACCTCTCCCTGATGAACAATACCACGGCCAACACGCTCTCCATCGCCTCCAACGGCAAGCTGTACCTGGGCGGCAATCCCAACCAGCGGGCGGTCCAGCTCGTGCTGACCGGCAATAACGGCGGCGTGGCGGCCGATCTGGCCTCCGGCGCCTCCCTGGACCTCACCGTCAATACGGAAACGCTGGCCCACAGCGCGGACAACGCCTGGGCCGCCGTGAAGGCGGAAAACGGCTCCATCCGCATCAACGGGGCGGACCCGTCCATCAACGTCAACATTTACGGCCTGGGTACCGCGGGAGACTGGGCCATCCTGCCGGAATTCACCATCAACGCCTTCTATGCGGAAAACGGCCTGGCCACGGCGAACGGGGAAACCTGGACGGCGGACATGGTGAACCTGACCCATGCCGGCTTCGCCAACCTCGTCTATGACATCAGCAAGATACTCTCCGACGACGGCAAGCTGTTCCAGGTCCACTTCACCAAACTGGGAGACAGCCCGCTGAAGGACTTCGCCTCCACGGAAAACCAGAGAGCCGCGGTGGACAGCCTGTGGGCCGTCACTTCCTCCCCCGGAAGCATCACCCCGGCCATGATGGAATTCCTCAACGCCGTGGGCACCGCCCAGGCCATAGGGGACGCGGGCGCCCTTCAATCCGCCCTCTCCTCCTATGCGGGCAGCGGCGTCACCGCCCTGCACTCCGCCCAGAAGGGAGCCCTCCGGGACCAGGTGCTCCACCTGCGCAACCGCCTCACCCAGATGGGAGCCTCCCCGCAGTACATCAACGATGACCTGCCCTGCTTCAACGCCTGGATTGAAGGGGAAGGCGGCTACCGCAAGCTGGATGACCGGATGGACGAATCAGGCTACAAGCTTAACACCTGGGGCGGCACCTTCGGATTTGACGTGACGTGCAGCGACAGCTTCGTATGGGGAGCGGCCTTTTCCGCCAACTATGGCGACCTGGACGCCTACATGGCGAACGGAGACCTGGACTCCTACTATGGCAATCTGTTCTTCCGCATCCAGTCAGGCCGCTGGGCGCACAACGTCATCCTCACCTACGGATGGAACGACGCTTCCCTGGACCGCACCGCAGGCATCCCCGGAGCCGGCATGTACGCCATGCACGGCAGCACCAGCGGCAGCAGCTACGGCGCCTTTTATGAAGGCACGTATGACCTGTACCTGAATGAGAACAAAACCTCCGCGCTCCAGCCCCTGGTGAACGCCTCCGTGTACAAGAGCCGGATGGACGGCTTCACGGAATCAGGGGGCCTGGGCATGAGCGTGGACGACATGGATTCCACCTACGGAACCGTGGGACTGGGGGCGAGGCTCCGCGGGGAGCTCTCCAGCAACCTGACAGGCCGCGCGTCCATGGGTGAACTGCGGGTTCAGGTTGTCCAGCTCCTGGGCGACCGGAAAACCACGGCTGCGCTGGCGCCCGCCGGCGTGCCCGGCGCAGGATTCCGCATAAACGGCGCCAGGGAAGGCGCCACCGGCGTGCAGGCAGGCGCGGGCATCACCATTCCGGTGGGTTACACCAGCTCCGTCTTTGCGGATGTCAATGCGGACTTCCGCAGCCGCGCCACCAGCTTCAACGGAAGCATCGGCTACAGGCTGACTTTCTAACGGGGCTTCTTCAGGGGTGTGTACAAGCGGGGAGCATCGCGGCCATGCTGCGGTGCTCCCTTTCTGATTGCGGACGTGCCTGTTCAGGCGCGGTCTTCCCCCGGAATTCGGGAAGGGTCCTTCATCTGCCCGCTGCCTTCAATGACATACTTGTAGGAGGTCAGCTCCCGCAGGGCCATCGGTCCGCGCGCATGGAACTTGTCCGTACCTATGCCAATCTCCGCGCCGAAGCCGAATTCCTCCCCGTCGCTGAGCCGCGTGGAGCAATTATGGTAGACGCACGCGCTGTCCACCCGCCGCAAGAAATAATCACGGGCCTTTCCATCCTCCGTAATAATGGAATCACTGTGGTGGGAGCCGTAGCGGTTGACATGCTCCACGGCGTCCCGGACGCCGTCCACCACCTTCACGGACAGGATCAGGTCTTCATACTCCGTAGACCAGTCCTCCTCTGACGCGGCAACGGCTTCCGGGCCGAAAAACGGCCTGCTCCGTCCGCACACGCGGCACTCCACGCCGCGCAGGCGCATGCGGTCCGCCGCCATGGGAAGAAAACGTTCCGCCACGGCGGCATCCACCAGCAGGGTTTCCGCCGCATTGCAGACGCCCGGACGCTGCGTCTTGGCGTCATCCAGTATATTGACGGCCATCTCCAAATCCGCCGCGGCATCCACGTACACATGGCAAATGCCGTCCAAATGCTTCAGCACGGGCACTCTGGCGTACTCCATGACGGCGCGGATAAGCCCCTTCCCGCCCCGCGGAATAATGACGTTCAGGCAGGAATCCAGCTCGCACAGCTGCCGTACCTCGTCACGGCTGCCTGAAGCCAGAAGCTGCAGGGCGTCCACCGGAACGGCGGACTCCTTTAACGCGCCGCGCAGCGCCTCCGCCAGAACGCGGTTGGTACGCAGGGATTCGCTCCCGCCGCGCAAAATGACCGCGTTGCCGGACTTCAGGCACAGGGCCGCCGCGTCACAGGTCACAGTGCCGCGGCTCTCATAAATAAAGCCGATTACTCCCAGGGGCACGCGCACCTGGCGGATATGCAGCCCGTTCGGGCGCGTCCATTCACGGATGCGCTCGCCTACGGGATCGGGAAGTTCCGCCACCTGCTCCATGCCATGCGCCATGCGCTCCACACGGTCAGGGGTCAGCAGCAGCCTGTCCAGAAACGCGGCATTGCGCCCGGCGGTCCCGGCCTCCTCCATGTCCAAGGCGTTCTCCTGCAAGATGCGCGCCACCGCCGCGCGTACTGCCGCGGCCATGCGGCGCAGGGCGTCCGCTTTTTCCTCCGGTCCCAGGGCCAGCATCTCCCGGGAGGCCGCCAGGGCCGCGCGCCCTACGGGTTCAAGAGGATTTTCCAGCGTCATTTTCCTGCTCCTTTCGGTACAAAAAACGTTCCCGCGCCTTCCGCCTTGCCCTCCAGCAGCAGGCCAATGCGTTCCGGATGGTGCCCATGCATCATGTAAGTGCCTATACCCGCGTTCACGGCCTCCCGCACGGCCTGGAGCTTGGCGCTCATGCCGCCCATGGAAAAGCGGCCACGGTCATCTTCCGCAAACGCCAGGACGGCGTCTACATCCTCCACCCGGGGAATGATGGCGTCACGGCTGCCGCCGGGGGGGTACAGGCCGTCCACGCTCGTCAGGATGAACAGGGCATCCGCCCCCACCATGCGCGCCATATGGACGGAAAGAATGTCGTTATCCCCAAACTTCAGTTCCTCCACGGAAACGGTGTCGTTTTCATTCACAATCGGGATAATCCTCCCGTGTTCAAACAGGCGCATCAGCGTGGCCTGCACGTTGGGGCGGCGGCGCTTCAAATCCTCCGCCGTCAGCAAAAGCTGTGCCACGTCCACATTAAAATGGCTGAAAAGATTCTCATACGTCTGCATCAGCCGCGTCTGCCCCACCGCCGCGCAAGCCTGCTTCAGGGACAGCTCCTGCGGATAGGACGGCAGCCCCAGCACGGACACTCCGGAACCGACGGCGCCGGAACTTACCAGAACCACCTGGTGCCCCTGCTGCATCAGGTCCGCCAGGCCGCTCACCAGATGCACGATGGAAGAACCGTCCAATGTCCCGTTTTCACGGGTCAGAACACCCGTCCCTACCTTCACTACGATTTTCATACGTCTGCCCTCACTATACATCATGCGCCGTTGCCGCGGGAAGGAGAAAGCACGTTCTTCCCGGCCAAAGTCCCATCCGCCCGGCGCCCCGCCATTTTCCTGAAAAACGGGCGCCTCATTGTTGCGGGCATGGGAAGCGCTTTCTCTCCATTAAAAAACCCTGGCAAATCCCGCCAGCTCTTTTCCCCAGGGAGATTCCATTCAAAATAACTTTTGAGTAACAAAGGCTTCCGAGGAAAGACGTCCGTTGACACCAACCGCATGCAGGGAGCATAGTTGAACCATGACCAGGGCTATTTCCCTTCTGTTCGCCGGAGCCATATGCTCTTCTTCCGTTTTCGCGGAAGAAGGGAAAGAAGAACTGCCGGCAAACGGAATACAGGCGGAAGGCGCTTTCCTGCTCGTTGGCCGCCGTAATACTCTCCGGGAACTGGAACACCGTCTCCGCCTCTTTACGGACAAGTATCCCCATGCCGTGCGTATCCGCATGAAGCCCGCTTTTCCGGGGCCCGTGTTTCTTTTTGAATTGCCGGCTTTCCAGTCATGGAGGTTTCAGCAGCCCGAAGACCAGCCTTATGAAATCCAGGAAATTCCGGAATACGTCCGTTTCCCGGTTATTCTGTTCCGCACGGGAACATGGATGGCAGGCCGCTTCCATCCCCTGGGCAGGGACCAGGAAATGTACGATTCCCTGAAAGCCATAAAGGGCGGAAAGAAAAAATGCCTGATGGTGTACCTGCCTCCGGACGTTTTCATGGAAACCGTCCGGGACAGGCTGGGCCGCCTGGGAACCCTGGTGCAGAACCGGATTCTTTTAGCCCCTTATCAGCCGGAACCACGGCGGCAGGAGCCTGTCCCGCGCCCGGAACATCCTGTGAACCTCCTCCCGGCAAGCGCCGGACAGGGCGCCCCAACACCAGAAAAAACCGGGCGGGAGTTTCCGTAACAGGAAGCTTCCGCCCGGGAAAGGTTCAGCGGGTGCGGTTACCCTTTAAACATGCCGAGGGCCCTGGCAACGCCTTCCCCGTATTCCGGGTCGCATTCCATGCAGTGGTCAATGTGGCGCTGCTTGATGAAGTCCGGCGCATCTCCCATGGCGCGGGCCGTATTGCCGTACAGGGCTTCCCTCTGTTCCGGAGCCATCAGGCGGAACAGGGCGCGGGGCTGGGAATAGTAGTCATGGTCGTCCTCATGGAAATCCCAGTGCCAGGCCGCGCCGTCCAGTTCAAGCGGCGGTTCCCGGAATTCCGGCTGTTCCTTCCATTCCCCGTAGCTGTTCGGTTCATAGCCCAGCGTGCTTCCCGCATTGTCGTCCACGCGCATCATGCCGTCCCGGTGGTAGCTGTGGAACGGGCAGCGGGGGGCATTCACCGGAATCTGGTTGTGGTTCACTCCCAGCCGGTACCGCTGGGCGTCCCCGTAGGAGAACAGGCGCCCCTGGAGCATCTTGTCCGGGGAAAAGCTGATTCCGGGAACCACATTGGCCGGATTGAACGCCGCCTGTTCAATCTGGGCGAAGTAGTTGTCCGGATTCCGGTTGAGTTCCAGCACGCCCACTTCAATGAGGGGATAATCTCCGTGCGGCCATACCTTGGTCAGGTCAAACGGATTGAAGGGGCATGCCTTGGCCTGCTCCTGGGTCATCACCTGGATGTACATCGTCCAGCGCGGAAAGTCTTTCCGTTCAATGCTTTCATACAAATCCCGCTGATGGCTTTCCCGGTCCTTCGCAATGATGGCTTCCGCCTCCGCATCCGTCAGGTTCCTGATGCCCTGCTGGGTTTTGAAATGGAATTTCACCCACACCCGTTCGTTATCCGCGTTCAGCATGCTGAACGCATGGCTGCCGAAGCCGTGCATGTGGCGGTAGGAGGCGGGAATGCCGCGGTCGCTCATGACTACGGTGACCTGGTGGAAGGCTTCCGGAAGGGAGGTCCAGAAGTCCCAGTTGTTGCGCGCGCTCCTCATGTTGGTGCGCGGATCACGCTTGATGGCGTGGTTCAGGTCCGGGAACTTGAGCGGGTCACGCAGGAAGAAGACCGGCGTGTTGTTGCCCACCAGGTCCCAGTTGCCTTCCTCCGTATAAAACTTGATGGCGAAGCCGCGGATATCACGCTCCGCGTCCGCCGCGCCCCTCTCCCCGGCCACCGTGGAAAAACGCATCAGCAGGTCCGTCTTCTTGCCCACTCCGGAAAACAGCGCCGCCCTGGTATACCGGGTAATATCATGAGTCACCGTAAAGGTGCCGAAAGCTCCGGAGCCCTTGGCGTGCATGCGCCTTTCCGGAATAACTTCACGGTCAAAATGAGCCAGTTTTTCCAGGAACCATACGTCCTGCAGCAGCATGGGACCGCGGGGGCCGGCCGTAAGTACGTTTTCATTATCCGGAACGGGCGCTCCGACGGCGGTTGTTAAATTCTTTTGGTCGCTCATGGTGTCTTTTAGTTAGAATTATTAAAAACTAATTTTCCAAGCATGTCAACGGAGTTTCCACCCGTGGGAAGAAAGAAAAAAGCTCCTTCCGCCTGCGGCCTTTCACAGACGGTTCCATCACGCCGAAAGCGTTGCCGGAGACGCATTTTAGGCTTTCAATATGTGGCTGATCTGCTCATATTGCCCGGGCATGAATCTTGACCTTCTCCAAAAAGCCGCCAACCAGGCGCGGGGACTTGCCATGGATGCCGTTCACGACTGTGCCTCCGGCCACCTGGGCCTGCCGCTGGGATGCGCAGAAATCGGGGCCGTCCTGTTCGGCGACCTGCTCAACATCTGCCCCGCGCAGCCCCGCTGGCTCAACCGTGACCGCTTCATTCTCTCTGCCGGCCATGGCTCCATGTTCCTTTACGGCTGGCTTCACCTGTCGGGATTCAACATCGGCATTGAAGACCTCAAGGGCTTCCGCCACAAGGGCTCCATCACGCCGGGCCACCCGGAATTCCGGGATACGGAGGGTGTGGAATGCACCACGGGGCCGCTGGGCCAGGGCATTGCGAACGCCGTAGGCTTCGCCCTTTCCGCCAGGCGCGCCGCCGCGCGGTTCAACAAGCCCGGCATGGACATCTTCACCCAGCACGTTTTCTGCCTGACGGGGGACGGCTGCCTTCAGGAAGGCGTGGCGCGAGAATCCATCGCCCTGGCCGCCGTCCTGAAACTGGACAACCTTATTCTTATTTACGATTCCAACGACATCACGCTGGACGCCCCGGCGGACCGCACCCAGATTGCGGACCCGCGCGCCATGTATGAAGCCCTGGGCTGGGACGTGCGCCAGATTGACGGCCATGACCTCAAGGCCATCGCGGAAGCGGTGGAAGCCGCCAAGGCGGCCAAAAATGGCAAGCCCCAGCTTATCATTGCCAAGACCGTCATCGGCAAAGGCATTCCCGGCATTGAAGGAACCACCAAGGGCCACGGTGAAGGCGGAGCCAAGCTCCAGGAGGAAGCCCACGCCAACTGGGGAATTCCCGCAGGAGAACGCTATTATGTATCTGAAGACGTCCGCAGCTTCTTCAACAGCCTCCGGGCCGGGAGGGAAGCCGCCTTCACCGCCTGGGAAGCCACGTACCGGAAATGGCGCGCCTCCTATCCGGAACTGGCCGCAGAGCTGGATTCCGGCATGGACGCCTGCGCCAGGGGCGTGGACGCCTCCATCACGGACAAGGACATCCCCCCCTTCCCCGCGGATTACAGTGACGCCACCCGTTCCGCCGGTTCCGTGGCCATCAACGCCATCGCCAAGGCGGACCCGTGGTTCCTGACCACCAGCGCGGACCTGTACAGCTCCAACAAGAATTACCTTTCCGGTGCGGGAGACTTCTCCGCAGAAAATCCGGAAGGCCGCAACTTCTGGTTCGGCATCCGTGAACATGCCATGGCCGCCATCTGCAACGGCATTGCCTATGACGGGCTGTTCCGCGTGAGCGCCGCCACCTTCTGCGTGTTTGTGGACTACATGCGCGGCGCGATCCGCGTGGCCGCCCTCAGCGGCCTGCCCGTTACCTACATCCTGACGCACGATTCCGTGGCCGTGGGCGAAGACGGCCCCACCCACCAGCCGGTGGAAACCGTTTCCGGCCTCCGCGTGATTCCCAACCTGGACGTCATCCGTCCGGCGGACCCGGAAGAAACCGCCGGAGCCTGGATGGCCGCCCTGCAGCGCGCCGAAGGCCCCACCGCCCTGATCCTGACCCGGCAGAAGGTCGCCACCCTGAATGACATCCCCGTGGAGACGCGCCGCCAGGGCGTGCTGAAAGGCGGCTACATCGCCCGGCGGGAGCAGGGGGAACTGAAAGCCGTCATTCTGGCCAGCGGTTCAGAGCTGGAACTGGCCCTGAAAGCCGCGGAACAGATCGGGGAAGGAATCCGCGTGGTTTCCATGCCCAGCTTCTTCCGCTTTGACGCGCAGCCTGCGGAATACCGGGAAAGCGTGATCCCCTCCTCCTGCGTGAAGAGGGTGTCCGTGGAAGCCGGGGTGACGGACCTCTGGTGGAAATACCTGGGCTGCCAGGGTGAGGCCGTGGGCATCAACCGCTTCGGCTTTTCCGCTCCCGGGGCGCAGGTGCTGGAAGAACTCGGCATGAACGTGGACAACGTCGTTGCCGCTGTTCAAAAAGTGCTCGCCAAATAGTTTGCGGCGTTTTGCCGCCATTCCTTTTCAGGGGCTGTTTCACCGCATGTGGAACAGCCCTTTGTTTATGGCGGTTCAAAACAGGAGAAGGAGTGGCCTCTCCCGTCCTTGAAGCCCCGTGCCATCCGCGCCCGGAGAATGGGCAGGGAAGACGGCCTATTCCCTGGTCACCTTCAGCCTCAAAAACCTCCGCGCCGGAGCATTGCCGTCTATCACTACCGTATCAAGGTATTCAGCCCGGTTTCCGGATGGCTCAATCACCGTCTCTTCCCTCCAGGTAACCAGGTCCTCAGAGCTTTCCACGCTGAACGTCACGTCCGTGGCCGCAGGGTTCACGGGCCATTCCAGCGCCAGGCGGGTTCCTCCGTTTTCTTCCCGGGCCGCCAGCGTTGTGACGCTTCCGCAGGGCTTGTCCGGATCCAGGCCCGTGGCGTACTTCATCAGGTTGGTGATGCCGTCGCCCGCGGGGCAGGCGCCCGGGACCGTCTGATCCTCCGGCGTTCCATCGGGAAAATGGTCCTTCTTCCACTGGTCATAAGGGGAAGGCGTGCGCGTCCAGGCCAGCACCAGGGCGCTCTTACCCGCCGTATTCTCCTGTTTCAGGGAAAAACCGCCCGCCTGCTTCCAAGCCTCCGCACTGGCTGCGTCATAGGAAACGGAAGGAAGCGCCGCCATGGAAAGAGCGGTCCCTTCCACCAGCTTCCAGCTTTGCTCCTGCGCCTTCCTGTCCATGTCAGGGAGAGCCACGCGAATTTCCGCCGTGCCGTCCAGAGACACCGGCCCCTCCGCGCTCCACTTGGCCTCCTGGCCGGGGTTCCGGGGGAGAGAAAAGGACAGGCATGCCCCCGCAGCCACGTCCAGCCGCGTCATCCCCCGCATGCCGGCATTCGCGCCCAGCCGCACCGTTCCCCCTTCCACGCTTACCGGAAAATGGCACAGGGAAACTCCGTCGCCAAAGCCCAGCGTCCCGTCCCCCGTCTTCCTGAGGCTGGAGGAGGAGGAATATCCGGCGAAGGAATAAAGCGGATCTTCCATGCTGACCAGGCAGTCCCGGTCCGCATGCACCACCAGGCTTACATGGCCCATGACTGTGATGGAGTTGGGCGCGCCTCCCGTGGAGGAACCCACGGAACGCCCCCGGAAATTGCCGCTGAAGGAAACGGGCCGGGAGGAATCCGTGGAACGGAGATTGAGCACGGTGGGAGCCGCGGCACTGTTGCCGGAGACATAGACGGCGCCGCCCAGATTGCCTGCGCTGTTGCCGGAAAAGGTACAGCCGCCTTCCACACTCACGGTGCGCTCATCTTCCCCGTCATTGGCGTCCAGGCACAGGGCGCCCCCGTTGTGGGCCGCCGCGTTGCCGGAGAAGGAGGAACCAGCGGCTATCTGCACGTTTCCGCGGCTGTATATGGCCCCGCCGCTGCCCTCCTCCGCCCTGTTGCCGGAGAAGGAAACGGCGGCCTGCTGCACCACGGAGCCTGCATAAACCGCTCCGCCCTGGGAGAAGCCGCGCACCGTATTGTTGTCATAGGAGGCGGAACCGGAGAACGTGACCTGGCCGTAATCCAGCGTGCCGCCGCCGTTGCCGGTTTTATCCGCATTGCTGGAGCCTCCGCCTGCATTGACCAGCACATCCGCCAGCAAAAGCGCCCCGGAGAGGAAGGCGGCGGACCCAAGGCCGATCCTGAGAAGACGCAGACGGCCGGGAAGAACGGAAAAACAACGTATTTTCTTCATAAGTCTTGTCCAGTTGGTGAGAGGTTTATTGCCGGATGGGAACCACGGAGGAGGCATCATCCGGGTCCGTTTCCCCGGGATCGATAAGGCCGTTTCCATTGGCGTCTTCCACAAGGTCCGGGACGCTGTCCCCGTCGGAATCCACGTCCGGAAGATCGGGCATGCGGATATAGGCCGTGCCGATCACCTGTCCGTTCCTGGTAAGAACGGGATATTGCGCATCCACCTGCCGGAGCTCCCGGATGAGGGCGCGCGCCATGCGCATCAGGCGTTCCTGCTGCGCCGGGTCCCGGGCCAGGTCATTGCTCTCTCCCAGGTCATCCTTCAGGTTGAAGAGCTGCCACGGGAAGCGGCCCGCCGTCTTGTAGCCGTTGCCGGAATACAGGCCGGTATGGGCGTACTGGTCCATGTAATTGTAAATGACTTTCCAGTCCCCCTTCCGGTAGGTGGAATAGAAATTGGCGTAGGAATGGTGGTGAGGGAAATGCTGGAATATCTTCTGGGTGCGGTGGAAGGAGGCGTCTCCCCTGAAGTAGGGGCTGATGTCCTCCCCGTCCACCTGCTGGCCCACCGGAACCTTCAGCTTCAGCATATTCAGGATGGTGGGATAAATATCCCAAATCGCCACGATGTCATGATTCACGGCATTCTGCTGAATGGGGTATTCCTGCTGGATGGGGCTGGAAGGGTCCACCTCCGCCCACCCCACGATCATCGGGATGCGGGTCCCCCCTTCATAACGGCTGCCCTTGCGTCCTCTCAGGGGAGCTACGGCGCTTATCTTCTCAAGCCATGGAATATTCCCGTCATAGCTCTGCTGGATGGGTGCGTCCCCGCCGTTGTCGGACATGAAGATGACCAAAGTCCTGTTGGCGACGCCCAGTTCCTTGAGGTAATCCATCAGGTCCCCCAGGGATTTGTCCATGCCCCCGATCAACGTGCCGAAGTTGCGGAGGTTGCCGCCGATGGAAACTCCCGGCTCAAAAGACGTTCCCGAGGGGTAGGTGTCATAATCACCGTTGGGGTCCGGCTGGTCATGCCTCTGGTGGACGGCGTAATGGGTCATGTACGCGAAGAAAGGCGTATTTGCATCCACGGCAGCCTTGATTTGCTTCTTCATCTCCAGCGTCAGGGCATTTGTCAGGAAATTCTTCTTCCTGTCTTCCGCCGTGGTCGTTCCGTAATATTCCTCCAGGTTGGGAACATGGGTATTCCCGGAGCCGAAACGGTCCTCTCCCCGGTAGGAGGCGGGCTGTCCGGCGGAACAGCCGGCAATGTTGACATCAAATCCCAGATTGGCGGGGTTGGAATAACGCTGGTTGGACGGAGCAAAGTGGGCCTTCCCCACCGTAATCGTCCTGTAACCCGCCTCCTGAAGAACCCGCGGGAGGGGAATCTCCTGTTCGCTCATGCCCGCCATGTTCCACTGGGGAGCCCGGATGTGGGGGAGGCCGCCGCTGAATTCATTAAGAGTGGGGGCATTCACGGCCGTCCAGTTGGTAACCCGGTGGCGGGCGGAGGTCTTGCCCGTCATCAGGGACGTGCGGCCCGGGGAGCACAAGGGGCACGAGTAGGCGTTCGTGAACTTCATCCCCTGCGCCGCCAGCCTTTCCATGGAGGGCGTTTTATAAAAGGAATTCAGCTCTGTAACGAAGGGCTGGCCGTCCTTGTAGTAAAATGGCACGGACGTATCCTGCCAGCCCATATCATCCACCAGGAACACCAGGACGTTGGGCGCATTCTCCGCCAGAACGGAAATAACCAGGGACTTGCTTTTCTCCGTACCGTCCGCCGCAGTCAGCGTCAGCGTGTATTGCGTGGTTTCCTCAGGAGCTACCTGCACGCTGCCGGCTCCCGCCGTGCTGGTGACGGGCACCTCCGTTCCATTGGCGGTCAGGGTGAGGGTTTGCGCCTTCACCGTGCTCCACGTCAGGGTGGCCTTTTCATGACTGCCGGGAACAATTTTCTTTTTGTCCGATTCAAAGAGAAGGATTTCCGGCTCCTGCTTCTTGACGGTCACCGTCACTTCTTCCGTGGAAAAGGTCCCGTCCTCACAAGCGGCGCGGAGAACGTAAGTCGTCGTGGCCCCGGGCTTTACCGTGACAGAGCCTGTACCGTTCTCCGTGGTGGCCGGAATGTCCTGCCCGTCCCTGGTGCCCAGTGTAACCGCTCCGCATTTCCAGGTTTTCCAGCTTAGAACGGCTCCGGACGCTGAATCTTCCATGATTTCCGCAGGGGTAGCCGTAAAGGATACGATGCCGGGTGAGGGAGCCGTCAGGCGGACGGCATTGATGGCGGAACGAGTCTGGGATGCCCCGTTGCCCGTGATGGTAATCGTTCCGTTGGTAACCGGCACATACTTCAGCGTCAACTTGTTGCCACCCTCCTGAAAAGCGCCGGAAAACGTGCCGCGGTCCTGAATGGTTCCGGAGAGGCCGTTGGCCGTATAAACCATGTCCCGGTCCGAATCATTGCAATCCCCGTAAATCTCCACATGGCAGTATTCCGCCATGGAATCCGGAAGCTGGGAAATCACGACGTCTTCCGTTCCCCGGAGGCCGGCCCACGAATCCATGAGCACATAATCACGGTTCCTGCCTGACGCAAAGACACTATTGCTTGCGCAGTAACCCGGCTTGATGGCGCAGGAGGCTTCCGTGGATACTCCCTCCGTGGTTTTCAGGGCGGAAACGGTCGTGGCGGCATTGGCCGCGGGCTTGATGAAATTCCAGGTTTTCCCTTCCTCTGCCAAGGTCCCGGGCTGCGCCTGCTGGAACGCCGTCTCCGTGGCGGCAGTTCCGTTCAGCACCCCTATCCCTATTTCTTCCGCATGTGCCAGACAGCAGGCGGCCAGCACGGCCGGAATCCATCCGCGCCAATTCAGTTTTCTCCTCATGATTTTCCCTTCCGTAAACAGACAGGCGCCGGCTGTTCCTTTTACGAACGACCGGCGCCTGCATGAAGAACAGCATTATGCACGCCTGCGGCGCACCAGCAGTACGGCCAGGCCCAGCAGGCCGAGACTGGCCGTGGCCGGTTCCGGAACGGAGGCGAGGGCCAGGGCATTGATGTTGCCGGTGCCTCCCTGAGACTGGATATTGAGCTGGGTGCCATCCGCCGCCACGTCAAACGTGTAAGTAATCAGCATCCAGTTCCCGGTATGCGTATTGCCCGTGACGGTAACGCCGTTCAGCGTGGCTCCGGACCCGGTGGAATAGTCGTCCAGGCTGGCGGAGATGTTGGAGATGCCGCTGCCGTCAATGCTGAAGGAGGAGGTGTTGCCCGTACCGTAGTTGTTTCCGCGTCCCACCAGCATGGTAAGCGTATAAGTGCCGGCGGACAGATTATTCAGGGACATCGTGAAGTTGCCGTTTGCGGAGCCGATGGGATTGACAGCGCCCCCCAGGGGGTTGCCGATGGTCATATCCTGTCCGAAAACATCGTAAAACTTGTTGTCCTGGCCCAGGGCGGAGCCTTTGGCAGTGGCATCAGTCATGACGCCGGGCCCTCCGCAGCAGAGTCCCCCCGTCGTCAGGGTGATTCCGGTACCGCTTCCCCCGGTAGTGGCCAAGGTGCCGGAAGTATAGGAACTGCTTTGTCCCGTGGAGATCTTGTTCACCTTCTGTCCGGACTCTCCAAGATACGTGCCATCAACAACGGCAGTGCCATTGCCTGAATTGATCCCGAATGAGATCAGAACCGTAGAGGCCTCGGCCGCAACAGCCGCTGCAACCATGGTTGCCAGAATGAATAATGTTTTCTTCATGGTGTCTATGGGATATGTGGTTGGAAATGATGAAGTATCGCTTCCATTCCGTGACAAATAACGGATTTATAATCCGGGGTCAACAAAAAAGACCAGAGCTCGGATTATTATTTCATCAGTATGAGTGCCTTAGTCAAATGGTCCATTATTTAGAGGACTAGACAATCTTTCAGGCAAAGACTCGCCTTTCAAGGAATGAAAAACAAAAATGGCTTATTTTCAATGATATGCATTATGCATTTCCTAGATTTTTCTTCTAACATGCATAACGGATTATAAATTCGCAAAACAATGAAAAGCTTTTCCATGAACAACAAAAAAAGCTCCCCTTCCAGAAAGAAGGGGAGCTTTTTAGAGACCTTGGTCAAAAAAGAAAGCGGCTTTCTTAAAAAGCGGCTTCAATCTTCGTAATCGTGAACACCTTCTTCTTGTCTCCGTCCATCGGGACGATCTTCACCTGGTCTCCCACGCTCTTGCCCGTCAGCTCCTTGCCCACCTGGGAAAGATAGGAGACAATGTGTTTTTCCGGATTCGTGTCCCACGCGCCCAGAATGGTGTACACCACGGCATCGCCTCCGGCCAGGGGCTGGAGGGTCACCTTCATCCCCATGGCGGCCCTGGAGGTATCCGTCACGGCAAAGTCCGTGCCGCGGGCCAGCGCCAGCGCATGCTCCAGCTCGGAGCGGCGGCGGTTGAGCACCTTTTCAACTTCCTTGGCATCCTGGTAGCCGCCGTTTTCACGGAGGTCACCCTCCGCGCGGGAAATCTTCTTGTTGTGCAGGTTTTCCGGAATCTTCACGTTTACCAGTTCTTCCAGCTCCTTCTTGCGGGCTTCCAGGCTGTCCCAGGAAACGAAGATCGGTTCCGGCTTGTCGGAGGTATCCACCATGGCGTCCAGGACGATGGAGTGCAGATTCGGGAAAACGCCGATCACGCGGGCCATCAGCGCGCCACGGTCCTGTTCGGAGAAGGCGGACGTATTGTACAGCATCTTGGCGAACTGGCGCACTTCCGCCACGTCCTGCCCCTTGATCATTTCCTGGATGATGTTCTTATCCTCCATGAACAGGTTCTTCAGGCGCAGCATGCGGTTGGGGCCGCCGTCCATGTGGTCCTGTTCAATCAGGGAGAGCATGGCGATGCCCACCGGAAGCCCGAAGAGGGGCTTGGAGGCGTCATGGCGCTGGCGGCATATCCATATCAGGGATTCCGCCGGAAGGGTCTGGCGCAGCAGTTCATGCTTCAAATGCTTGACCAGGGCCTTGTCCTGCCCTTCTTCAATCAGGAACTTGGCGATTTCACCCACGGCGCGGGCGCCGCTTGCGTCAAACAGTTCCAGGGCCTTCTGCGTCCAATCCTCCCCAAAGATGGCGGGCAGCGTCATATAAACGCGCTTCTGGCGTACGGCAGGCATGGAATTGAGCACCTCGGCAAAGTGTTCCACATCGCTGATATTGGCTTCCACGATGGAGCGGAGGGGATAGGCGTCCCGGGCCGCTTCCGTATTCTTGACGGCAGCGATCAGGTCATCCCGGAGTACGGCCAGCTCCAGCACCTGCTGGAGAGCCAGGCTGCCGCCGTTGCGCACATCCTCGTCCACCGCCTGAACCAGGGAGTTGACGGTGTCCGGCTCCGCCATGACCGCTTCCATCTTGATGGCGTCCAGCACGCGCACCTTGGCTTTCAGGTCGGCGGCCTTGTTATAATCCTCCAGGGCGGCCTGGGCGCGGGAAAGAATATTCGTGCGGAGCGTGATGCGCTCTCCCTTGCGGGTGGGCATCATGAACTGGACATTGGAGCGGAGCATGGCGCGCACCTTGTCCCACCAGTTCTTCCATTTGTCTTCCGCAATCACGGTGCCTTTCAGCGCGGCTTCCAGCTTTTCCGGGGTAAGGGAATTGCCGTAGCCCTGCAAGGTAACGCGCACCAGTTCCACCGGATCATCCACAGACAGGTTGATCAGGGATTCGGTATCTTCATATCGCCTGGCCAGGAAATGGTCATCATGGAGGAACTCCAAAATTTTGGGAGCAAATTCCAGGGCAACTTCATGTTCCGGATTTTCCTCAAAATCAATAACCAGCTTTTTGCCGGCCAGGTTCCAGGAGATGACTTTGCCGGCGCCCCATGAAGCATGGAAGCAGTAACGGCCAGGTGCGATGCGATCAAGTTTTTCAGCGAGAGAGGGGGTGATTTTCCCCAGAGACAATAATTTCTCCAAGTCGGCGTGCATACTAAAGCACATGATACGCGCACCCCTACCGGTATCAAGACTAAATTCCCGGAGGTACACACGGCCAGCGCATCAGGAGCTGCCTGCCCCCCCTTCCGCCTACCAGTTAAAACGGCTCCCATTGATTCCGAAGCACTCTTTGCGGGGGTAGCCTTCCGCCGGAGGGGTCTTCCCCCGCAATACATCATCATGCTTCATGATATACCCCGCACTGTCCTTCACGCTCTCATCCTGGTAGGCGCTGTACGCACACTCCAGCAGCTTCTCCATGGTCTCAAACCCCTCCTCCTGCGGGGTCAGTATCCTGGTTTTTCCGTCCGTCCCGCGGATGATCACCATGTCCCCGGAATCCGGGTCCGAGTCACCCGCCGCCTTCCCGGCGGCAATCTCCCCGGAAACGGCATGGTCCAGGATCCGGCTGATCAGCCGGGACAATCCCTTCCCCATATCCGTCCACTCCCGTTTCACCCTGGGTGAATAATCCCAGCCCACGTCCCCGGCCCCCTCCCAAAGTGGTTCGCCTTCATAAGGAATAAGCCGCCTTTCAGGGGTTCCTTCAAAAAACCAATTGCAGTACATCTGGGCAGGATTCAAGTTCCGGGAAGAAGCCCGGGCCATCACCGTCCCGTCCAGATAAAAGCCCGTCAGCCCATTTTCCCCAAACCAAAGGGCTCCGGCCTTCCCCTCCGAACCTCCAGGAAACAGGTCATTCCACAGGGGATTTTTCTCCAGGGGGTGAAAAAAGCGCTCCCGGTGTCCTTTGGCATATCTTGCCCGTTCCACGGCCTCCTTCCTTTCATCTTTCTTCTCTTCCTGCTGCGCCAATTCCTCCGTATCTTTTTTCTCCTCCCTGGGAACGACCAGGCCCTGCTCTTCCAGCTCCTTTTTCCTGTTCGCAGCATCCCGCTTCTTCTCAAGGCCGTCGAAAAACCGGTCCGCAAACCGCTGCGCCCATTCGTCCGATGCCATGGGAGGAAGCCCATCCCCCAGCTCAAGAGCATTCCGGCGCACCATGGCGCATTGCTCCGTCAGCCACCGCTCCGTCTCCGGGTTCAAATCATCCATCATCATCATGTCAATCAACCCGTGGGCCAGGTCCATCATGGAGGCTTTCATCTTTCCGCTGTTACAGCATAAATCCTCCCCTACCGGGCCTGAAGCCCCGCGGAAATAACAATAATTGCCATCCAGCCCCTGCAGGAAAGCCCGGTACACGCGCATGGAACAAGTCCGCCCGGTCACGGCTTTATCCCAGGTTTGGCGCAGGGCCTCCGCCAGCGCCGGACTCAATGCCCGCCGCCCCCTCCTGACGTACCATCTGGAATACACGAACGGATTGACCACGGATTCCACGAATGCGGCCATTATCCCGACCCCATCTTCGGAACGGAATACATACTGCGTTTCCTCTCCCTTCCCCAGCACGGAACCAGGGTTTACTTTCACCAGCCAGTCCCACCCATCCAGCAGAGTTCCTCCGGCAGGCGCCCACAGGTGCATCAACAGCTGTACCCCACGGAGCACATCCATGGTCTGCAAATCCACTACAGGCTTCTGGCTCAGCATCTGCATGCTCTGAAGGCCTGTAGACTGCGCCCAGTGCAGCTCGTTCCCATCCAGGTAAAAACCGAACTCCTGGTCAAAGGACCCCAGGTAAATGCAGGCATATGTAAAGGGAGGATTTTCCGGGAAAAGCATTTCCCAATAAACGCGGGCGTCACCCCAATAGGCCTCTTCCCAAGCGCATGCGAAATATTGGCCGGGGTAAATGATGGTCATTCCCTCTTCCGCCTCCCCGTCTGCCGCCGATGGAGAAGGAACCAGCAAAAAAGTCATCCAGAAACAGAGCAGTAGTTTGAACATCAGTATTTTTTAAACCAGTAGAATACCATGGGCAAGTTAATAAAGGCAATTCATCTCCGGGCCTTCCGCGGCGGGGCCATGGCCCGGACGTTTCCGGAGAAGGCGCAGGGAACAGCCACCCGGTCCCGGATTAAAACCACCAGGCCCGGCCTCCCCTGCTGCTCCACAGGCCGCTTTCACGGCGATATTCCCGCGCTCCTTCCTCCGGCGTTCTTCCCTGGAGCACAGCCCGCTTCTCAACAATTCCCTTCAAATAATCCTCATCGCAAGTGAACAGCAGGTCCATGGTATACAATAAATCCATCAGCTCCACCACGGCTCCCAAATCAGCATCACCGGCAGACATGAGCCTCTCCGTTCCGTCAGCCCCGCGCACGATGCAAAAGCCGGTATCGTCCACGTGATGAGCCGTTCTCCCTTTTCCGTCCGCCAGCTCCCCCCTGGCAATTCCGGTGAGCAGCCCTTCCATCATGCCGCCTATCTCCCTCCCGACGATGAGCCACTCCCTCTTCACCCTGGCTTCACAATCCCCCTCCGAATCCGGAATGCCCTCATAAGGGAACAACTTCCTTTCCGGTTCCCGGTGAAAAAACCAGCTGTCATAAACCTCCCAGGGATGATGTGACCGGGATTCCGCACGCCCCATGAGGGAGCCATCCAGATAAAAACCGCAGATACCGCGTCCGGGAAGCAAACAGCACACAGCGGCCTTCCCCTCCGTTCCCGCCGGGAACAAATCCTTCCAAAGGGGATTTTTTCCCAAAGGCTTCAGAAAACGCTCCCGGAACCCACGGATATATTTTTCTCCCGAATACGGGGAGGGCGTTTTTTCCTCCGGCTCCTCTTCCGCAGCTGCAAGCTCCCCGCGCATGCCTTTTTCCCGTTCCCGGGCGGCTTCCTCCTCCTGCTCCATTCGTTTCCAAACCCGTTTACTGAATCCCTCCACCCATTCACTGGACACCATGGGAGGCGGCTCGTCACCCGCTTCTGCGGCATACTCCCGGACGGCGGCGCACTGCCTCATCACCCATTGCTCCCCTGCCGGGGTCAAATCATCCATCATGGCCATGTCTGCCAATCCCCAGGCCAGAAACCTCATGGCCGGCCTCATCCTGCCTTCTCCCCGGCACAGGTCTTCCGCCGCAGCGCCGGACTCCCCGCGGAAATAGCAGTAATTCCCGTCGCACCCGGTTACGTATTCGCGGTACATGTCCATGGGGAAAGTTCTGCGAGTGACCGCTTCATCCCACGTTTTACGAAGTTCGGCCGCCACGGCAGGGTTTAATGCCGTCCGGCCTCTTTTAACGAACAAATGACTGTAAAGAACAGGATTGACCACGTCCTCCACCCAGGCGGCAGAGAGCTCACGATATTCCCGGAATTGGAGAAAACTCAGAACCATATTCCCTTTACGCCCGGCAAAAGGGTCATCTTCCGTTATGCTGTCGGCAATGCGGTCCCATCCCTCCAAAAGATTCCCTAAAACGGGAAAGTGCAAGCAGGTCAGCAGCACGGCAGCCTGTTTCATCCCGGGACTCTGGAAATCCGCCACCGGAAACTGGGACAGCATCTGCATGCTGCATGGCCCGATGGCTCTGGCCCAGCACAGTTCGTTCCCGTCCAGATAAAAGCCGAATTCACGGTCAAACGAAGGAAGGTACAGGCACGCATAGGCAAAGGGCGGATTGTCCGGAAAAAGGGTTGTCCAATAGCGGCTGTTCTGGGATTTCACGGCAAAATACTGGACCGGACACCTTAGAGTACTCCAACTTTCAACATCGGAATAGCAGGAGTCTTCCGCCCGGGACGGCAGGGTGAGAGCGAGAGCCGTCCAGAAACATGCAGTCAGTTTGAACATCAATCATCTTCCTAACATCCGCGGAAACAGGTGGCAAGTTGATTATGCCCTTTTTCCCCCAGAAGAATAATGGCCACCAGTTTGCGCCGGATTTCAGAAATTCTCCTCTGCGCCTCTCCGGAAAAGACCCGAGTCCAGAGACCGGAAAACCGGGTTTGTCCGGTTGGATGGCCCTTGTCAATTCCGTTCCCCATTGGAGAACCGCAATCTCCCTGACGGCCCTCACCACGCGACGGAGGGGATGCGCAAACCGGAGACACCGCCTCCCTTCCGGTTTCTGTTCCATTCCTTTTCCGGAACGCTCCATTTTTGGCGCGCGGAGGCGCCCCCCTCCTTCGTCCAGTTGCGGCTTGACCCTGCGGGGAGGGTGGCGTAACATCCCCGCACGCATTCAACCCCTGCGCAACACGTATCATGGAACCTATTTACGAAGGGAAGGCCAAACGCCTTTATACGACCGACAATCCCAACGTCCTCCGCATGGAATACAAGGACGACGCCACCGCCGGAAACGGCGCCAAGAAAGCCCAGTTTGAAAACAAGGGCAGGATGAACAAGGCCATCACCCTGGTCATCTACCGCATGCTGGAAAGCAAGGGCGTGAAGACCCACCTGGTCGCCGACGTGGACGACATCAACATTGACGTGAAAAAGGTTTCCATCCTCCCTCTGGAAGTGATCGTGCGCAACATCGCCGCCGGTTCCTTCAGCCGCCGCATGGGCGTCAAGGAAGGCACCCCCTTCAAGAAGCCGATCGTGGAGTTCTCCTACAAGGACGACGATCTGGGCGATCCCTTCATCAATGATGATTACGCCCGTGAACTGAACGCCGCCACGGAAGAGGAATGCGCCTTCCTGAAGGACCAGGCCCGCATCGTGAACGACGTGCTGATTGATTTCTTCAAGCAGGTAGGCCTGACGCTGGTGGACTTCAAGATTGAATTCGGCCGTCTGGCGGAAGATCCCTCCCAGATCGTGCTGGCTGACGAGATTTCCCCGGACACCTGCCGCCTGTGGGACATCAAGACCGGCGAGAAGATGGACAAGGACCGCTTCCGCCAGGACCTGGGCAACGTGATGGAAGCCTACGAGGAGGTCCTCTCCCGGCTCCAGAACAAGGCCTGAGCCCTTCCCCCTTTCATGGGAGCCGGTTGTCCGACCGGCCCCCATTTTTCATTTTACCAACATTCTTGAGCGATATGACCCTCCACTTTGAAGTTATCAGCCGATTCCAGGCCGCGGCCAATGCCGACGCCCTGCTCTACACTCCCCTGAACGCCGGGCTCACCTTCCGCCGCAGCCGCGTTTACACCGTGGAAATCAGCGGGGATGAACAGAAAGCCCGCGAGTACCTCCTGAGTGTGCTGGTGGACCCCATCGCCCAGGAATGCAGCGAACAGGACGCCCCCATCCTGAAAGACGCCCTGTTCACCATTGACTACGGCATGAAGGCCGGCGCCCTGGACCTGGAGAAGGAGGCCATCCTGCAAAATTACCGCGGCCGCAAGAACATGGGCTTTACCCTGGACGGCCTGAAAATTACCCAGCGCGTGTACGTCTTCGGCCAGGGGGACAAGGAATCCCTGGCGGCGCTTTTCGCCAAGGACGTCTGCAACCCCGCCATCCATAACTGGACCATCGCCTAACCCTTCCCTTTTCTCAGAACATGTCCGCCAAAACCTACCGCACCGTTCCCGTGAGGGACCTGAGCAGCGACGAACTGCTTGAACTCAGCAAGAAGCAGAAGCTTTCCCTGTCCCGTGAGGACATGGAAGTGGTCCAGCAGATTTTCCGTGAAATCGACCGCGACCCCACTGATGTGGAACTGGAAGTGATCGCCCAGACTTGGTCCGAGCACTGCAAGCACCGCATTTTCTCCGCAGACATCAGCCACAGCGTTAACGGCGGCGCGCCGGAAACCGTCAACAGCCTGTTCAAGACGTTCATCAAGAAGCCGTCTGAAAAGATTATGGAACGCAAGCCGGGCTTCGTGCTCAGCGCGTTTGACGACAACGCCGGATTCATTGCCCTGGACGACAAGCTGGCCGTCTGCCTGAAGGCGGAAACGCACAACCACCCCTCCGCCATTGAACCGTACGCCGGGGCCAATACCGGGCTGGGCGGCGTCATCCGCGACATCCTGGGCGCGGGCAAGGGCGCCAAGCCCATCGCCTCCCTGGACGTCTTCTGCTTCGGCGCCCCGGATACAGACCCAGCCTCCATCACCGCCCCGGACGTCATCCATCCGCTGGGCATCATGCGCGGCGTGGTGCGCGGCGTGCGTGACTACGGCAACCGCATGGGCATTCCCACCGTGAACGGCGCCATCCAGTTTGACCCCACTTACATTTACAATCCGCTCGTATTCTGCGGCACCGCCGGCGTCATTCCCCGTGAGGACATCCTGAAGGAAATGCGGCCGGGCCTCAAGGTAATCGTCATCGGCGGACGGACGGGCCGCGACGGCCTGAAGGGAGCCACCTTCTCTTCCGCCGCCCTGGACGAAGCCTCCCATGAAGAGGACTTTACCGCCGTGCAGATCGGCAACCCGATTGAAGAAAAGAAAACGCTGGACTTCATCATGGAAGCGCGGGAACGCGGCCTGATCGTTTTCATCACGGACTGCGGCGCGGGCGGCTTCTCCTCCGCAGCCGGGGAAATGCTCTCCGTCACGGGCGGGGAAATCTTCCTGGATAACGCCCCCCTGAAGGAACCGGGCCTCATCTCCTGGGAAATCTTCCTGTCGGAGTCCCAGGAACGCATGGTGATTGCCGTGGAGGAAAAGGACCTGCCGGAACTCCGGAAGCTGGCCGATACGTTCCAGACGGAGCTGACCGTCCTGGGTCATTCCGACGATACAGGCATCCTCAAGGTCTGGCACAACGGGGAACTGGTGTGCTCCCTGGACAACTCCAAGCTGCATGACGCTCCCATCAAAAAACTGGAATCCGTCTTCACCCCCGGCAAGGGCCTTACCGGCCAGCCGCTGCCGGACAAGGACCTGGACAAGTCCATGGAAACCATTATGGGGGACTTCGCCATCGTCTCCCGCGAGCCCATCATCCGCGAGTACGACCACGAGGTGCAGGGCAACACCATCCTGAAGCCCCTGGCAGGCACCCAGTCCGACGCCCCGCAGGACGGCTCCGTGGTGGACATTGACGGTTCTGACAAGTGCATGGCCATGGCCTGCGCCATTCTTCCGGAATGGGGCAAGACGGACCCGTACGCCATGGGAACCGGCACGGTGGACGAATGCGTGCGCCAGCTCATCCTGGTGGGGTCCAACCCGGACAAGATCGGCCTGCTGGACAACTTCTGCATGGGCAACCCGGAAGACC
Source organism: Akkermansia muciniphila (assembly GCF_002884975.1). Lineage (NCBI taxonomy): Bacteria > Pseudomonadati > Verrucomicrobiota > Verrucomicrobiia > Verrucomicrobiales > Akkermansiaceae > Akkermansia > Akkermansia muciniphila. The sequence goes on along the minus strand of NZ_PJKB01000002.1, from coordinate 47,375 downwards.
CCAGGGAACTCGGACGCCTGGTGGAATGCGTGAAGGCCATCGCCCATGCGGCGGACGCCTACAACGCTCCCTTCATCTCCGGCAAGGATTCCTTCTACAACTACTTTGAAACGGAAGACGGCCCCATCAACGTGCCCGTCACCTTCCTCTGCTCCGGCTTCGGCGTGGTGGAAAGCCCGGAACACGCCACCGGTTCCTCCCTGCGCCGCACGGACAGCCTGCTGTACCTCATCGGCAACACGGAAGATGAAATGGGAGGCTCCGTCTTCGCCCGCACCCACGGTGTGGAAGACGCCAAGGTACCGCAGACGGACTGCGTGAAGAACATGGCCCTGTACAAGGCTTATTACGACGCCCTGACCTCCGGCCTGGTGCTCTCCGCGCACGACGTTTCCGAAGGCGGCCTGGCCGTCACGGCGGCGGAAATGGCCTTCTCCGGCAAGGGCGGCGTTCAACTGGACCTGACCAAGGTGCCGACCGCCGGCGGATGGAAATCCCCCGCGGTCCCCCTGTTCAGTGAAAGCACCGGACGCATCCTGGTGGAAGTGGACCCGGAATTTGCCGCGGACTTTGAGGCGGCCATGAACGGCTTCCCCTGCGCCTGCATCGGCAAGGCAACGGAAGAAAAACTCCTCACGGCCACTTGCTGCGGCGGGGACAAGGTGCTGGAGTGCGACATAGCCAAGCTCAAGAAGCTCTGGAAGGACGGCCTTACCCCCTACTATTGATCTCCGGAGCCAGGATTCAACCCTATCAACGATTTACCATCTAACGACATGCCTCACGCACTTTTACTGAAATACCCCGGCACCAACTGTGATGCGGAAACGGAACGCGCCCTGCGCGCCGCCGGCTTCTCCACCCAGGTCCAGCCCATCGCCACGGCCACGCAGGAACACGTAGCCAAATCCCAGCTCGTCGTCCTCAGCGGCGGCTTCAGCTACGGGGACTACGTCACCAGCGGACGCCTGGCCCAGCTGGAAACGGAACGCTTCCTGGGAGACGCCCTGCACAGGCACCACGCCAATAATGGCTTGATCCTGGGCATCTGCAACGGGTTCCAGATCCTTACCAAAATGGGCATCCTTCCTTCCTCCAGCCTGATTGACAACAAGAGGGAACGCTTTGAATGCGTGTGGGCCAAACTGGTGAAGGTGGCCAAGGATTCCCCCTTCCTGCAAGGCCTCCCGGATGAATTCGAACTGCCTTCCGCCCACGCGGAAGGGCGCCTGGTCACCAAACCCGGCGACGCGGAAAAATACCTGGCCGCCGGCAACGTGGCGCTGCAATACGTGGAGAACCGGGACGGCTGCGAATGCAGCATCGCCGGCCTTCAGGACTCCACCGGCCGCGCCATGGGCCTGATGCCCCATCCGGAACGCTTCCTGCTGCCCCGCCACCATTACGACAAGGACTGGGCGGGCCATGAAGACTGGGGCTGGGGCTACTTCCTCTTCAAATCCGCCTTTGACGCCCTGAAATAACGGCCTCATCCCATTCAACCGCCCAACCTCCGCACCCCCATGACAGATACGGCACTCATTGGTTCCACCTGCGCCCTCGGCGCCTTCTGGTCCTCAAAAAGGTATTTTGACTACCTGATTGATGAAAGCAACCTGCCCATACTGCGCGGCAAGGACTTCGGGCAGGCCGTCATCATCTGCCCCTCCCTTTGGGAAGGGCGCGGCGCCAGCCGGAAAGACATGGCCCGCTTCACGGCGCAGGTGGACAACCTGATCAACATCCTGCATGAAGTAAAGGCGGAACGGGTGACATACGCCACCTGCATTGACACCCAGCCGGAAACGGGCAACGAACTTTCCCCCCTGCTCCATGAATCCGGGGATCCGTGGCTTGCAGCCCTGGCGGAGCTGAGGGATTTCATCAACCTCCGCTTCGGGCGCGTACTGAACGTGTACCTGCCGGAAGTCACCGGAACGGGCACGGATATGAGCGTGGCGGACCTGCTGACGAGAGCCGCGGAAGAAACCGGGGAACTGGAAGTATTCCTGCTGGAGCGCCACCAGCTCTACCCCATGCACCGCCTGGTGAGGGACGTGGAAAAGGCGTGGGAATGCGGCATCTTCTCCGTGAATCTGGTTCCGGAACCCGTTACCACCTTTGAACTGGTGGAAAGTTGCTTCCCCTCCCTGTCGGACCGGCTTCCCATCGCCAGGGAGGCGGACCCCTACGGCAGCGCCAGAACCTCCGTGTACTCCACGCAGTACCATGATCCGGACACCGGATACATCATGGACAAGCAGGACGTGCTGGCGGGACTTTCCGCAGACAAGCAGGCCTGATTCCTCCGCGCCTTTGCCTTATTTCCAGGCCCCGCCCGCAGCCCATGCGGGCGGGGCCCTTTTACGTGGCGGGCGTCCTCTCCGGCTCCATGCCGCAGCCGTCCTTTCCTGTTGAGCGCCTCCCGGATCAGTGCTATTATACAGGCCATGAAGATCAGCGACGACAGCCTTGAATTTTTAACGGAACTTCTGGAAACGCCCAGCCCCTCCGGGTTTGAAATAGACGCCCAGCGCATTTGGGCGGATGAACTGCGCAAGTATACGGAAGACGTCCAGTGCGATACCTACGGCAATACCTGGGCCGTTGTCCACGCGGACGCGGAGGACGCCCCCACGCTGATGATTGAAGCCCATGCTGATGAAATCGGATTCATGATCCGCCATATCACCAAGGACGGCTTCCTGTACGTGGAGCGCGTGGGCGGCACGGATACGGCCATTGCCCGCGGCCGCCGCGTGCGCTTCCTGGGTTCCCAGGGGGAAGTGATGGGCGTAACCGGAAACACGGCCATCCATCTGCGGGAGCCCGGTGAGAAGGAACCTAAAATATGGGAAATCTACGTTGACGTAGGCGCCTCCTCTGACAAGGAGGTGGCGGAACTCGGCCTGCGCGTGGGCCATGTGGGCGTCTATTGCGACGGCCCCATGCTGATGAATGAAAGCAAGCTGGTGTGCCGCGCCCTGGACAACCGGTTGAGCGGCTTCATTCTCTCGGAAATAGCCAGGAAACTGTGCAAGCTGAAAAAGCCCCTCGCCTGGAATGTAGCGCTCGTGAACGCCGTCCAGGAGGAAGTGGGCTGCATCGGCGCGGGAATGATTACCCACCGCTTGCGTCCGGACGCGGCTATCTGCATTGACGTGACGCACGCAACGGACTCCCCCGGACTGGACAAGGGCAAATTTGGAGACATCAAGCTGGGCGGCGGCCCCGCGGTCATCCACGGCACGGCCAACCATCCCAATCTGGTGGCGCGCCTGGAAATCGTGGCGGACAAGAACAAGATCCCGCTCCAGCATGAAGCCGCCGGACGCCGCACCGGAACGGATACGGACAGCATCTACGTTTCCCGCAACGGCGTAGCCTCCGCCCTGGTATCCGTGCCCCTGCGCTACATGCACTCCCCGGTGGAGACGGCGGCCCTCACGGACGTGGAAAACACCGTCAAGCTCCTGCTGGAACTGATCAAGTCCCTGAAGCCGGAAGACACCTTCGGCCACAAGCTGTAAGACGGTGCTGGGCAAAGTGCGGCCAACCGTTTTCAGGGCAGCTTCTGCGGAGGTTGCCCTGGTTTTTTACCTGCATGGGAAAGACGGCAGCAGCAATAAGCCAGCTGGATGCCTTCTGCATATCACGGAAACATTATCCTTCCAGCCCGTTTTTCGATGGCCGCGCCACCGGGAACAATTGGGGAATTCGTTCACCGTACAGGCCACCTCTCCTGCCGGCCCCATACTCCGCTTTCCGTCTCCCGGCCCTCTTTCATCAGGACAGCCTGTCTCCCAAAAAACTTAAATCATTCCGCCCTTCCCTCACATCTCACTGAAATCCAGGCGCGTCACATTGAAATACGTCTTCCCCTTGCGGCAGGAGTTCCACAGGATCACCAGCATCAGCAGGAACAGCCCCAGCCTCCACGCCACTTCAAAGGGATAGCTGGTCACCTCCCTTTCCACGCCGATGCAGTTGCAGGAGAGGGAAAGCCCCCTGATCCAGCCCTGCACAAAGAGGGCCACAAACGTGAACGTCAGCGCACTGCCCAGCAGCGCGGCGCCGGCGCAGGTTCTGCGGAACAGAAGCCCCAGCCCTACCACTATCTCGCACGCCACCCCCAGGCAGGCGAGGGGATGCCCCCAGGCCTCCGGGAAAATGGCGAACCGGTCAATAGTCGCCTGGAGCTGGTCCAGGTGGAACAGCTTGCGCCCCGCCACAAAGAGAAAAAAGCCCCCCATTCCCAGCCGGAGCAGGAGCAGGCAGATACGGACTATTTTTTCTCTCAGCATGGCGCGGCCTTCCCTTATTCAAAGTGTGTCTGCTGGGCGCTTACCTTGTCATTGCGCAGGGTATTGAGTTCATGGCGCACCTTTTCCAGCTCCATCTGGAGGGATTTCTCCCGTTCGGAAGCAGGCGCCGCCGCAGAAGACGGCACGCCGGCGTTCTTCTTCGCCCTGCCTACGGCATCTTCCGTGAAGAGCATTTTCAACCCGGGAGCCTTCGTGTCAAACTTTAAGACGCCGGAAACGGGTTTTTGGGAGCCGGGATGCTTCACGGAGGCCTTCACCTTCACCGTGCCGGGCTTCGTGCCCAGGCGCACCAGCGCCGGAGCGGAGCCCCACTTGACGGGCTGGGTGAGGGTACCGTCCGGTGAATCCGTCAGCAGCTCGGCAGGACCTTCCACGGAAAAGACGAGTTCCTCATCATTCAGGCGTTTCACCGTTCCGCGGCCATCCGTGACTTCCGCCACCACGGCAAACACGTCGGAACCGTTGGCGCACAGCTCCACGCCTTCCTCACGGTCCAGGCGCAGGCGGATTTTTTCCGCCCTGCGGGCCGGGCGCACTTCATGCCTGGTCACCACCTTGCCGTTAATCAGGCCTTCCGCCACCAGCTTCACCGCGCCTTCCTTGCCGGCACGGGCAAGCTTCTTGTTTTCCATGAAATCCCAGGCTTTCGGGAACACGACGGGAACGCGCTTAAGGCCGTTGGGATAGGACGCCACCTTCTTTTCCACCGGCGCGCCTCCGTTGACGCTCAGGCGGACGGAATCACAGTTGGAAAACACCGTCACGTCTTCCGGGGAAAAGGGCGTGCACTCGTTGGCAATGTACACCACGGGACCGGAGCCGAGCTCGTTACGCGTTTTCTGGGGCCGCTGGGACATGAAGGCGTAATAAGAGGTCTTGGGCTGGCGGAAGGCATCCAGAATGCCGCCGTAGAAGGGGTCCGGATGATAACCGCGCTGGTGGTCGAAGGGATGCCACAGGCAACCGCCGAAGTGGTAGGCCGGCGCGGCGTCCAGGGTGTCATACGTGGTGTACGGGAAGGGAGTCTTGAGGTAATGGAGGGCCTGCACCATCATGGGGACTTCACCCCAGTGCCGTGCCGCGCGGGAGGTGGAATTGTGGGCGGACCAGGTGTCCACGTTATCCCCGAATTCACGGGTGAAATACGGCTTGCTGTCCTTCCGCTCCTTGATGGACCAGTGCTTGTCCCCCGTGGCCGGGTGGGCGTACAGCACCTCGTAATACTGGTTGCCCTGGGCCACCGCGTCACAAGCGGTGTAACAGCCCTTATACGGGTATTCCTCATGCACCAGGTCGCGGGCCTTCTTGGCGAAATCCGCCGGGTAATGGGTCTCGTTCAAAATGGGCTCCCACATCATCACGGAGGGATGGTTCCTGTCCCGGCGCACCATCTGGCGGATGTCGTCATAAACCCGGTCAGCAAAAGGCCCCTTGCCCCAGAACTGCCAGCCCGGCGTGGCGACGATGACAAAGAGGCCCAGGCGGTCGCAGGCGTCCATGAAGGCCGGGTCCTGCGGATAATGGGCACTGCGGATTACGCGCATGCCTGCCTTCCTCAGCTTTACGGCGTCCTGCCATTGCAGGTTGTTGGGCGCGGCATTCCCCAGCCGGGCAAAATCCTGGTGCCTGTTGCCGCCAATCAGTTTTTCAGGGAACAGGGAGCCGTTCAGCACCAGCCCCTTTTCCGTAATTTCCACCGTGCGGACGCCCACCCTCATGGAACGGTTGTCCAGCAGATGGGCCGGGTCCTTGGCATTATTCCCTCCCGCGGCATTCCACACTTCCACGCTCAGGGTGTACAGGTTGGGATTGTCCGGTGACCACGGCTTCACATTGGAGATCACCAGGGGAATATCCACCTCACCCGTGGAATGGGGCGGAATGACCAGCGGGGCCGTCTCTCCTACGGGGTCCACGCCCTTGGGGTCCGTCATCAGCGCCTGCACGCGCACCTTCTGTTCCTTGTCCGTATCGTTGGCCACCTGCACCTTCACTCCCACCTTGCCCTTGCGGGTGCGGGAATCAAGGGATTCCGTCCGGAAAAAGACGCCGCCCCCTGCCACGGTTCCGGCCTCGTTCGGGTCCGTGATGTACACGGGCCCGGTGGAAATCAGGTAAACGTCACGGTAAATGCCCCCAAAGTAGGCGAAATCCAGACCCTCCTGGGGCTTGCCGGGAGGATAGGAACCGTCGTTGGAATTGTCCGTTTTCACGACGATGACGTTCTTTTGCCCCGGCTTCAGCCACTTGTCCAGGTTAACAATCACGGGAAGATACCCGCCAAAATGTTCCGCGGCCTTTTCACCGTTCACCCAAATCTCGCTCTTCCCCATGATGCCTTCAAAATACAGGGTGTTCCTCTTCCCTTCCAGCCGGGCGGGGGGCGTGAACGTCTTCCGGTACCATACCGGGCCCTGGTAGTTGGAACAGCCGCTGGCTTCTTCCGGGAGAAGCTCAATGCCGTTGGGGAGATTGACGGATTCCCAGGAGGAATCGTTAAAATCGGGACTGGTCACCCCCTCCGGGGCATTCTTCCCCTTGAACAGCTTCCAGCCCACGTTCATGCCGTAGACATCCCTTTTCGTTATGTTTTCCGGCAGTCGCAGGGCTCCCGCCACGGAATAGGCTCCCGTGGATGACGCAGCTTCCTCCTGGTCGGAAACCGTGTCGGCATAAAGAGAGAAGGAACCGGCCAGGCATGCTGCCGCCGTCAGAATGGGAGTGACTTTCATAAATGGAATAGTGAATGTAATTTTGATATACGGAGAAACATCACCGCCATCTTTCATTCGTATAGTACATCCTTGCAGATAATGCAAATACATATGTCATCCGGCATCTTCCGCTTGACCTGGAAGGCATGTTTTTTCATAGTCGATTCGTCCTGTACGGGATTATCCCGCAGCCCCGGTCCGGGTGCCAGGCTTTCAGTCCCGTGAAAAGGAAAAAGCGTGGCGTTCCTCCCCCCGGCTGTTTCAGGACTACGCCTTTATCCACTAGTTTTTTATGTCATCTTTCTTTCAGAAAATTGTCAAACTTTTCTCCTATGACATTGGCATTGACCTGGGAACCGCCAATACGCTGGTCAACGTCAAGGACCAGGGCATTGTTCTGCGCGAGCCCTCGGTCGTCGCCGTCAAGGGAGACAAGGTTCTGGCCGTGGGGGACGAAGCCAAGCGCATGCTGGGCCGCACCCCCGGCTCCGTCACGGCCATCCGGCCGCTGAAGGACGGCGTCATTGCCGACTTCTACATCACGGAGGAAATGCTCCGTTACTTCATCAAAAAGGCTACCGCCAGGTATTACCTGATCAAGCCCCGCGTGCTCATCGCCATTCCCTCCGGCATTACGGAAGTGGAACGCAGAGCCGTTAAGGAATCCGCGGAAGCGGCAGGCGCGCGCCGCGTGCACCTGATTGAGGAACCCATGGCCGCCGCCATCGGCGTGGGCCTTCCGGTCCAGGAAGCCGCGGGCAACATGATCGTGGACATCGGCGGGGGCACCACGGAAGTGGCGCTTATTTCCCTCTCCGGCATCGTTTACAGCCGTTCCGTACGCTGCGCCGGGGATGAGCTGGATGACGCCATCATCTCCTACATGAGGAGAACCTACAATCTTATGGTCGGGGAACGCACCGCCGAGGACATCAAAATCCGCATCGGCTCCGCTTATCCCCTGCCCCAGGAACTCTCTATCGAGGTCAAGGGCCGCGACCTGGTCGCGGGCCTGCCCAAGACAGTGACGATCCGATCAGAAGAAGTGCGTGAAGCGCTCACGGAACAACTCAACACGATTGTTGACGCCGTGCGGACGACTTTGGAACGCTGCCCCCCCGAACTGGCCGCCGACCTCGTGGACCGGGGTATCGTTCTGGCCGGCGGAGGCGCCCTGCTGCGCGGGCTGGACCAGCTCCTTCATGAGCAGACCGGCCTGCCCATCCACATTGCGGAAGATCCGCTGAGCGCCGTTGCGGAAGGTACCGGAAAAGCCCTTCAGGAACTGGACTTCTTCACTAATGTTACTGACGCGGAAGACTGAAGACGGAACCTCCGGAGCCACCGCTCCGGGTTTGTCCCCTGACGTACTGCCGCATCACATCCACGCATCTGCCTGCATGCTCCCTTTCCGGCCATCTCTACAGCTTGAACTCCAGCCGCTCCTGACGGGAGACGGCCCCCCGGGAACATTGCGGGCAATAGCACACCCTAGCTTATTCACACCCCGTGTTTACAAAAATGCTTAAGAAAATTAAACGAGCCTTCGGCTTCGGATCCTGTGATCCCATGGAAGGTTCCACTATCATCATCAACGCTGAAAAACTCGAACGCCGCGTGGCCCTCCTGGAAAACGGCGTACTGGAAGAATACACCATTGAGCGCGAAGGCGAAGACAATATCGTAGGCGGCATCTTCAAGGGCCGCGTCAAAAACATTGAACCGGGCCTGAAGGCCATGTTCGTGGACATCGGCCAGGAAAAGAACGCCTTCCTCCACTTCTGGGACGCCCTGCCCGCTGCGCTGGACTCCAGCCTGGAAGAAATCGAACGCGAAGGGCGGCCGAAGAAGCAGCAGCGCAAAATCACGTCCAAGGACATTCCGGACATCTATCCCATTGGTTCCGAAATCATGGTGCAGGTCACCAAGGGCCCCATCGGCACCAAGGGACCCCGCGTCACCACGAATGTTTCCCTGGCGGGCCGCTACCTGGTCCTGATGCCCTTCACGGACCAGTTCGGCATTTCCCGCAAGATTGAAGACCCCAAGGAACGCCTGCGCCTGCGCCAAATCATGCAGAAGCTGAACGTGCCGGACGGCATGGGCATCATCATGCGCACGGTGGCCCAGGGCCAGCGTTACCGCCACTTTGTCCGCGACCTCGCCATGCTGCTGGAGCAATGGTACGGCGTGGAGGAAAAGAAGGAGGCCAACGCCGCCCCCGTCTGCGTGTACAAGGAACCGGACCTGATTGAACGCACGGCCCGGGATTTCCTGACGGACACCGTGGACAACATCATCTGCGACGACGCGGAAACCACGGAGCACATGCGCTCCATCGCGGGGAAAATCTCCCGCCGCGCCAAACGCCACATCCAGCACTTCCCCGTGCGCACGCCCATCTTTGAAGAACTGGGGATTGAAAAACAAATCAATGAAGCCTTCCAGCGCCAGGTGCTCCTGCCCTGCGGCGGCTACCTGGTGATTGACGAGACGGAAGCCCTGATCGCCATTGACGTGAACACCGGGCGCAACAAGGGCACCAAGGACCTGGACAAGACCATCCTGGATACCAACCTGGAAGCGGCCTATGAAATCGCCCGCCAGCTCCGCCTGCGCAACATCGGCGGCCTGGTGGTGGTGGACTTCATCGACATGCGCCACCGGAAGGACCAGCAGGCCGTGTACAAGGCCATGAAGGACCGCCTGAAGCGTGACAAGGCCAAGACCCAGGTGCTCCAGATCACCCCCATCGGCCTGATGGAAATGACCCGCCAGCGGCTCAATGAAAGCCTCCGGGAATCCGTCCATGATCCATGCCCGTACTGCGCAGGCCGCGGACGCGTCAAATCCGTGATGACCATGAGCGTGGAAATTCAGCGCCAGATTTACGCCTGCATCCAGAAATACCGGGACACCATCGGGGACATGGTCATCGTCGTGAACTCGGAAGTGCTCTCCCGCTTCAAGAATGAAGACGCCAGCCTGCTCATGGAGCTGGAACGCCAGCACAGCGGCAGGCTTATCTTCCGCGGAGACCACAACCAGCACCGCGAATCCTTCGCCATTTACGACGCCCGGTACGACAACAAGGCCCTGTACCAGTCCGGGCAGTAACACGAAACAACTCCGGCTTTCCGGGCCGGGCGACACCATCGCCCGGCCCTTTTTTGACCCGTCATGAACAGCATTCCCTCCTCTCCGAACGATCCCGTCAATACGGACATCCTGATGGTGGCGGAAGACCGCGTCAAGGGGTTCCGCCGCCTGCCCTTCCATGCTATCTCCGAGCAATGCGGCCATCCGGTCCCTGTGGTCATTGAACGCCTGAAAGCCATGATGGAGGCCGGGGTGGTGCGCCGCGTGCGCCAGACGCTGCTGGCTACCAAGCTGGCGCAGGGGGCCCTGGTGGCCTGGTCCCTGCCGGAGGAGAACCTGGATGCGGCCTTCGACTGGATGAAGGAGCAGGACCCCTTCACGGGGCACGTGGTGCTCCGCAACACGGACGCCTCCAATCCCGGCTCCCGCTACAGGCTCTGGACCACGGTCAAGGTGCCCGTGGGCTGCGGAACACTGGAGGAACACTGCGATATTCTCAAACACCACATCGGCGCGGAGGACTACGTTCTGCTGCCCGCCCGCGGCGTCTTTGCGCTGGGGGTGGGTCACATGCGCCGCAGGGGCCTCCAGCCCGGGGACAAGACGCCGGAGCCGGCTCCCATGCAGGAAACGAAAACCGTTTCCCTCACCGGGCAGGAATGGAAGGTGCTCCTTTCCGTCAAGGAACAGCTCAGGCCGGAAGAAATGGTGGAAGACCCCTGGTCCCTCCGCGCCGCCCAGACAGGCATGGAAACGGAGGAATACTGCCGCACGGCGGAAGAACTGGACCGGAAGCAGGTCATCGGCCGCTTCGCCACCTTCCTGGAACATGTACGGGCCAAAACGAATGACGGCCCCGTTACCAAATACAACGGGCTGTTCCACTGGACGGTTCCCGCCGGCATGGAAATCCGGGCCGGAGCGGAATGCGGACGCCACATCTGCATGACCCATTGTTACTGGAGAACCGGAGGAGACATCTTCGGCGGGGCGCAAATCATGGGCGTGGTGCACGGCCTGGAAAAAAATGCCGTGCTTGCCCATAAGGCGGCGATTGACCGCCATCTGGAAGCCGTGGGCATTCCCGTGCTGCACACGGCGGTCTTCTGGGGAGAGCGCTCGGAAATCAAGCCCTCTGAAATCTCCCCGGACCTGTACAGGAAATGGATGGAGAACGTGAAAAGCGCACCTCTCCTGGGGTAAGCCCTTCTTCCCCGCCGTTCCCCCGTGGCAAACTTGTTGCACGAAGGAGCTTCAAACCGCCATTGAGGCCTTAAACGGCCATACCGTATTTAAGGCGTTCCCGTAAAGGCATGCCGCAGCCCGTATGGCAGTGATCCCGTTCCGGAACTCTCCGAATGGCCCTTCATGAGGAAACGGCCAAAGTACGGGAAAAGGGGCCGCCTCCCTTCACAGGAAGACAGCCCCTGGTAAATGGACGGCGGCAGGAGAAAACCTGCCGCGTCTGTTCGCTACTGTTTTTTCTCCGGCTGGGCGGGAGACTGCGCAGGAGCCTTGGCAGAATCCTGGGCCGGAGCAGCGGCGGCAGGATGCTTGTAGGAAACCGCAAAGCCGTCATACTTGGCCGGCAGCTTCCTGTCCGGGAGCATCAGTTCATGCAGACGGTACAACGCCGCCGCTTCCTTGACATGAGCGGGGCGCGCCTTCATCTGCATGTCCGGGATCACGGTTTCAGGATTGTGCTTCCTGGCCTCCACGGCAGCCGCCACGGCGGAATCCCCAAGGAACTTGGCTACATCCGGCATGCGCAGGTAGGCATCCAGGGAACGGACCACGCAGGCGGAGGCCAGTTCCTCATCGGAACCATGCAGCAGCACCAGGGCTTCCGCAAAGTCATCCAGAGCCTTGTTCCAATCCTGGGCCACCATGGCGGCGGCGCCCAGGGCGTACTTCATCCGCGCCTGCTGAAGGCGGGTGGCGTTCTTCTTGGTTGCCAGGAAGGACGCAGCGCGGGTTTTCAGGCCGTTCCAGTCCTTGTCCGGGATGAGGGCCATGATTTTGGCTACCTCCAGATCATCCTGGGCGGAGGGAGACAGGTTGCTGGCCTTCACGGGGAATCTGGCCACCAGAGCCTTCACCCCGGCCCAGTCCATCATGCGCATGGCGGCTTCCAATTCATAGACTGCCGCCCGGGCGGACAGGCTGTCCTTGATGGAAAGGGTGGAGGCATATTTGTTAACCAGGGCGTGGAACTTGTTGCGCGCATCCTGGTACTTCCGGTTCTCCATGGCTACCTTGGCGTCCACGAAGTCATCCGTTTCAAAAATGTACAGCGTCTTGAAGGCGCTGGCCATCTGCTGGAGAACTTCCTGGGACTCCCTGGTTTCCACAAACTGGACCGCGGGGCCATTGGCAGAGAGAATGAAAATATCCGTAGGGCGTCCATTCTTGATGCTCTGGGCGGATACCCGGGCGCGCAGGCGCTGGGCGTTCTGAACATTCTGGGCCATGGCCGGGACCAGGGTGGACAGGCCGGCCAGTACCATTATTACTGAAAGTGCTTTCATATTGTTGATTGCTAAACCTTTTGTTGTTACTTCTGGCCCTTGGCGCCGCGGATGGCGGCTTCATAGGCGGCGATGTCCGCCCGTTCCTGGCTGACGGCGGGATCAGAACCGAATTTGGCGGTCTTATCCTTCACCTCGTTGACCAGGGCACTGTCTTCCGCAGTCATCTTCTTGCGGTTGGCGGGAGTATCCAGCAACTGGACGTACTGGGTTCCGGCCTTCCAGGCGACGTACCTGTCGGAAGGCTGCTTGCCTGCGCCCTGGGACATGTTATTCCGTTTCCAGAGCGTATCCATCTGGGCCAGTACGGCGGGGGCGGACCACTTCACGAGGCCCTTGTACGTGCCCGTGATGTTCATGAAGTTGATCAGGGCCTTGTCCAGTTCATTCTGCTGGAGGTAGGCTTGACCCTGGAGGAAGAGGACTTCCGGCAGGTTCTTCTTGTACGCCTTGTTCTCACGGTACTTGTTCCCGGCGGCAATGACGGCCGGCCAGTCCTGGCGGGCTGAGGTGAACTTGACCAGGTTGTACTGGGCGTCTTCCATGGCCTTGCGGTCCGGATTGGCGCTGGATTCCTCCTTGCTGAGTTCATCCTTCATCATCTTGATGGCGGTGTCCACCTTGGCGGTGTCCTTGCTCCGGCCCAGAGCCACGGCCTTGCCGAAGATCGCATTCTTGCGGTACTTGGACATGCCGTTGATGCGGGCCTTCTTGCGCACCGGATCCGGTTCCGAGGGGTCCAGGATTTCATCAAAGTAGGCGATGCTTTCTTCCGGCTGGGACGTATTGGCCAGGTGCATGCCCAGCTTCACGAGCGTGTACGGAGGCAGGTCCGAGGGCTTGAAGTCACGCTTCAGTTCCACGAAGAGCTGCTTGGTCAGGCCTTCCAGGGCGGCTTTCTCGGCACGCTGTTCATCCGTTTCCGTGGGAGCCTTTTCATAACGTTCCTGCGTCTGGGCAATGACGGCCATGCGGAGCATGGCGCTCAGCGTCTTGTCCTTGTCATTATCCACGCCGGGGAAGCGGTAGAAGTGGTTGCGCATGGCGTTGGCGTCCAGAGTGCGGCCCAGGGCCTGGTTGCCGGCCATGTACGTCTTGGTGTAGGAGTTGACGGCTTCTTCCAGCAGGACGGTCAGCTTGGGATCGTCCTTCTTGCCTTCCCGCACGATGACTTCCTGCATCTTGACGGATGCCGGATCAAACATTTCCTTGTCATCCTTGAAGAAGTCCATGGCTGCGGCCGCCAGCTGGAGGCTGTAGCGGCTGCCGGGCTGGTCGCTGTTCTTCCAGTACTCGTCATACCACTTCTTGACCTCGTCACGGCGCGCCGTTCTGGCAGCCTCCACGGCTTCCTTCGGCTCCACGGGAAGAGGTTTTTTGGTGGCATTAATGAGCAGGTTGTACACGGCTTCCGCGGCGGGGCGCTTGTCACCCAGCTTCTTGGCGGATTCCAGCGCGGCCAGGAAATAGCCTTCCGCTTCCTGTTCATGTTCCTTGCTGCCGGCATACAGGTTCGCCAGCAGGTTGTTGGCATACGGGAACAGGCGGTGGTCCTTGAAGTTGTCCACGATTTCCTTCGCATCCGCCGTGGCAAGCTCCTCGTCTCCGGGGTTCTTACGGTTCAGGTAATTGAAGGCCCGGTCATACAGCACAGCCGCCATGTTGGCGTCATTCTTGTCCGGGAAACGGGCGATGTAATTGGTGAAAGCCTGGATGGCTTCATCCATGTTGCCCAGGTTCGTGTAGGTTTCACCCAGCAGGTACATGGCCGTTTTCAGGTAGGTGCTGTCCCGGTATTCCTTCACGAAGCGTTCCAGCACGGGCACCGCTTCCTTGTAGCGGGCGGCGTCGGCAGCGCCCAGGTTGAACAGGGAAGCGCCTTTGCAATACAGAGCCAGTTCATAGAACTTGTGCGTGGGATCGCCCTTGTGCAGCTCCATGACCTTGTCCGCCTGCTGGACGCAGAGATCAAACTTCTTATCCTTCAGGAGGCCTTCCAGGGACAGCGTATTCAGCATGGGGGCATACTTGGAATTCGGGAATTCCTTCAGGTGCTGAGCCACCAGCTCGCCGCCCTTGTCCGCTTCTCCCAGCTGCCACGTGGTCATGGCCAGGTAGTACAGGTTATCTTCCCTGCCCGGGGCGTCCGGGTAGGATTCATTGATAAGCTTGTAAGCGGCGCGGGCCACCCTCTGGGAGCCGTGCACCAGGGCCTGGTTGCCCATGAAGCTGAACGTGAAGGCGTCCATGACCTTGCCTTCCTCCTTCATCTTGTTGAACTGGTCGATCAGGGCGGTCACCTTCGTCCTGTCCAGCGTGTGGGAGAGGTCCGTCACGCCGGGCACCGCTCCGTTAGCGCGGCCCAGGCGGTCCAGGGAATGGTTGGCGTCCGCCATCACTCCAGCCTGGTCCGGCAGGAGCCCCATCAGCACCAGGGCCAGGGAGGCATAGTCTTCAGACTCCTTCTGCTTTCCTTCCTGGAGAAGAGCGCTGGATTTCCCCAGCACCTCCGCAATGTTGCTCACCAGCCGGGGAGCATACAGCGCCACGCGGGTGGGGCTGATGTTCATCACGGAAGGATGGGCTTCCACAAATTTTACCGTTTCCTGGCACTTGCCGGTCTTGATCGCGGCGTCCACCATCGCCAGGAAGCCGTTGGTAATCACGGCATCCGTAATGCGGCGCCCCTTGTAGCGGGAATTGACGCAGGCGGTAAGGTTTTCCAGCCCCTTTTCAAAGGAGGGAGGGTCCATCTTGAAATAACACTGGGCCAGCAGCCCCTGGACTTCACCGGCATTGACGTTCCTGGCGACAGGGTCGCTGCGGTACTCCTTCAGGAATTTTTCCAGCAGCTCCGCACCCTTGGCAAAGTCACCAAGGCGGCAGTAGTTTTCCCCTTCACGGAACAGGGCCATTTTCACGAGCTGGTTCCTGGCGCTCGGGAACTTGGTGTAGCAGGCCTTGAACGCTTCCACAGCTTCCTTGTATTGCTTCAATTGGGCCAGGCAGACACCCTTCTGATAGTAGAACCAGCCAAAGCCGTCATCAAGCCCCAGCGTTTTGATACGGGGCTCGTAAACGCGGATGCAGCGGTCAACGGCATCCAGGGCTTCCTGCCACTTGCCCTCCTTCATGGCGGTCAGGGCCGTGCGCTGGTAATCGCGCGGGCCATGCTGTGCGCTGGACGGCATCACCGCCCCAATGCTCAACACGGAAACCAGGCCTGCAGCCAGTGCAGTAGTATAGTTTGATTTGATCATGTGTTTAAAATTCGTTGAAACAGAAGAGATAATAGATAGGAGAATACCCGTGCAAATGCGCGGAATGCACCTATCTGTAATGGATTGCGTCATTCTAACAGGATGTGGCGAACTCTAAAGAAGAAAGTTCCGTCTTTTTAGTCATCCTTGCAAGAAAGTTCTTCCCGCCCGCGTCCCTTTAAGGGAGGGTTGGATTTGGAACCAAAAAGGCCTTTTTGTCTCCGGGAATCCCGGTCTTTCAAAAAAGATCCCGCATCCCGGGCCGGAGCAGATTCCATCCCCCCTTGACGCAATAAAAAGCTTCCGGCGCCCAACAGGCAGCCGGAAGCTGAAAATCAATAACACGGCCCATCCGTGAATGGCTTAATCATCCTTGAGGTCCGTCAGGGCCACCGTGGTAATCCCGGCTTCCGTCAAGGCGTTCATCACGTCAATGACGCGCTGGTGGGGAACTTCACCCTCCACCCACAACTGAACCACCGGCTTGGTGCCCACGGCGCTGGCTTCCTGTTTCTTGGCTTCCAGCTGCTGCACGAGCGTCGCCAGGTTGTGGTTGTTCATGTCGTTGTCGATCATGAGGCTGTTATCCTTGCCCCAGTAAATGGTGCCGTCCTTGATGATACGGATCAGGGCCGGTTCAATCTGGGAGGCATTTTCTCCCTGGCTGCTCCCGGGCATGGACATATCCAGCTTGCGTTCCTGAATCAGGGAGGTCGCCACAATGAAGTAAATCAACAGAAGGAAGCACACGTCGATGAGGGAGGAAATATCCAGCTTGGGATCTTCATCCTCAACCATCTCCAATTTCTTATGTCTTGCCATGGTGCGTAGTGGTTATTCAGCCTTGTTTGCAGAGGTGTTCTTGGAGGGCAGTACGGCAAAGATCACCTTGACCACACCGCATTCCGCAGCCACGCGAATCACTTCCCGGGATCCCTTGAACAGGGCCTTCTGGTCACCGCGCAGATAGAGGCGGGTTTCAAAGTCCGGCTTGTCCTTGAAGCGTTCGGCAAGGTTTTTGATATACTCCTTCAGTTCATCCGGAGAGTTAAGCGGCGTACTGACGTCTGAAGCCCAGCGGACGCTTTGGTCCACACCGGGAGGACGCTTTCCTTCCCCTTCCCCGTACACATTCACCACGATGCAGCCGTTGGCGGATTTCACTTCGCCGGAACTGCTGGCCGTAGGCATCTGAATGTTCTTATCCTTTTTAACGGTAATGGCCGTAGCGTTCACCACGAAGAAGATCAACAGGAGGAAAACCATGTCGATCATGGGGGACATATCCATTTCCCCACTCTCTTCTTCGGCTGCTACATTGGCTTTTTTCTTACCCATAAGCTACATTTGGTTGGGATTCTCCGGTCCGGCTCCGCCTGGGCGGAAACTTCCGGACCGGACCATCTGCCCCGGCGATCAGGCCAGGCCTTCGGGGATGCGGGCAAGCTGGGCTTCGGCGTTCACCACGTTGATGGAGGTGTTCACCATTTCCTGCACGGTGCCGATGCACTCGGCGATCTGGGCGTTGGCAATACCCTTCTGGAAGAAGAAGAACGGCGTGGCGATAATGGCGTTGATCAAGCCCCAGAAGGTCGTCAACAGAGCCACGGAAATGTCACCTGCAAGCTGGGTGGGGTCTGCCTGCCCGGCGCTGGACAGCGTGCCGAACGCGCCCACCATCCCCTGCACCGTACCGAAGAGGCCGAGCATGGGAGAAATCTGCGCGCAAAGGGCAAGCATGTTGATCCATTTGAATACGGAACGGCTTTCATTGGCCGTAAAGTCCGCCACGGCGTCTTCAATGGCGTCCTTGCCAAGGTCTTCCGGGCGGGTGGCATCCACGTTCGGCAGCGCATACGCAACCAGGCGGCCCAGGTAGGTGGGGCTGCCGGCGGCCACTTCAATGGCGGAGCGGATGCGGCATTCGGCCATCAACTGCAGCAGGGTGACCTTAAGGTCTTCCGGGCAGAATTTTTCCTTTTTCAGAGCAACCATGTTGTAGATCACCAGGAAAACGATGAACGCTTCCACGAGCATAATCGGAATCATGGTCCAACCACCGGCGATGATCCATTTGTCAAGCATGGTCTGTTCCTGAGGAGCAGCGGCTTCAGCAGCTTCCTGAGCAAAGGCGGATGTAGAAAACGCAGCCATCAGGACGGAAGCAAATGCGGCAAAACGGAAACCCAGTCTAAAAAGGTTCTTCATAATTTAAGTGATATGGTTGTTCGAAAAGATACTGGTGTATTAAAGCATGCAAATTCAGACTTGCAAGCATTGAATTCGGGCCCTGTCAAAAATTCAGACCCCTTCGGAACCGTCTTCCCGGGCCAGGCGGCTGCAGATGGGGCACTTCCCTCCGCAACCCCGCGCCGGACAGTATTCCCGGCCATACAAGACAATGCGCAGGTGGAGTTCCCCCCACGTATTTTCAGGGAAAAGGCTTTTCAAGTCACGCTCCACGGCCTCCACCGTTTTACCCTTGCTCAGCCCCCAGAGCCGGGAAAGGCGAAAAATATGCGTATCCACCGGGAAGGCGGGAACGCCGAAGGCCTGAACCATGACGACGGAGGCCGTCTTATGCCCCACGCCCGGGAGGGATTCCAGCGCCTGGAAGTCACAGGGAACCTTTCCCTGGTATTTTTCCACCAGGATGCGGCTGAGGTTGACAATGGCGGAAGCCTTTCTTTCCGAGAGGCCGCAGGGCCGCACAATTTCCCGGACAGTTTCCACATCCTGCCGGGCCATTTCCTCCGGGGTGGAAGCCAGGGCGAACAGGGCGGGCGTCACCAGGTTCACGCGCTTGTCCGTACACTGGGCCGACAGCAGGACCGCCACCAGCAGGGTATAGGGGTCACGGTGCGTCAGCGGAATGGGAGGGTTCCCGTACAGGGACATGAGTTCCTCCCGGACAATGGAAGCCCGTTTTTTCGTATCCATGCCGCCAGACTACCATCCACCCCCATGGCGGAAAATAAAAAAGCGCCGCCATTTTCATGAATGGCGGCGCTTCAGGCAAGAGGTTCAGGAAGACGGTCAGTCAGCCTTGGCGTAAAGGCCCTTGGATACACGCTGCTGCAGGGCCGCATACATAGCGCGGCAATGCCTGTAGCCGCGGCGGCTGCCGAGCACTTCCAGACTGTTGGCGGGGTCTCCCCAGCGGACGATAGTCAGTTCCACGTAACGGCGGCCCCATTCCTTCATCAACTTCTTGTTGGGCTGGTAAATGTCAACGGTTCCGGTGCCTACCAGCGCGCTTCCGTAATCGTCAACAACGTAAAGGTAGGGCTGGCCCTTGATGCGGAAAGTGGTTCCCAAGGGGTAAACGGACCAGTCCGCGGCGGCGCTGCGTACGGAAGAAGTGTATTTCAGCGTCGTACCAACGGCATTCCGGGGTCCGTAGGCCAGATGGTCACGTTCGGAATGGGTGTAAGCCGTGGTGCGTACCACACGGGTGCGCTGGGCTGGATGATAAAACGGCATCTTGTGTTTGTCGCGCCCCAGTTTGGGGAGCTTGGAAGAAGGCACTGCCGAACGGCTCGGCGCCAGGGGTTGAACAAACCCCTTGGCTGTTTCACCTGCACGGGCCAAAACAAGGGCGTCACTACTGGATTTCTCCATGCCGGTCACAGCTCCGTTCGTCGAGCAACTGCTGACAAACATGGCCGCTACGGCACAGGACAGGGTGGCAATTATTCTTAAATTCATGCGGTATGATGTTAGGCGCCACACACACGGCAATCACTCCGGCAGAACCTTCAGGCCATGTGCGGAAGTCGAAAAAGCGACAACGGCGGCTCTTGGTTACGAAATAATTTCTACCTTGGCAATCCTTTTTTTTCGCCCGCCACCTTCCAAACAAGGAAAAGCCATTAATATAAATCACTAAAAATAAGTAATATATAAAACATGCCGCATTTTTGTCATATCATGACAAATAATATACTTCACGAAACATCTTTTCCTATCATATCACGACACACTTTTTTATTTTTAACATATATAACTGAATATGAACGCCATGCATATAAAAATCGACCTCAATCCTTCAAAAGATTCCCTAAAAAAGTTCAATAGCCCAGTCATGGAGAAGCCGTCAGCGGCAGAAAACTTGCGTCTCCCATTGAACGAATTTCCCTTTAACGTTCAGGGTTCCGGCGATTTCCATATCTCTTCCCGTGGTTCCGCCGCGCCAATCTTCCAACATCACGGCATGCAGGCAGAAAGAAGGGAGAGGGAAAAGGGAATTTTTACCCGGAGGGATGCCGGAGTGTTCCACTGGGGAAAAGCGTAATGGAGCATTGCGGATAAAAAAAGAATACAGACTGGCAAAGAGAGTGTTATGGAAACCGGGAACACTCTGCGGCGGTCAAGCCGCCAACAGGAAGCGGAGGAATGGGCCCATGGAGCGCCGCAGGCCTCCGCGGCTTCTGCACCAGAAGCGCGGCCAAAGGCTGCTTTCTTTTCATATTCGTTCGCTCACACTCCGTCTCCTACAACTGCAACAAAGGCCTGCGGCGCTCCTGGCGGGTTACAAAAGAGATTGGTATTTTACAGCATTTCCTCCTTTTTTACACTTATTCTTCCTCTCCGCGCCGCTCTCCATATGACGCCACGCATCCCTCTCCGTCAGGTGGGTGTACACCTAATGGGCTGTTGCATCCCCACGGAAATAGATTACAATCCGGAGCGAACATGTCTCCCGGCCTGCCCCAACACCTCACGCTGGATTATCTGCGCTCCCTGTTATCCCGGGGGGTGGAGAAAGCTGCCGTCACGGAGGAAGCCAGAACAGTATTGAGAAAATGGGTGATGGATGCCCGCAGGATTGCCCGGGGGGAAATCCCCTCCGCTCCTCCCTCCCTCCCCGGAACCGGAGAATCACAGCCGCAGCCGGAAATGCCGGACCAGGCACAGCTGGATTCCGTGGATGAAGTTTCCTTCGGCAATGAGCTCCGGGCCATTCTCAGCGGAGTGCAGCCGGGCGGAACGGAGGAAGAAGCAGCCGTTCCCCGCCACATTTCCTTTGATCTGGAAGGAGAAACCGAGGAGGAAAAACTTGCCTCCCTCCGTGAACTGGTCATTAACTGGCCCCCGCTCCGGAAAATGGGCTCCCTGCGGGATACGCCCGTTTTTTCTTCCGGCAGCCCCAGGGCTGACATCATGATGGTGACGGACGCTCCCGGCCTGTATGAAGAAAAGCAGGGGGTTCCCCTGGCCGGCCCCTCCGGGGAAAAGCTGGACGCCATGCTGAAGGCCATGGGGCTTTCCCGTTCCGATATTTACCTGACTCATCTGGTCAAGTACCGCCCCGCCCTTCCCCGGCAGCTTACCAACAACCGTCCCCCCACGGACCGTGAGATAGAGGTTTCCCTCCCCATTCTCCGGGAGGAAATCCTGCTGGTGCGGCCCAAAGTGGTGGTAGCCCTGGGGGCCATCGCCGCCAGGGGCATCCTCCAATCCGGAGAAACGCCGCTTTCCGCCCTGCGGGGGACGTTCCATACGGCGTTCGATACGCCCGTACGCGTTACTTATAATCCCAGCTACCTTCTCCGCACGGAAGATATTTCAGAAAAGCGAAAGGTCTGGGAGGACATGCTGTGCGTCATGGAACAGGCCGGCCTCCCCATTTCCGAAAAGCAACGTTCCTATTTCCTGCCCAAAAAGTAACATATGGATTATTTAAACAGTATTCTGGAGCGCAAACGCGCCGACTTGAAAAAAATCCTTCCCCTGGAAGGGAAATTACGGGCCTCCGCCATACAGAGGAACGATTATGCGGGATTCAGAACCGCCGTGGACCTTGGGGAAAACCGTCTTTCCGTCGTCCCGGAGATCGCCAGGGTCCATCCCGTCCTCAACATCCATGAGGCGGACCTGGACCTCCGCCACCAGTACGGCATGTTTATCCAGGGCGGAGCGCAGGGTATCTCCATTGCCGTGGATCCGGAGGTGTACGGCGGTTCCTGGGACATGGTCTCCACCATTTCCAGAATCAGCACCGTTCCCGTTATGGCGCGTGACGTGTTTATTCATCCGGCCATGATCTGCCAGGCCATCGTGGCCGGAGCAGATGCCGTCAACCTGGTTGCCGCGGCCATGCCGGAAAAAGACCTGGAGGCCCTGTACCGCATGGCTACAGGGCTGGGGCTGGACGTAATGATGGAGGTTCACACCCTGGAGGAGCTTGAAACCGTCATGGACCTGGAAGCGGAATTCGTCTGCATCAATAACGCGGACCCGCACACCCTCCAGGCCAATCCGGCCGTTACGGAAAAACTGGTTGAAGAAATTCCGGCCTCCGTCACCGTGCTTGCGGCGGGAGGCATCCGTACCGTGGAAGACGCGCGCCGCATGCTGGACGCCGGAGTCAACGGCGTCATCCTCCAGGAAGAACTGGCCCGCATGAACATTCCCCAGGATTTCATGGAAGCCATCCTGGCGCTGCGGGCGGACTGATTTTCCGTCCGCACTATATATAATATAGCGGGAGCTATCCGCACCCTCTTGGAGAAATGAGGGCCTGCAGCCGTTTTCCCGGTTTTCCCAATCATGGCTGTCCCGGAACGGCAATGGGCCGGGAATTGTCTCACTCTCCATATGGACATGACCAACAGCCCACGGGACCGCCACGGCGTTTCCTCTCATACGGATCCCGTCTGCGGAGGAGAAGTCCGGGAAGATACTCCCTGGAAGGCTGGCTATCAGGGAAAAACCTATTTTTTCTGCAGCCGCGCCTGCCGGGACAAGTTCACGCAGACCCCGGAAGAAATCCTCTCCCATCCTCCGGACTCCGGACACGGCATGAAGATGGAGGGCATGGACATGCCCATGCACCATCACGGAGACATGGTCCATTCCTCCCTGCCGCCGGCGCCGGACTCCCCCGGCGCCGTGTACACCTGCCCCATGCACCCTCAAATCCGGCAGGACCATCCCGGCGCCTGCCCCATCTGCGGGATGACGCTTGAACCCCTGCTTCCCTCCGCTACCGTCCCGGACCACGCAGAGCTGGATGACTTCCGCAAGCGCTTTTATTTCTCCCTGCCTTTCGTCATTCTGATCTTCATCATTTCCATGAGCGGCCATCTTGCCGCATGGATGAACCCCGGCGTTCAGAACTGGGTGGAACTGCTCCTGGCCGTTCCCGTGATCCTGTGGGCCGGAGCACCGCTCCTGGCCCGCGGATGGGAATCCGTCAAGACCCGCAATCCAAACATGTGGACGCTGATCGGCGCCGGAACTTCCATCGCCTTTCTATACAGCCTGGCGGCCACCATCGTGCCCGGCTGGTTCCCGTCCGTCTTTATCCATGACGGGCACGTGCCCGTTTATTATGAGGCGGCTGCCATCATCATTTCCCTCAGCCTGCTGGGGCAGGTTCTGGAACTGAAAGCCAGGTCCCGCACGGCGGAAGCCATCCGGGCCCTGATGAATCTGGCTCCTTCCACCGCCCACCTGGTCGTGCCCAACGGCATGGAAAGCGATATCCCCCTGAAGGACGTGCAGCCCGGCGACGTGCTGAGGGTGAAACCGGGAGAAAAGATTCCCGTGGACGGCATCCTGAAAGACGGCGGGAGCGACGTGGATGAATCCATGCTGACGGGGGAACCCATTCCCGTCTCCCATGTTCCGGGGGACAAGCTGATCGGCGCCACGCTGAACACCACGGGCACCTTCACCATGACGGCGCAGGAGGTGGGTAATAACACCGTCCTGGCGCGCATCGTGAACCTGGTGGCCCAGGCCCAAAGAACCAAGGCCCCCATGCAGAGGCTGGCGGACAAGGTGGCGGGGTATTTCGTCCTTGCCGTGGTGCTCGTCGCCGTCCTGACGTTTTTCGCGTGGGGCTTCTGGGGGCCCCATCCGGGCTGGACGCACGGCCTGGTGAATGCCGTCGCAGTCCTGATCGTGGCATGCCCCTGCGCTCTTGGCCTTGCCACGCCCATGTCCATGATGGTGGCTTCCGGAAAGGCGGCCACCCTCGGCATCCTGTTCCGGGACGCCGCCTCCCTGGAAACCATGCACAAGGTAAATGTCCTGGTGATGGACAAGACCGGAACCCTTACGGAAGGGAAGCCCTCCCTGGTCAATATCACCACGGCAAACAACGTGAATATGGATGCGCTGCTGGCCCGGTGCGCCTCCCTGGAACAGAGGAGCGAACACCCCATCGCCCGCGCCTTCATCCGGAAAGCCGGGGAGGAAAAGATCACCCTGTCACCCGTTGAGGATTTCCAGTCCTTCCCGGGGGGCGGCGTGGCCGGGACCTTCCAGGGCAGCAAGGTATGCGTGGGCACGGCGGATATGATGCAGAAGCAGGGCGTGGATGTTTCCCCGCTGGCGCCATGGGTGGAGGAACAGCGGAGACAGGGCCGCGTCACCGTCTTTGCCGCGGTGGACGGCCATGCGGCGGGAGCCTTTTCCCTGGCGGATAAAATCCGGGAAAACACGCGCCAGGCTCTGGCGGACCTGACCGCGCAGGGCATCCGCATCATCATCGCTTCCGGGGACGCTCCGGCAACGGTGGAAGCCGTGGCCAGGGACCTGGGCATTTCCGAATTCCACGGAGGGATGACCCCGGCGGACAAGCAGGCGCTCATTGCTTCCCTGAAAAACGGGAATACCGTGGTCGCCATGGCGGGGGATGGCGTGAATGACGCCCCCGCACTGGCGGAAGCGGACGTGGGCATCGCCATGGGAACGGGATCGGATGTAGCCATGCAGAGCTGCGGCGTCACGCTGGTGAAGGGGAACCTGCTGGTCATCTCCAAGGCATTCACCCTCTCCACCGCCACCGTGAAGAATATGAAATCCAACCTGGGCTTCGCCTTCGTTTACAATGCCCTGGGCATCCCCATTGCCGCCGGCATCCTGTATCCCTTCTGGGGAATCCTGCTTTCCCCCGTGATTGCCGCGGCGGCCATGTGCCTGAGCTCCGTTTCCGTCATCCTGAACGCCCTGCGCCTGCGGCGCTTTTCATGAAGAAGGCAAATCCTTTTCCCCGAACGCTCCGCGGATGCGCCTGCATTCCGGCGGACAACCCTCCCGGTACAGGATTTCCACAATATCATACCGGAAGAGGACACGGTCCGGAAGCTGGCGCAGCCATTCCGCAGCCCCTTGGCGTATCAGCGCCCTTTTCCGGGCATTCACGGCGCGCCTTGCGCCTCCATGCCCATTCCCGGTACGGGTTTTCACTTCCACAAAGACGAGGCAGTCCCCGTCCCGGCACACCATGTCCAGTTCCCCGCCCCTGACGGGACGCCAGTTTCTCCTTAACACGGAACAGCCCTCCGCACGCAGGAAGGAGGCCGCAGCCAGTTCCCCGTACCTTCCCAGCCACTCCGTATTCCGCTCCTCCCTATTCAGGGATGGACAGTTCCATTTGTGAAACCGGCGCAAACGAGCGGCGATGGAGCGGGCAAGGCCCATGCCTCCGCAGGGCTTCCATGTGGGCTTTCGTGCCATATCCCTTGTGCTTTGCAAAACCGTACTGCGGGTAGGAGGCGTCCGCCTCCGTCATCATGCGGTCCCTCGTTACCTTGGCCAGAACGCTGGCGGCGGCAATGGACAGGCTCCGCCCGTCCCCCTTCACGATGGCGCGGTGCGGAACGGGCAACCCCTTGACGGGCAGACCGTCCACCAGGCAGAAATCCGCCCGCATGGGCAGTCCTTCCACGGCGCGCGCCATGGCCAGATGGGTGGCTCTCAGGATATTGAGCCGGTCTATTTCCTCCACGGAAGCCATCCCCACGGAACACACCGCCTGGCCGCACTCCAGCAGGGCCAGGAACAGGCGTTCCCTCTTTGCCGCAGTCAGCTGCTTGGAATCATTCAGGCCCGCCAATTCTTCCGGCAATTCCGGAAGAATAACCGCTCCGGCCACCACGGGCCCGGCCAGCGGACCGCGGCCGGCTTCATCCACCCCGGCCACATAAAGAAAACCGGAGGAACGCGCCTCCGCCTCAAAGCTCAGGTCCGGATGTGACTTTTCCGCCATGGGGTTATTCCTCCTCTTCCTCCGGAAGCCGGGTCAACAGGATCTGCGTGATTCTTCTGCCGTCGGACCCTGTCACCACAGCCCGGTAACGGCCAATGGCCAGCTCTTCCCCCTCTTCCGGAATGTAACCCAGCCGGCTGATCACGTAACCGCCCAGCGTAGTGACGCCTGGACAATCCAAATCCATTTCCGGCAGATAGTCCGCCAGGTCAAACAGGGTAATGGCGCCGTTCACGGCATACGTGTCCTTGCCGGTCTTGACGAATTCACGCATTTCCTCCTGGTCAAACTCGTCCTGAATGTCGTCCCCCACGATCTGTTCCAGCACATCGTCCAGAAACACCAGGCCGATGGAATCTCCGAATTCATCCACTACCAGGGCAAAATGGGAATGTTCCTTCAGGAAAAAGGTCAGGAGGCTGTCCAGGGGCATCGTATCCGGCACCACGCGCAACTCGCGCCGCACGCTCATCAGGTCCGGATTATCCTGGCCCACCAGCTTGAGCAAATCCTTCACATGAACCCATCCCTTCACCTCATCCAGATGGTCTCCCTCCACCAGGGGAAAACGGGTGTGGCGGGACTTCCGGGCAAGCTCCCAGTTCTCCTCAAAGGGAGCCGTCAGATCCATTACGTCCACTTCAGAGCGGGGGGTCATCACGTCCTTGACGCACATATCATTCAGTTCAAGTGCGTTCCTGGAAATTTCCGCCTCCTGCCTGGTCAGTTCCCGGGAGCGTTCGCTCTCCTCCACCAGATACATCAGTTCATCCGTACTGTGAACCGTGCAGGCGGTGGAGCGGGGATCAATGCCCAGCAGGTATTTCAGCACAAACCTGGCTATTCCCCCCGTCAGGCCCAGGATGCCCGTATATTTGAATGCCGTGTAAAAGAAACGCAGCAGGGGGACCGTCGCCAGGGCGGCCTTGTCCGGAT
Organism: Akkermansia muciniphila; assembly: GCF_002884975.1. Taxonomy (NCBI): domain Bacteria; kingdom Pseudomonadati; phylum Verrucomicrobiota; class Verrucomicrobiia; order Verrucomicrobiales; family Akkermansiaceae; genus Akkermansia; species Akkermansia muciniphila. The sequence goes on along the minus strand of NZ_PJKB01000002.1, from coordinate 20,510 downwards.
GGCGTACCGCCATGGCCTTGGGAATGAATTCCCCAAAAACGACCTGGCAGCAGGCAAAGAAAATAAACGTAACGGCCAGCGCAATGCCGTAAACGGAAGCAGAGCCGCCCAGCCCCACGGAAAGCAGGAAAGGGGCCGTCAGTTCAACCACGAAAAACGTGCCCAGAAATCCCAGCGCCAGGGAGGAAAGGGTAATGCCCACCTGGCAAGCCGCCAGATACAGGTCAACATGCTTGACCGTCTTCCGGGCCAGAGCCAGCTTCCTCCGGGTCCGTGCGGGAACGCCTTCCCCAGCCTTCAACTGGCTTCCCCGTACCTTCATCAGGGCGAACTCGCTCGCCACAAAAAACGCATTCAGTAATAAAAAAAGGATCAGGCCGGCAACCGCCAGCGTCATCCCGCCCAGCGCCGGAACAGCGTCAGGCGCTTCAGCGGCCCCGAAGGCCGCAAGAATACTCAGAGGGTCCGGATCATTCATTCTGTTAGTAGTATACGGAAAAAGGCGCCGGGATATTTCCCGGCTTTTGGGTTACAGTTTTTCATAAACGCCCTTGTCCCGGCGTTCCAGCACGGTGAATCCTGCTGCCTTGGCGTCTGAAACGGAGAGGGGCTTGGTGACCTCCGGCACATTGACCCGGCTGATCACCTTGCGTACCGGGTGCTTGCACACCAGGCATTTTTCAAGCGGCTCACGGTCCACGGGGCGCCGCAATTCAAAACCGCGGCGGCACACCGGGCAGGACTGCGCGGGGTCGTCGGGGTGTTCGGAAATATACTCGTATATGGGCATAGTAAAACGCTAGGCTAAATAAAAATCAGCCTAGCGTCAAAATCTTTATAAGGCTGCAACCTTTCCCCGCCTTACCAGCTGGACTTGGTCACACCGGGGATCATGCCGGCGTTGGCCAGTTCGCGGAAGGAAATACGGGAAAGCTTGAAACGGCGGATAAACGCGCGGCGGCGGCCGGAAACAAGGCAGCGGTTGACCGTACGGGTCGGGCTTGCATTGCGGGGCAGCATGGTTAAACCGATATAATCCTTCTCAGCCTTCAATTGCTCACGCAGTTCTGCGTAGCGCTTGACGGTGTCAGCCTTTTTCTTGTCTCTTGCGATCCAGCTCTTCTTAGCCATAAGTTCGGCGGAATAAGTAGAGGCCCGGCGATGAAAAATCAAGCGCTTTTTTTCAATTTCATCAAATTCAAGCCGTTTTCAATGTCATCCGGCCTTTTCAGCGGCTTCCGCACATCAGATTGAACGCCTGTTTCTTCCGCCAACAGGGCAGCCGGAAGAAGCGGCAGGGGCATTACCGGAGGAAAGGGGGAAGGCCATTTATTTAACTCTTCCTAATTATTCCTTCTCCTGCCGGACGAAAGCCTCCCTGCCGGAAATCTGCATAAAACAGAAATCCCATTGACGGGAAAACAGGCGCACACCGCAAAGGGTAAGGACACCAGGCGTACTCCGCTCTGGAGGATGGCGCGTATTTGGGCGGACCTGCAGATATGGTTAAGGGCGCGCAAAAAGCGCTACTGCCTTCCATGGGGAATTTGAACCCGGAAACGGCGGGAAACACATGAAATGGGAAGGGGGCGGCAGGCTCCGTGAAAAGCCTGCGGCGAAACATGATTTTGTCCTTTCCTCCGGGGGGGGAATGGGGCATCATGCCGCCGCACACTAATCATTGACGCACATGAAAATCGTAGTTGCATACTCTGGCGGCCTTGACACTTCCGTTCTTCTGAAGTGGCTCAAGGAAAAGTACAATGCCGAAATCATCGCCTACTGCGCAGACGTAGGCCAGGCGGAAGAACTGGATGGCCTGGAAGCCAAAGCCCTGGCTACGGGAGCCTCCAAGTGCTTCATCGGCGACCTCAAGGAAGACTTCGCCACCAACTACATCTTCCCCATGATGCAGGCCAATGCCCTGTATGAAGGCCGCTACCTGCTGGGCACTTCCATCGCCCGTCCCTGCATTTCCAAGGACATGGTGGACCTGGCCATCCGTGAAGGAGCGGACGCCATCGCCCACGGCGCTACAGGCAAGGGGAATGACCAGGTGCGCTTTGAGCTGGCCGTGAATGCGCTGGCCCCTAACATCAAGGTCATCGCCCCGTGGCGCGACCCTGAATTCCGCCAGCAGTTCCCGGGCCGTACGGAAATGATCGCCTATGCGGAATCCCACGGCATCCCGATCCGCCAGTCCCTGAAGAAGCCTTATTCCATGGACCGCAACCTGCTCCACATCTCCTTTGAAGCCGGGATGCTGGAAGATACCTGGTATGACGGCACCACCCCCGCGGACCGTGAAATGTACAAGCTTTCCGTTTCTCCGGAAGACGCCCCGGACCAGGCTGAATACATCCAGCTCCTGTATGAAAAGGGCGATGTGGTCGGCATTCAGTACGACGGCCTGGCCGCCCTGCTGAAAGAACTGGACGTCACCCCGCAGGGAGAACGCGGCGGCTACACCCTGCTCAGCCCGCTGGGCGTCATGTATGTGCTGAACGCCCTGGGCGGCAAGCACGGCATCGGCCGCGTGGACATTGTGGAAAACCGCTTCGTGGGCATGAAGAGCCGCGGCATTTATGAAACCCCCGGCGGCACCATCCTGCTGGCGGCCCACCGCGACATTGAAACGATCACGATTGACCGTGAAGTGCAGAAGGTGCGCGATTCCCTCATCCCGGAATACGCCACGCTGGTTTACAATGGTTTCTGGTTTGCTCCGGAACGTGAAGCCATCCAGGCCCTGGTGACCAAGTCCCAGGAAACCGTCAACGGGGAAGTGCGCCTGAAACTTTACAAGGGCAACGTCATGTACGCCGGACGCCGTTCCCCCCAGTCCCTGTATTCCGAAGAGATCGCCACGATGGAAGGCGGCCACGAGGAGCTGTACAACCAGGACGACGCGGAAGGCTTCATCCACCTGAACGGCCTGCGCCTGAAGCAATTCAGCCGCGTCAACAAGCCGTACGGCAACTAAGCCCCACAGGCCAAACCTCTTTCAACCGCCCGGGAGTCTTCTTCCGGGCGGTTTTTTACTGATAAACGGTCCATGAACGGAACGTACTCATTTTCATGACCCCTTTCCTGCGCCTTCTGCCGGCGGTATTTTTCTGGGTGTGCTCCCTGTCCATGGGGGCGCCTGGCGGGTCCAAGCCCAACATCATCCTCATTTACGCGGACGACCTGGGCATGGGCATGCTGGGATGCTACGGCCAGCAGATCGTCAAGACGCCCAACATTGACCGCCTTGCAAGGCAGGGAGTCATGTTCACGCGGTGCTACAGCAGCCAGTACTGCTGCCCGGCGCGGGCCTCCCTGCTCATGGGAGTGCATGACAGCCATTCCGGTTCCTACACGCAGACCGCCGGAGGGCTGGTCACGAGAGCGGAAAAAGAAGGCTGGAGCAACGGGGAACTGGAGGAAAAAGCCGCCAAGGCCTCCCCTATCAAGCCATCCGCCAGGGAAGTCTTTCTGCCGGAACTATTGAAAAAGGCAGGTTACGCCACCGCGCAGTTCGGCAAGCTGGACTGGGGGTTCAACACCTGGCACGCTGAAATGAAAAGGCACGGCTGGGACTATTATACGGGCTATATGGACCACCAGCGCGCCCACGGTTTCTACCCCTCTTTCCTGTGGAAAAACGGGGAGAGGCTCCCCCTGGAAGGCAACACAAGGCCGGACGCCGGAATAACGGTGGAGAATTACAGCGCCGGAGCCACGGAAAAACGCCGCGGCAGCAGGGATGGAAAAACAACCTACGCCCCGGACGTAATGCTCCGGGAAACGCTGGAATTCATGAAGAAGAACCGGAACAGGCCCATGTTCATTTTCTTCTCCACCAATCTTCCGCATGGCCCCGTGGACATCCCGCCTGCGGAAAATACGTATGCCGGACATCCGGAGATACGCAAGGCGTACGCGGACGCCTCCGGTCCCAACAGGGAGTGCGCCGGAGCGGCGGAGGAATACGCCTCCATGGTAGACAAGCTGGACAAACAGGTAGGAGCCATCGTGGCGCAGGTCCGCAGCCTGGGCCTGGAAAAACGGACCATGATCATTTTTGCCTCCGACAACGGGCATGAACTCTATTACCGGACGGATAAGAGCCGCGGGCGCGGCCTCAACTGCCACGGCGGCGTGCTGGACGGTACCGGGGAGGTATTGGACGCCTTCCGCGGCAGCCGCGGGCGCATCAGCCCGGACGAAGGCATGGTTAATATGGCCGGGCTGAAATGGACCAATCATGAAGGGGGCATCCGCGTCCCCATGATCATCTCCTGGCCCGGCACCGTTCCGGCAGGAAAAACCTGCCACGCCCTCACCGCCAACTACGACCACATGGCCGCCTTTGCCGAGCTCGCCGGGATCCCCATGCCTGCCGGGAAGGATGCCGTTTCCTATAATAATCCGCTGTTCGGCAAACAGGCCGCGCCGCGCAGCCATATAGTCGTGGACCGCACCATCATCACCGAAGACGGGTGGAAGCTCACCAACCAACGGGGGAAATGGCTCTTATTCCAAATAACCGCGGACCCGGAGGAAAGACACAACCTGGCGGAAACGCAGCCGGAGCGGCTCCGGCAGCTCCAGGCCATTTACAGCAGGGAAGTGGGCAGCCCGCGGAAGGACAAGTAATGCAACCGCTCCGGAGTTCACCCCCCTGCGCAAGCCATTCCGCACCGTGTGCTTTTGCGGGTTGAAACTTGCGGGCCCAGCATGTAGAGTTCCCCGGTGAACAAAAAAAAACCATCCTCCCGCCAGACAGCCCTGAATTGCCTGCTACGCTGGCATGAAGGCCACTCCTTTGCGGAAACCCTCGTGGACCGGGAATGTTCACGGGCGCAGCTTTCCACGGCGGACAGGCATCTGGTGCAGGCCCTGGTCTTCGGCGTGCTGCGCAACCGGACCTGGCTGGACCACGTGATCGACTCCCTGCGGCAGGGCAGGCTGGACCTGGAAATGCGCCTCATCCTCCAGCTCGGCCTGTGCCAGCTTTTCCTGCTGGGCATGGCGGACCATGCCGCCGTGTATGAAACCGTCAACCTTGCGCCGTCACGCCTGAGGGGACTGGTCAACGCTATTCTGCGCAACGCCCTGCGGCGGGAAAAAGCCATCCTGGCCGAACGGGAAAAACTTCCCCTCCCCGTTCTTTATTCCACCCCGGCATGGCTGGTGGAACGCTGGACGCAGCAGACGGACCGGGAAACAACCCGTGACCTGCTCCGCTGGAACAATACCACGCCGCGCCTGTACGTACGCGCCAATCCCCTGATCCCCATGAACGGCCTTCCCGCCTCCCTCACTCCGCTGGACCGGGCACCCGGCTGGTTCTCCGTGGAAGGCCCCCTGCCGCTGGAAGATATCCAGGCCGGTTCCCTGTACGTGGCGGACCCCTCCACCCGTTACGCGATTGACCTGCTGGCTCCGCGCCCCGGAGAGGAAATTCTGGATGCCTGCGCCGCCCCCGGCGGCAAGGCCGCTGCCATCATTGCCGCCACCGGGGGAAAGGCGCACCTGACCGCCACGGACCTTCATGAACACCGCCTGCCCACCCTTCAGGAAAACCTGGACAGGCAGGGCTCCTCTGCCGTCAAAACGGCGCAGGCGGACTGGTCCCTGCCGTGCCCTCCGGAATGGGAACGCCATTTTGACGCCGTGCTTCTGGACGTGCCCTGCTCCAACACGGGGGTCATCCAGCGCCGCGTGGACGTGCGCTGGCGCGTAACTCCGGCGGAAATCCGCCGTCTGGCCGCTCTCCAGAAGACCATTCTGGAAAACGCCTCCCGCGCCGTGAAGCCGGGCGGCAGGCTCGTATACTCCACCTGCTCCATTGACGCGGAGGAGGACGGCCTGCTGGTCAGGGATTTTCTGCGGAACCACCCGGAGTGGACGCTGAAAGAGGAAAAACTCATCCTTCCCCATCAGGAAAAATCGGACGGCGCGTATGCGGCCCTTTTGATCTGTGCTTGACCTCCGCCTCAATTTGGCAACAATGCGTCTTCCTGATTAATCTCATTCCACTATGTCCCGCAAACCTATCATTGCCGCCAACTGGAAGATGAACATCGGCCCCGCTGAAGGCGCCCAATTCATCGAAAGCTTCAAAAACCTCGTTAAGGGAAAAGACGTCGCGTGCGACACCGTCATCATCCCCCCCTTCACCACCATCCCCTCCGTGCTGAATGCCCTGAACGGCTGCTCCTGCGCCGCCGTAGGCGCCCAGAACGTCTCCCAGCATGACAACGGAGCCTACACTGGTGAAATCTCCACCAGCATGCTGAATGAACTGGGCCTCAAATACGTCGTGCTCGGCCACAGCGAACGCCGCCAGTACTTCGGTGAAACGGACGCCATCATCAACGCCAAGATCAAGAAGGCCATCGCCGCCGGCATCACCCCGATCTTCTGCATCGGTGAAACGAAGGACGAACGCCTGGGCGGCATTCTGGAACCCGTGCTGGAAATCCAGATCAAGGGCGGCCTCAAGGACCTCACCCCGGAAGAAGTGGCCAACCTGGTCATCGCCTATGAACCCGTCTGGGCCATCGGCACGGGCCTGACCGCCACCTCCAAGGAAGCGCAGGAGGCCCATGCTTTCATCCGCAAGGTCATTTCCGACGTCTTCGGCGCAGACACCGCCGCCAAGGTGCGCATCCAGTACGGCGGCTCCGTGAAGCCGGAAAACGTGGTGGAACTCATGGCCCAGCCGGACATTGACGGCGCCCTGGTGGGCGGCGCGTCCCTGAAGCCGGATTCCTTCGCCGCCCTGGTCACTTCCGCCAAGTAAGCGGAACCAGGACATTTCCATTTCTCCAGGCCGGTCCTCCACGGGACCGGCCTTTTCCGTTTCCCGCGCTCCGGTAAACGCTTTTCATCCCGGACCGCAGTTTCTGCCTTTTCAAGCGGCAGCAATCATGCATAATGGCGTGAAATCATGAAAGCCCGCTCACTCACCTCCCGCAGCAAAGGTTTCACGCTCATTGAAGTTCTCGTAGTCATCGCCATCATCGCCCTGCTGGCAGGCGTATCCTACAGCATTTACTCCCACGCCACGGAAACGGCGGCCAGAACGCGCTGTACGGACAACCTGCGCCGCATCAGCGACTGGGGCAAGGAATTCGCAGGCCAGAACGGCGGCAAGCTCCCTTCCAGCGGCATGAAGGACAGCCTCTTGAGCGCCCGCGAATGCCGCAACTGGTGGGACGCCCTGGCCCCCATCGTGAACGCGGAGCAGCCGGACCTGATCGCCCGGAACGACAAGGAGCCGAACATGCTGCCGGACACTTTCCGGTGCACGGCTGACAAGCGCCCGGAAATCCTTGCGGCGGAAGACACCAACCTTCCCGCCAGCCCGGACACCATCTCCTACACCAGCTGGCTGGACAACAGGAAGGGCCGCCCCATGAACGTGGCGCGCGGCCAGGCTCTCCGGGGCAAGCCCTGGATCAGCGACGGCATCCCGATTGACGGACGCAGCGTCATCACGGAACAGGACTTTGAGGAAATTGTGGTTCCGGCCCTGGAACGCCACCAGGGAGGCATTATGGTGCTTTATGCGGATGGGAAAATCTCCGCCGTTGAAGACCCCACGTTTGAAAAGGTCACCAAGGACTCCTGAACCGCATTTCTCCGCTCACCGCGGGAAATTCCCTCGGCCCGGGACCGGGAAACCGATGGAATTTTCTTCCCTCTCCCGCTGATTCGCCTTTACGAAGCCGGGATAATCATTAAGGTTAGCGTTCAGATGAACCAGCACGCCCCTTTTCTGCATCCGTATGATGGAATGATACCGCTGCCTGTGGCAGGGTATGTCCTGGGCGCTGTTCTGCTGCTGGTCCACCTGTATGCGCTGGTCAAAAGACAGCAAGTTCAAGCCTTCCTGCTGGCCTCTCCGCGCAACCACCTGCTGGCGCAGGTCCTGCTGGCCATCGGCCTGTTCTGGTTCTTCCTGCTGGTGGCTCCGGAGGGGCTGGGCGTCCTGAGTTACTTCCGGGTGGGCCTGGCGGAATTTGAAGGCATCCGGTGGCTGCTCCAGCTTGCATGCCCCGTGTTCCTGGTGCTGATGGTCACGCAGGTGAAAAACCTGCTCTTTCCGCGCGCGCTCGGCATCTTCGGCCTGATGGTGGCGGCCCCTCTCCTCAGCGCGGCTTTCCTTCAAGACCCTGTCACCCGGCTACTCATCCCTATCTGGTGCTACATCGTCATTTTCCTCTCCCTCCTCTGGATCGGCAAGCCCTACCTGTACCGGGACATGGTAAACAAAATCTGCTCCAGACCCGCCCTGTGGACGCCCCTGTGCCTGGGCGGCATGGCTTACGGAGCCGCCATCCTGCTCTGCGCCATCCTGTGGTGGTAGCAGGCGCGTTCCTTCCGGCACGCCGCATCACACGGCAGAGAGCGCATTCAACCTCCGGGGAGATTCTCCAGGAACGGCAGGCACACGGAGAACAAGGGGAAAAACCTGCTTTTTCAACTCTGCAGCAAGAACCGGCAGCGGTCCCATCCACATAACAGCACACCACCTTTCCTCATGCGTTTCATTCCGTGTTTTTCCATCCTGGGCTGCATGGCCCTCTGCCTGCTCACTGTTGCCCCCTCCCTGGCGGACAAGCCCAACATCGTCCTCATCCTGGCGGATGACATGGGTTGGTCCGACCTTGGCTGCTACGGGTCTGAAATACCTACTCCGGCCCTGGACTCCCTGGCCAGGCAGGGCATGCTGGCTACCCGGTGCTACACGGCTTCCCGCTGCTCTCCTTCCCGCGCTTCCATCATGACGGGATGCGAACCCCACAAGGTGGACGTAGGGCTGCTGGACGACGACAGCGGGCGCCCCGGCTACCGCGGACGCCTCAACCCGGACATTCCCACCCTGCCGGAACTCTTGAAAAAAGGGGGATACCGCACCTACCTTTCCGGAAAATGGCACCTGGGGAAAGTCCAGGGCACTTACCCATGGGACCGCGGTTTTGACCGTTACCGCGGATTACTGGGCGGAGCGGCGGACTACTACAAGCCCATGCCGGACCGCCCCTTCGGGGAAGACGGAAAACTGCTCAGGCCGGAGGATCTCCCTGAGGACTTCTACATGACGGATGACATCACCAAAACGGCCCTGGCCTACCTTGACGATGCCGCCAGAAACAAAAAACCCTTCTTCCTTTACGTGGCTTACACGGCACCGCACACGCCCCTTCAGGCCCCCCGGGAGGAAATAGAAAAAATGCTCCCGGCCTACAGAGGCAAATCCCCCCACGCCATTGCCGCCAAAAGGCTGGAAAAACAGAAGCAGACAGGCATTGTCCCCCCCTCCGCCAAACTGGGCATGGCGGGCAAATTCAATCCCGCGGGTTATGACAAGGCTACTGCGGAACGCAAGGAGTATCTTGCCGGCTGCATGGCTACCTATGCCGCCCAAATCTCCATCATGGACCGCGGCATAGGCCGCATCCTCGCCTCCCTGGACCACCACCGCCTCAGCGGCAACACAATCGTCATATTTCTGTCGGACAACGGGGCAACGGCGGAAATGCCCCAGAACAACAGGAACAAGAAAACCGTCCTTCCCATCGGCCCCCTGGGAGAAGTGGGCTGCCGGGACGGGTACGGCCCCATGTGGGCCGCTGTCTCCAATACACCCTACCGCAATTATAAAATTGAAACCTTTGACGGGGGACTGTCCGCTCCCTTCATCATCCGCTACCCCTCCAAAATCCGCCCCGGCACGCGCTACCACTCACCCTTCCTCCTTCAGGACATCGCGCCCACCTGCCTCACGTGGGCCACGCTCCCGGTTCCGGCCCACATGGACGGCAAGCCGCTTAACGCCTACTGGGCCAATCCAGGAAAGCTCCCTCCGGCCAGGGTCTGGGACTACATTCCCAATACCTGCCCTCCCCGCACCATCTTCTGGGAGCATCAGAGGAACCGGGCGGCCCTGACCAACCAATTCAAGCTGGTGGCTCCCAACCGCGGGCCCTGGCAGGTGTACGATATCAAAGACAGGACGGAACAGAAAAACCTGGCACCCAGGCACCAGCCGCTCATTGAGCAGATATCCGCCCAGTACAAAAAGTGGGCGGCGGAAAACCATGCCGAATAACGCTGCCCGGAGACAAGAACGGGAACCGGTCATCCCCGCCTGTTAAAAATACATTTTCCCGCCGGTATCCGTAAAAGTCATTTATGATAAATGACTCCCCATTCATTCATTTACGGGGAATTCCATAAAAAATCCAGCCTTCCGGCCCGGGGCGGAGCTTGGTCCCCTTCTTTTTATCCTGGAAATAAAAAGATTTTCAATTTGAAAATAAAACACGGCAGAACACTGCGGTTTAACAAACCGTTTCCCAAACGGAAAATCATTCTTTTTTCCTAACAATTATTGGAACCGAAGAAGCATTATCAATCAAAGAAATACCGTATTAGAATATTTCTAAATTAATAAAAACTCATTGATTGTAAATAAATTTTATTTAAACTCACATAAGTAAAGACCACTCCACTTCCTTCTCCGCACTCTTCCCCTCTCCAATATTAAATATGGAATATTTTTGAGAATCAACCCGTAACACACCTTTAACAAAACTTATACAGCATCACCTTAATTTCAACCAATTTTTCTCCCGCTTCTTTATATGTCCAAAGAGACTTCCTTCATCAAGAAAGCAAACCTGTTCCAGCCCATTCTGGTTATTGTCATCTCCATCATCGGAGGAACGCCCATGGAGAAAGCCAATACGGGAAAAATCGTCCTGCTTGTGATCCTTGGCGCGGCTTTCATTGTTTGGCATGTGGAATGTCAAAGGCTGATCAACAGGAGGAGGGAAGAAAAAGAGCATACCTGCACCCTTAAAAACCGGAGCGCCGCCCTTTATAAAAAGACGTACGCCTCGCTGAGCGGAGAATATGAACACTTTGCCAACAAGCTGAACGGCGGAGCCTGCCGGGAGAACAAGACGGACGGTTCCCGCGGAACAGCGGAGAGTTTCAACGGCGCCTGCCTGTTCCTGTGCTCCACGATTGCCGCAGCTCTGGCCGAATACAAGAATTCCCTCATCTTTGAAGTGCTTTATATCCAGGCGGAACGGCAGGATGATCAAACTTTCCTGCGCGTTACGGGCTATGCACAGGGAGAACACAATAATGACACCCCTTCCCTGCTGGCCCAGCCTCCGCGCCCTGTGACCGGAACTCCCTCCATGCTGGACGAACAATTATTCGCGGAACGCCATCTCAGCCCCCTGGTTCTCTCCGGTCCCGGAGAAGTGAGGCGCAGCTTCTACCGGAAACGCAACCAGCCCCCGGAGGAAAAATACATGCAGTACCTCGCCATTCCCGTCCTGAGCAGGAGGAATGAAATCATCGGGCTCATTGAAGTAGCCATCAAGAAAACGCCGTTCATCTCCCCCGTGGTCATGCTGGAAACCCATGAACTGGCGGACATCAAATCATGGCTGTACCATCTGAAGGACCATTTCCTGCTGTTCCATGAAATAGAACGCGCTGTCCAGCGTGACTTTCATGAAACTCCCAGTCCAAATAAGTAATTGATGTTTATTCAAACAATCACGGGGCAACAACGAAACAGGCTGTCCATTGGATCCACCTAAAAAGAAACTCTGCAAGGAATAGTTCCTTGCAGAGTTTCATAGGATAAAAAATGAATGGTACTTGGACCGGGACTCGAACCCGGGACCAATAGATTAAAAGTCTACTGCTCTACCAACTGAGCTACCCAAGCACTTACCCTTGCTGGAAGGGCGGAGGCAGTAAACACCACGCCCCCTTTCATGGCAAGCGCAAAATGGAAGGCGGACAAAAAAAGATCAGGATTCAATGTATTCCTGCCACCGGGCGCGCCATTCCGCGGGAATGCGCGTGGGCCGTCCCTGGGGCATCTGCACCAGGGCAAGCTGCTGATGGGCTTTCACCAGCAGGTCGTTGTTGGAAGCGCGGCGCATTTCAAAGTCGCACCAGAACGAGGCCCTCTCCACGGATTGCAGCCACCCTGTCGTGACAATGGTGTCCCCCAGCACGGCAGGGCGCACGTAATTGATCTCATGGCGCACCACCACGGCGAATTGCCGGAGACCGCTCATGGTTTTATAGTCCATCCCCAGCCTGGCCCCCAGTTTGGTGCGGCAGGCTTCAATCATCCGCAGGTAGGCCAGATTATGAACCACTCCTCCGCAGTCCGTATCATAAAACATGACTTCATCTTCCGTGTGAAACACCAGCTCCGGATTCATGGTTGCCATTGTAGGAAGGAAACGGACAGGCTGAAAGAAAATTCCGGTTCAGCCATGCCATGCATGGTGCGTCCGCGCCAGCGTGAATACGCACACGGAGGCCGCTCCGGCCCTGAGGAGCAGATGCGCGCAGGCGTCCGCCGTGGCCCCGGTGGTGAAAACGTCATCCACCAGCAGAACGTCCCTTCCCGCAACAGGATGGCGTTTTATCCTTTGTTCATCCGCAGCATAGATTTTCCGGGCGTGCCTGAGGCGCTGCTCCCGCGCCAGGCTGGCCTGGGGCAGCCGGTCCGGCAGGCGTTTCAGCACTCCGGCACAGGGCCAGCCAAGTTCCCTGCCCAGCAGAACCGCCAGTTCCTGCGCCTGGTTGTACCCCCTGCGGACAAGCTTGCGGCGGTGCATGGGCACTGGAACAAGCAGGCGTTTTTTCCCGCCGAACCAGTGGGGATTTCCGCGCACGGCATCCGCCATCATCCCGGCAAAGGTTCCGGCCAGATGCACGGCCCCGGCATATTTGAAAGCCAGCAGGAGGTCTCTCAAAGCCCCTTCATTCACATAAGCAGCCCGGGCCTCCTCAAAGGACGGCGCGGCTTCCGCACAGCGGCGGCACAGGCCGGACGGGATAAAGGAGCCCTCCGCAGGTTCCCCGCAGACGGCACAGCAGGGTGGTTCAACGGGGAGGAAGCGCTCCCGGCATTCCGGGCAGACATGGCAGCCGTCCAGGCCGCCGCGGCCGCACAGCTCGCAGATGAAGGGATACACCCAGGAGAGCCACTCCCTGAACACCGTCCCCAGCATATCCGCCCGGCTGAATTGGAAATGCGGCCTACTGGCCGTCCTCCCCGCCGCGGGGGCTGGCTTCCTCTTCTTCTGGCATGTCTTCCAGAAGCTTGTCTATGGCCTCAATAAAGCGCCACGGGCAGCGCTTGCGCTGGTATTTGCGCCAGAGAACGTCCCGCAGGGTCACCCAGTGCCCGCGCGTGAATTCCACGTGCTCCCATTCCACATCATCACGTTCCGCACGGCCCACCTTGGGAGCGCATTCCAGCTTCCATTTGTTGGCGTGGTGGCATGCCCTGTACACCAGGGTGCCTTCTTCCGTGCGTTCTTTCCACGTGTGAACTTCCATGGGGGCGAGTGTAAGGAAGAACCGCCCCGGGTAAAGAGGAATTTTTGCTAGTCATCCGCCCTTGCGCGATTAGTATGGCTCTGTCATGAACGACACTGAAATGATCGAATGCCGCGAGCCTGCCCTCCAGATGCAGCGCCTCATCGCCATCATGAAACGCCTGCGAGCCCCCCAGGGCTGCCCCTGGGACGCGGAACAGACCCACCGCTCCCTGATTACCAACATGATTGAGGAAGCTTATGAGGTAGTGGACACGATCCAGCGGGACGACTGGGAGCAGATGAAGGAGGAGCTGGGCGACGTTTTGCTTCAGGTGGTTTTTCATGCGGAGATCGCCCGGGAGGCGGGGCGTTTCAATTTCAATGACGTGGCCGCGGAAGTGAGCGAAAAGCTCGTGCGCCGCCATCCCCATGTGTTTGCCCAATCCACGGCGGATACGACGGATGCCGTGCTGACCCAGTGGGACAAGATCAAACGCCAGGAAAAAGGCACGGAGGCCACCCCGTACCTGCACGGAACGGGCAAGGGGCTGCCGCCCATGCTCCGCGCCTGGAAGCTTCAGAAGAAAGCCGCCAAAGTGGGGTTTGACTGGCCGGACGCCCAGGGCGCCCTGGACAAGGTGAAGGAAGAAACCGCGGAGTGTGAGGAAATCCTGCCCGCGGCGGAGGGGGACCCGCGCGTCACGGAGGAACTGGGGGACCTGCTTTTTTCCGTAGTCAACCTGTGCCGCAAGAAGGGCATTGACCCGGAAGCGGCCATGGCGGGAGCCAATAAAAAGTTCGAGCAGCGTTTCAATGAGATGGAACGCCTGCTTTCCAGGGACGGCGTGTCCCTGGAGGAGGCAGGGCTGGATGCCATGGAGGAACGCTGGCAGCAGGCGAAGTCCTCCCGGTAAAAGACGCTCCCGTTCCGGGCCGGACCTTGTCCGGGCCTTCCGTTTTTATCTATTCCGGCGCCGCACGCATCATCAAGCGTACGGCGCCGGAATGTTTTAACGCGGGAAATTTCAGTTCCTGCGGCGGCGCAGCAGCAGCGCGCCCAGCCCCAGCAGGCCAAGCGCGGCCGTTCCGGGTTCCGGAACCGTACGTACCAGAGTCACCACGCCGTCCCGCATCCAGGAATCCCCGTTTTCCAGCAGGAATCCGGCGTTTTTCAGGGCGGCGTCATAAAGAACGGAGGCCAGGGTGGCATCCCCGCTGAACGTATTGGTGAGGGAGCCGTCGTAAAGAACAAAGTGAATGGCAGTCACCCTGGAATCCACCAGTTGCGCAATCAGGGCAGCGGAACATTCCGTGAGCATCAGGTTCACTCCCCCGGAGAAGTCCACGGAGGCGTTCCCCGCTCCGGTAATGAGCGCGTTGGTCGTCCACGTGCCGGGGTCCGTCATGGAGAAATTGCCGTCCGCATAGCTGATGTTCAGGTTCGGCGCAGTCCGGGACGCGGAGACGGAGGAGACGGCCAGGGAGGAAAGTTCCCCCAGCCTGATGCCGGAATCCGCCGCATGAATGAGCATGTCTTCCACGCGGGCCTCCTGCCCCGCGGCCACCTCCAGCACGGAACCGGAGAATTCCGTATGGGCCAGCGCCGCCCCAGTCCTGACGCTTACCCGGACCCCGTTCAACTGCGCCCGGTCCGCGGCGCTTGCTCCCTTGACGATTCCGGTTCCTGCGGAGGACCCGAAGGAAGCGCGCTCCACCGTGGAGGAGGAAGCCCCGTCCCGCGCCGTCACCGCCACGGAAATACCGGACAGGGGGGAGGAATTCAACGTGTTCACGGAGGCGCCCGCACCCGCCAGTTTCACGGAGCTGGCGTAGGAGACCGTTTCCGCCTTCACATCCAGCCGGGAATTGGCCCCCAGAAGCTCCACGTTTGCCTTTTCATTGAGCGCTCCCGCATGGGCCAGTTCCAGCGCGGCGTGGTCCGTCACCTGGTAGGTGCCCGCCCATGTATTGGCGCCCCCCAGCACCACACGCCCGTTTTTGCCGGCGTTGTCATTTTTAATGATGATGGTTCCGGAGGTTTCGCCGGGCTTGATGACGCCGTTAAGCGTCATGACATGGCTGTCACCGGAGGCCGTCATGGTATCCGGGCCGTACCCGGTCGTGTCCAGCACAAAGGCCTTGCCTCCGGCGTCCACCACCATTTCATGATGATTCTCCCAGTCCGCGTCCAGCATGCCCAGCACGCCGCCGCCATTCAGAAGAATCGTGTTGCCGGTTTTCTGCACACCGTCTTCCGTATAGGGAGTTCCGGACAGGGTGCCGAAGCCGGAACCCAGGCGCAGAACGCCGCCGTCATTAACCTGCACGTCATAATCATACAGCGCCTGCCATTCGTCCCTGCCCACCACCAGGCTGCCATCCTGCCCCACGTTCAGTTCCCCAACCAGGAAGAGGGCCTTCTCCACCTTCAGGGAACCGGCGTCAATAGTCAGGAAAGCCAGGCGCGCATTCCCCGCCGTCTGGGAAAAGACGCCCGTTTTCACCAGGCCTATGTAGCCGGAGTCATACTTTTTGCCCGTATCGTACATGTCAATGTACTGCCCAAACCCCAGGTTGCCGTGATAAACGCGGTCCGCCGTGTCCACCGCCAGCAGGAGGGTGGTGGCGGAATCCCGTCCTGCGGAAGCTTCCGTAGTGACGCAGGAGGCTTCATCATTCCCCATGATGCCCGCCAGAGTCAGGTTGTGGACCTCCTCCACGGAATCAAGATGCAGCACCGTGTTGCGGACGCCGTTCAGGCTCAGGTCAAACAGGGATTTCATCCAGGTATCCCTGTCCAGGCACACCTGTACCGTTCCCTGCCCGTTTTCCGCCCCGCCCATACTGACCTTTCCGTGGAAACCGGAACCGTCTTCCAGTTGAAAAACGGTCTGGCCGCCGCCGTTGGCATGCTGCACCACCAGATTGGCGGTGGCCCCACCACGGACGGTGGAAATAACAGCCCCGATCACCCTGTCCGTGTGGGATACCTCCACCACGGAATTCTCGGCGATCGTGAGCAGGTTGCCCAGGGAGGACACCTGCTGGATAAATCCGCCGCTCCGGTAGTCCAGAACCAGGGAGGTGCCGTTAAACATCCGGATTTCCCCGGTGCCCAGGGCGGCGGCGTCCCGCATGACGATCCTGCCTCCGTTGACTTCCGTTCCGCCGGAATACGTGTTGGCCGTTTCCATCACCAGGGTACCCGCTCCGTCCTTGGTCAGGATGGTCTTCCATCCGCTGGTTTCGTAATCCTCCGGCAGGGAGCCGTCCGCAATCAGGCCGCCGTCCGCATGGGCGCGGAAAATGTAGTTGACGTCATCCTTCACGCGGATGGATGCCGGGCGCACTTCTCCCTTGATGAGCACCACGTTGAAATCCTCCCCGCCTTCCTTTTCCACCATTCCCGTCTTGCCCGCGCCTTCCGCGCCAAAGGCCACGTGATAGGTATCACGGTAAAAGCCGTTGAGTCCCAGATTCTTATCCAATCCTTCCAACCAGTGGCTGCGGTCGGTACCCTCGCCATCCGCCAACTCGTTGCCAAACCAGACGTTATCCGTGGCGGCCACGTATTCCCCCTCGCTCCGGCCTTCCCCGTTGTACCAGGTGCGGATGGGCGTATTGGTCACCGTCATGACCAGGTTCATGTTGTCCTCGGAAATTTTAATGATGCCGAACCAGCCGTTGCCGACGGAGATCGTGCGCGTTTGAAAGCCGCCCAGCGTCCCGTCCACGTAAATGCCGTTTTCCGTGGTTGCCAGGTAATATTTCTTATCAACCGTATTTGTGTTTCCGAAGTCGTAACCGTCAAAACGCACCAGGATATCCCCGTCCAGGTTCAGGCGCCCTGAATCCGCCATGCCATCCAGCCCCTTGATGGCCAGCAGGGGATGCTCCTGCCATTCAGAAGGCAGGATATTACAGTCAAAGTACAGGAAAGAGGTATCGGAAACCGTCACGGAACCATTCACTACAGCCGTTTCAGGGACCGTCACCGGGCCTTCCCCCGCATTCACACTGAAGGCCTTGTCCGTCACGATGTGAAAGGCATACCCCGGATTGATCGTCATGCCGCCTTTGGCCGCTCCCCAGTCCTGCACCGTGCCGCCGGAAGTGACGCCGCGTGTCACGCCCAGGTCCAGGGTAGTGCCGCCGTGCAGGGTGGCGCTCGTCTTTACATTCAGGTTGTTGAAACCCAGCATCCCTTCCCGGAGAACCAGGCGGTTGACGGCAGCCGTATGGATGTACTGGGCTCCCGCGCCCGTCTTGGTCAGGGAAAGGGTTTCCTTGCTGGCGGCCGTCACCTTGCCGGAAGTGGCGGAACCGTACTCGGAGGCAATGCCTAAAACGCCGGCAAAGTACAGGCTTTCCGTCTCCTTCACGTCCAGCGTCAGCGTACTGTTGGAGTTGGTCAGCACACGCAGCGTATCCACCTCGCTTCCCACGGTGTAGTTCTTCCCGTAGTATTCGCTGTCCTGCGTCTTGCCGATCAAGTCACCCTGCAGTCCCGCCAGAACGGAGTCCTTCTGCACCAGCAGGATGTGGTAAAGGTCCATGCGCTCCTTGCCTTCAAAAGCGGTGCCGTTGTCCGCCGCATTCACGGTATGGGCGCGCGTCAGGTCCACCTTGGCGTTCCGCAGCGCGTCGTCTTCCACGATAAGCTGCACGGCGCCGGGCTTGCGGACGGCAAGAATGTCATTGTTGGAATCCGCATTGGCGGGGGAGTCCGCCTCGGAATACAGAATGTAGTTGTCCAGCTTGACCGTGCCGGTAAAACTGGATTTTTCTCCCGGAGCCAGACTTTCATCACAGATGTGGAACATGCTCACCCATTTGTCCCGTCCGCCATTGGTCGTGGAGGTATAGCCCATCAGCGTCAGTTCTCCATAACCGTCCAGCCTGCCGGTCATGGACAGCGTGCGCCAGTGGCGGGAAGTCAGGTAATCCCACTGGTAGCCGGAGGAACCTGCGCCGGGCAGGTCCTCTTTCTCCGCCAGGGTGAGCGGGGAATAGCCTATCACTACCTTTGCCGTGTCCTTGGAGGACGTGCCTATCCGGATATTGTTGGCTATGGAAGGGTTGCGGTAATGGGAATCCAGTTCTGTGGCAAAAGGGTAATTCACATATAGTTCCGTTCCGTCCGCCATCCGGATGTCTCCGGACCCCAGAGCCCCCTGCCGGGCCACCAGAATGCTGCCCTCCAGAATCTCCGTGCCTCCGGAAAAAGTATTGCCGGTGGCCAGGGTCAGCATGCCCACCCCTTCCTTGACCAGCTTTCCCGCGATGCCTTCCCCGGCATCCGCAATGCTGCCCGTTCCCCTGTCCGCGGCGTGAAAGACATACCCCATGCCGCCGTTCGCCTCCTTGTCCACGGAAACCGTCAGCCTGGAAACGCGCACCGTTCCGTCCAGAGTAACGTCAAAGCTTTTCACGGCGTGGCCGGACAAGTCCCGCATGCCGAAAAGGACTTCGCGTTCTCCGTTGCGGAACGTGAGGCTGCCTTCCCACGGACTGCCGCCCCTGGCGCCGTCAGACCACACATTGCCGTCCGGGGCCTGGACGCTGTTTCCCTGCCAGACGTAATAGTTGAATTTGTCCGCGTCAAAGTAGGTCCCTTCCAGGGAAGAGGAATCCAGCCCTGTCACGAGCATCTGCCACTGGTCATCCCCCTGCACGTTCAGAGTCAGTCCGCTGTAAACGTCAATATCCCGGTAAATCCAGTTTCCGTCCGCATCCCTTCCCTCGGTGTACCTGACTTTTTCCTTCTGCACGGCATCCGCAAAGGAGAGGGTATTGCCCTCCGTCACGGAAATAAGCTTCCGGGATTCTCCGGACTGAATGCCGGATTCAGGAATAACCACCGTCAGCGCGCTTCCTTCCGCAAACTGCACGGAAGAATCCAGCCGGAACGTTCCCGCCATATCCAGGCTCAGTCCCTTGCTGAAAACAAGAGTTCCTGCGGACTGCCAATTCATGCCGTTCAGGCGGGAAGCCGTTTCATGGTAATCCAGGGCAAGGGAGGCTCCGGCGGCAATGTCCAGCAGGCCGCCGGAGGAGATGGAGAGGGATTCACGGATGGCCATGGAGCCGCCGGCGCCCAGGCGGAGCACGCCGCCCCGGATGTCCACGCTGCCCAGCCTGCCTTCATGGATGGTTTGCGCCCCGGCACCCTTTTTAACCAGGTTGATGCTTCCGGTACCGTCCGCCTGAATGGCCTGCCCGTTTTTGTAGCTCTCATTCTTTTCCGTCCCCTCATAATAGGCGCCGTCCGCTCCCAGACCGCCGATCACCCCCCTGAACTCATGGTTCTCCGCACCGTCAATAGTCAGAGTAGCCGTGGTCCCGTTGCCCACCGTAACACGGGAAGAGGCTCCCTCCGTAGTCCCCTCCAGGCCGGAGATAAGCAGATCCCCCTCCAGCTTCAAAATCACCTGCCCCGGCGTTCCGGCATTCCCCGTCAGCCAGCCGCCCAGGCCGGCCGGGTCCTTCCCTCCCTGGCGGATCAGGGACAGGTCAACCACCGCAGCGTTCATGTCACCCGCCGCCTGAACCTGGACGGGCGTATTATAGCCCTCGGAAGAAAGGCTGGAACGGGGGGCGGCCGCCTGCACTACTCCGCTGAAGCCGCTCATGTCCGCCCCCGTCAGGTCAAAAATGCTTACCCGGCTGCGGCTCGTGTTCTCAAATACCAGTGTTCCCGTACCGGAAATGGTACCCTCCAGAAAAGCCGTGCGCGCCGTGGAGCTCGTGAACCCCAGGTACACTTTGGCCCCGGAACCTCCGTCCATCCGGATATTCACGCCGTAATGCTTCTCCTTGTTGCCGTCGTCGCTGACATTGGCACTGTCCAGGAAAATATCCCCGTCCCCCTCCATGCGCACCGTTCCCCCATACCCTTCTTCCAGGGAAACGCTGTCCCCTCCCGCTACAACAATGTCCGCGGGCGTTTCCGTCGCAACGGCAAAGTTATCCGGACCGCGGACCGCAACGGCATCCTCCGCAGGATGCCTGCCGGACTCCATGCCCGGTTTCTCCCAGCCGGCCCACTCCTCTTCATCTTCACTTTTTTCATCATCCTCCCCGTCTGAAGAACCGGAATTTTCCTTCAGCGGGTCAGAAAGAAAGGGGGGGGGGGGGGGGGGG